>JAWWBD010000214.1:0-1597 GCA_033721115.1 Woeseiaceae bacterium | reverse complement strand
GATGATCGCGACCGTGCCGAGCAGCACGAGCCGCAGAACCAGCGCGCCGCCGATACCGATGCGTCGCGCCCGCTCCCGCTGGCCCTCGGGCAGCCGGTTCGACAGGATGGAGATGAAGATCAGGTTGTCGATGCCGAGGACGACTTCCATCACGGTCAGCGTGACGAGGGCGGCCCAGGCGGTGGGGTCGGTCAGGAGGGACAGGAGGTATTCCACGGTCTCGTTCCCAGCGGGCGGAGTGCGTGCAGTTTACCGGACTCGCCAGTCGCACACAGGAGGTCCGTCGTGCCCGGCGGCGGGCGGCATGACGTCGCGGGGCCTGTTGTTCGCGGGCAACGGGCCGGCTATCCGGTCGGGCGACGAGACCGCGCTGGTCGAGCGCTGGATCGCCGATGGTCCGCCGCCGGGGACCGCAACCGCGGCGACGGCAGCCGCCACCGCCACAGTGCCGGTGCCGCGGGCTGGCAGTTCGACGAACTGCCGCTCACAGTCGGACCGCGCACGCGCTTTGACAAGGTCCGCGGGCGGCCAATTACGTGGAGGTGCGTGGCCTGGTGGACTGCGACGGCAGGGTCATCGCCGAGCGCATCCGCGCGCGGGACCGCGACGACTGAGGTTAATTGGTGGGCCCGCCAGGACTCGAACCTGGGACCAAGGGATTATGAGTCCCCTGCTCTAACCAACTGAGCTACAGGCCCGTTCTCGGGAGCGCGATTCTAGCAGATACCCGTTCGCGCGGGCGACCGCAGCGCCGGCCGCGAATGCTTGCCGACACGGACTGCGCGGCTATTCGTCATCGACCGGGTATCCCATTTCTGCCAGTCCTCGCCGCAGGCACGCTTCCTCCGCGGCTTCGTCCCTCGCTCGCCACTCTTCCCAGCTGATCTCTCCGCTGAGGTGGGCTTCCGTCGCCGCCGGATCGAGGTCTTCCGGGTACCACTGGTAGCGAATCCAGAGCGCGTCATCGACCGTCACCTTGCACCAGCCGCATTCGATTTCGTCGAAGTCGCTGACGCATTCCTTCAGGGCATTCGATGCGCCGGAACCCGCGTCGTGAAAGAGCTGAATAATGAAACGTGAAGCATCAGTCCAACCGGGTTCGGCGAGGAGAAGTTCAACCGGGCCATTGGACCGCTTGGTGACGCCGTACACGCCGGCGTCCTCAAGTAGCCTGGCAAAGTGTCCGTCTCGCGGGTTGTCGGCGCGCCTCCACGCGCCGTTCACGAACACGTGGCTCTCGATCGCATAGCCCGAAACGGAATTGCCCGCCCCGCATCCGTTGCATGTTATTCGCCCAAGGGGCGAATCGCGAAACTCGGACACCAGCGTCTCGACCTGGCTACTTCTGTCCCGTACGTAGTCGACGAGATCGTCGCTGTGCGGCGGCCAGGCCTCGCAGCCGGGTAGGATGCAGCAGGCAGCCAGTGCAGCCAGCCGTCTCGCCGATTCCCGAACGATCTGCATTGCATCGGAAGTGAGAATCATCAGGGAGTGATTCTACGCAAAAAAAAGCCGGGCACATGGCCCGGCTTTATCGAGAGGCTGCCGACTCAGTCTTCGAGCAGGAAGCTCCTGAGCTGGTCCGAGCGCGTCGGGT
>JAWWBD010000213.1:0-2099 GCA_033721115.1 Woeseiaceae bacterium | reverse complement strand
GCAGGTTGGTGTGGACATTCCGACCCGCGACGAAATCCGGTCCATCGTCGAGCACGCGCAAGGCCGCTGGCGCCCCCTGTTCATCACCGCGATTTTCACCGGGCTCCGCGCCTCGGAGCTTCGCGGGCTGCGTTGGCAGGACGTTGAGCTTGGCCGGGCACGGTTGCACGTCCGGCAGCGGGCCGACGCGCGGCTTGCCATTGGCATGCCGAAGACGGACGCGGGACAGCGGACGGTGCCGCTCCCGCCGCTGGCTGTGAATGCGCTTCGCGAGTGGAAGTTGCAATGTCCGCTGAGTGAGCTTGACCTCGTATTCCCGACCGGCCGGGGCAAGGTCGAGTATCACAGCAACATCGTCCATCGCGGGCTTATCCCGACGCAGGAGCGGGCGGGCGTCGTGGACGAGGAGGGGCGGGCAAAATACACGGGCATGCACGCGCTGCGGCACTGGTTCGCGTCGTGGTGCATCAACCGGCGCGCCGACGGCGGGCTAGAGCTTCCGGCGAAGGTCGTACAGACCCGGCTCGGGCATTCGTCCATCAACATGACGATGGACGTCTACGGCCACATCTTCCCCAGCACAGATGGGGTGGATGGCTCCTGCTCCACCGGCGTCGTGATGCGCCACAGTGCAGTTGTCAGAACTGCGAGAGAGGAGCCACCCGATGGAAGTTTCGACGATTGGTCTGGACCTGGCCAAGAACGTTTTCCAGGTGCATGGCATCTCGGGCGAAGGCGCACTGGTGTTCAACCGCAGCCTGCGCCGCGGGCAGGTGTTGAGTTTCTTCGAGAAGCTGCCGCCCTGTCTGGTCGGAATCGAGGCCTGCGGCGCCAGTCATCACTGGGCACGGGAGATCGCGAAGCTGGGGCATGAGGTCCGGCTGCTTCCGCCGGCCTATGTGAAGCCGTACGTCAAGCGCGGCAAATCGGACGCCATCGATGCCGCGGCGATCTGCGAGGCGGTGACGCGACCGTCGATGCGGTTCGTGGCCATCAAGTCGCCGGACCAACAGGCAGTCCTGGCCCTCCACCGGGCCCGCGCCCTGGTCGTCCGTCAGCGCACTCAGCTCGTGAACATGCTCAGGGGCCTGCTGGCGGAGTTCGGCATCGTGATCGCCCAGGGAGCCGGCCACGCGATCGCCCTTGCCCGGCGCTTCCTCGACGGCGTCGAACACGCACTGCCCGACGTCGCCCGGGACATCGTCGCCAATCTCAGCCACCAGCTCGTGGCACTGCACAAGCGGGTTCTCTGGTACGGCCGTCGCCTGGCTCGGGAGGCACGTCAGGACCCGCGGGTGGCCCGACTGGAGACGATCCCGGGCATCGGTCCGGTGACGGCATCGGCCCTGGTGGCCACAGTCGGGGACGCCCGTCAGTTCCGAAGCGGCCGTGCCTTCGCGGCGTGGCTCGGCCTCACCCCGCTCAACCGATCCAGCGGCGGCAAGGAGCGGCTGGGGAGGATGTCGAAGATGGGAGATCGCTACATCCGGCGCCTCCTGGTGCTCGGCATGATCTCCCGGATCAGGAGGATCCAGCAGCACCCGGAACAGTACGACCCCTGGTTCGCCGACATCCTCGACCGCAAGCCCTCGAAGCTTGCCGCCGTGGCCATGGCCAACAAGACTGCCCGGATCGCCTGGGCCATCCTGACGCGCGGTCAGGACTACAAGCTCAGGACCGCCTGAGCCCCAAGACCCGGGGGCCACCCGACAGCAAGACGAATGACGTGATGGATCAGGTCAGCCGAACGATCGAGCCAACCCGTGCTTTGTCCCGGACCTCACATGTCCGCAGTGCAGAATGGAGCTCGGTCAGCGGAACCCATCAGGGCCAGCGGTCGCGAGCACCGCGCCAACAGGCCGGACACAAGACCGCATCTGACCAGACAGCCGCCACGAAAAACGTCTTGCCCCGCAGGAGCCATCCACACAGGACAGAGCGGACAGCGGACCAAGTCCCTCAGATGACCGGTCATGATCTCGAGCCGACATTTTTATTCAGCGCCAGATCTCGTTGATCCCGAGGCTGTCGAAACGCGCCTCGATCAACGAATCCGCCGGTCCCGACTCTGGTGGGGAGTGAACATCCTTGGCGAGACT
>JAWWBD010000212.1:0-2362 GCA_033721115.1 Woeseiaceae bacterium | reverse complement strand
TCCTCAGCCAGCCCGAGCCCGGCATGGACAAAGGCGGCGACACCGCTCTTCATGTCGCTGCTGCCCCGCCCGTAGAGCTTGCCGTCGCGAATCTCGCCGGCGAAGGGTTCGACCGACCAGGGCGCCAGGCCCAGCGGAACGACATCGACATGCCCGCCAAAGCAGATCGGCGGCCTCGTCCCGCTCCCCGCCAGGCGGGCGATCAGGCTGGTCCGCCCCTCGCCATACTCGAAAAAACTGACCTGGAACCCGGCATCTTCGAGCATTGCGCCCAGGTAGCGCGTGCACTCCCGCTCGTCGCCGGGCGGGTTGATGGTGTTGAATTGGATCAGACGCTGCGTGATCTCGGTCGCAGAAGCATTGGCCATGGCAAAAGTGCACCGTTCTCCAGGGTATCCCATCCGCATTTCCATCGATCAACTTGACGCCGGCAGGCACGGCGATCAAGCGGCGATCCGCCTGCGCATTAACTCGACGGTTCGGCGCGGAGATTTACGGCGCAGGCGAATGCCCGGCTCGGTTCGTTGGCCGGCGATCAGGTCAAACCGCTCAGAGGATCGATTTGAATGGTTTACTGTTGTGCCTTCGTCTGAAATGCCGGGTTGTATGGGAGCGGCAGCACGGCTGAGATTAACTACGCCGTCGCGGTGATCTCCCGACCACGGCCTTTGTCAGCCGATCAATTCCACACAAACTCGCGGAACCCCCGCCACACTCGGCCGCGCCCTTCATCGGCATTTCCCGAATGCTCGCCAAGGTTTCGAGCCGTTAACGAAGCGAGGACACCACGTGCCGTAACGAAATCAGCCAAATTTTCGCTGCGGCCTATGCGCTGGCTAGCGATCCAACTGGGGACCCGCTCGGCAATTTCATCCGCGGAAGATATTGAAATGTCTCCGGAATTTGGTGGGCGCACAAGGACTCGAACCTTGGACCCGCTGATTAAGAGTCAGCTGCTCTACCAACTGAGCTATGCGCCCGGAGTGGGCTGATCTACGCGCGGCGGGGCGGGGCGTCAAGGGGGTGGGGCAGGAAACCGCAGCTCTCACGCGGCGGTCGGGTAATGGACCTGGCGGGCTTCTTCGGTGAAGTCGTCCAGGCGCTGGGTCCATGTCGTGCCTGGCCAGCATAGCGTGGCGCGCCGCCCGCGCGGTTCGTAGACCGCCGTGTAGAGGGTGCCGAAGCCGTTGGCGAAGGCGGTTGAATAGAGCGGCGGGCGCAGGAAGGCGGCGACGAAGCGGTCCTTCGGCTCGCGGTGCAGCGTGAGGCGCTGCAGCAGGAACCGCTCGCGCTCGACGGTGGCGGTAAAGCGGGCATGGCCGTCCCACTCGACCCGCTCCTGGTGGTTCGTTGCGACCGCGGCATGGGTCAGCACCGCCGGCCGGTCGGGCGCCATGTAGGCGGTGACGTAGTCCCGCTTCCGGTCCAGCGCGGTCACGTTGTAGCTCATGTGGCAGGGGATGCGGCCCAGCGCCTTCGCGGCCTCGGCGGCGGTCTCGCAGGTCTGCAGCACGTAGCGCAGGATCAGTGGCACGCCGAAACCGTGGCCGACGACCCTGCGCCCGCCGAAGGTCAGCGACAGCGCCAGGCCGGCGTCGTTCACCCCGTCGACCAGCCCCCACAGCCCGTCGGACGTGCCCATCACCGCCCGGCCTTGCCAGTGGGTGTGCAGGAACACCGCGTCGAAGGCATTGGGGCTGTAATCGTAGTTCCGGACCATCACCGGTTCCGCTCCCGGCCAGATCGCCTGGCTGCAGGCCGAGAGGTAGGGCGGCGGCCCGAAGAAGCTGAGGAACCGCGCCTCCTTGTCGCCGCCCCCGACCAGGTCACAAAGTGCGTCATAGAGCGGCACGATCTCGGGCATGTGCGTCCGCATCGCCTCCAGCCCCTCGCGGTAGGTCGGGCGCGCCGCCCGCCCCTCGCGCAGCCACCAGCGCCGGTAGCCGGGCCAATACTCGGAAAAGAGCCCGGCCCACTTCGGGCCGGGCTCGTCTTCGGAGACGGCACGGAAGACGAGCCGCATCGACCACTCACATGATCTTGAAGACCGGCTCGGCCAGGGCTTGGGCCGACGGCAGCGGACGCGCCGCGAAGCACTGTTTGATCCCGTGGATCCAACGCTTCGAGCGCTCGGTCAGCTTGAACGAGTTGGTCATCGAGCGCCCGCGCGTCACCAGGATGCCCAGATCCGCGCCCTCGTAGCGGTAGTCGCCGGGCTTGAGGATGCGCAGGAAGAAGGCCTCGTTCTCGCTCTCGACCGCGCGGCGGTGGTAGTCGAACCGGTCATAGACCACCCGCCCGTCGTCGAGCATCCGGTAGATGCCGGTCTCGGGAGCCTGCGTCACGATGTCGACCGAATCCT
>JAWWBD010000211.1:0-2441 GCA_033721115.1 Woeseiaceae bacterium | reverse complement strand
GCCGGTGCACGAGCTGCTGCGGTGACAGGTTGACCGCGATCGACAGGTCGGGCAGTTCGAACCGGCGCTGCCAGCCCGCGAGCTGCCGGCACGCGGTGGCGATCACCCAGTCGCCGGCCGAATGGATGAGCCCGCTCGACTCGAGGATGCGCAGGAAGCGCGCGGGCGGTAACAGCCCGAAGCGCGGATGCTGCCAGCGCAACAGCGCCTCGACGCCGATCAGCCGGCCGCTCGCGAGATCGATGCGCGGCTGGTAGTGCAGCACGAACTCGTTCCTGACGAGCGCGTGCCGGAGCCCGACCTCGAGTTCCTCGCGCTGTGCGAGCTTCAGGTTCAGCGCGTCAGAGTAGTACTGGAAGCGGCTGCCGCCGCGCTTCTTCGCCTCGTACATCGCGAGGTCGGCTGCCTTGATCAGGCGCTCGGCCGTATCGCCCGACTCCGGGTACATCGCGATGCCGATGCTCGGCGTCGCGTAGACCTCGCTCGCACCGATCTCGTATTTCTCCGACAGCACGAGCAACAGCTTCTGCGCCGCGGCCGCGGCGTTGTTCGCCTCGCCGAAATCCTCGAGGCAGACGACGAACTCGTCGCCGCCCCAGCGGCCGGGGAAGTCGCCGATCCGCAGGTGCTTGCGCAGCCGCCCGGCCACCTGCTTCAGCAATGCGTCGCCGACATCGTGGCCCAGCGTGTCGTTGACGGACTTGAACTTGTCGAGGTCGACGAACAGCACGGCGAGCGGCGCTTCCTTGCGCTGCGCGCGGCCGATCGCCCGCGCGAGCTGCTCCGTGAAGAGCCCCCGGTTGGCGAGCCCGGTCAGCTCGTCGTAGCGCGCGAGCCGCTTCAGTTCGTTGGTCGTCTTCGTCGCGTCCGTGATGTCGCGGAACGTCACGATGCCGCCGACCAGTTCGCCGCCGCCGTCGTACAGTCCCTGGCCGTTCAGCGCGAGCAACGTGTCCGGCTGGTCCGGCTTGCGATAGGTTGCGACCTGCCCCGCGAACTTCTCGCCGCTCCGCGCGCGAACGAGCGGCAGCTCCGCGGAGTTACGGTAGCTTGCGCCCTCCCCGTCGGCGCAGCAGAAGGTCTGCTCCCAGCCCGCGTCCGGCAGCATCCGCGGCCCCAGGCCCAGGATCGTGCGCCCGGCCGGGTTGATGTCGATGACGTGGCCCGCGCGGTCGACGACGACCACGCCGTCATTGATGCTCCGAAGCACCGAAAGCACATTGGCGTCCGCGCTCGACAGCTGCCGTTCGAGCGTCCGGCGCTCGACGACATAGTCGAAGACCGCCTCCTGCTCCTCGACCGAGACGTCGTCCATGCAGATGTAGGCCTGCGCGCCGGCGTTGACCGCGGCGATCCCGCGGTGCTCGCGATCCCGGGTCGTCAGCGCGACGACCGGCCAGTCCCTGAAGGCCGCCACGAACGCGGGCAGCGCGATCCCGGACGGGAGGGCGGCGGCCGCAACGTCGAGCAGCACGATGTCGACGAGCGTCGGCGCACCGCGCGGCATCGCGCAGGCGTAAGAGCGGGTGAGCAGTGTGCAGCAGGGCAGGGATTCGAGTTCGGCAAGATACTCGGCGGCGGATTCACCCTGGCCGAGATAAAGAATGGAGTGCCCCGTCATCGATGCTTATCGGTTCTTATTCGCCTGATACGGCCGCCGTCAGCAGGGGGCCAGCGCAATCATAACAGAATACCGAGCAAAGACAGGGCCTTAAGCATGCGCTGCGGGAGCCGATTCATTCAAACCAAAAGCAGCCGCCGGGTGTCCAAGTAATGAAGACTACGGAGTCTCGTGATTGGAAGCGCTTTTGGCGTCAGTAGCGAGCGACTATAGTCCCGGGATGGTGACCCTCGAGAGGCCGGGAGAGACCGACGAGGCGGACTGGATCGCCAGGGCGCAACGCGGGGACGTGGCCGCATTCGAGGCACTCTACCGGCTGCACGTGGACCGCGTGTACGGGCTGTGCCTGCGCATGACCGGCAACCGTGCCGAAGCCGAGGACTGCGCCCAGGAGGCCTTCATCAGGGCCTGGGACAAGCTCGACAGGTTCCGCGGCGACAGCGCGTTCGGGACCTGGCTGCACCGCATCGCGGTCAACGCGGTGCTGGGCAGGATCAGGAAGTCGAAGCGCGAGCAGGATCGCCTGCAGGAAGCGGCAGGCATCGACCCCGGGCAGGCCACCGTCGCCGACACCGGGGAGCTCAGGGACCTCGCGGCGGCGATCGACCGGCTGCCGCAGGGCGCAAGACACGTATTCGTGCTGCACGCCGTCTACGGCTACAGCCACGAGGAAACCGGGGCGATGCTCGACATCGCGCCGGGGACGAGCAAAGCGCAGGTGCATCGCGCAAGGCGCCTGCTTGCGCAGCAGCTCGAGAACGAGGAGCAAAGGTGATGACCGAGCGTCAGGACGACAGGATCGAAGACCCGATCATGGCGG
>JAWWBD010000210.1:0-2529 GCA_033721115.1 Woeseiaceae bacterium | reverse complement strand
TTCGACGTCGCCTCGGTGACCAAGCAGTTCACGGCCGCCAGCCTCAGCATGCTGGCACTTGAGGGGCGGCTCGCGCTCGACGACGATGTGCGCAAATGGCTCCCGGAGCTGCCGCGCTACGAGGCGCCCATCACGCTGCGGCACATGATCTACCACACGAGCGGCCTGCGCGACTATCTGAACCTGTTTCCGCTGGCCGGCCGCGACGACTACTTTCCGATATCGCACCCGCAGATCCTCGCGATGATGTCCCGACAGCGCGCGCTGGTCTTTCCGCCCGGCGAACGCTACCTCTACAGCAATACTGCCTACATGCTGCTCGCGCAGGTCATCGAGCGCGCGGCAGGCATGTCCTTCGGTGAGTTCGCGCGCGAGCGCATTTTCGAGCCGCTGGGAATGCAGGGCAGCCGGCTTTACGACGATCGGGAAGCAATCATCCCGCAGCGTGCCACGGGCTACGGACGGGGTGCCGCCGGCCGCCTGCGGGAGGTGCACAACTACAATTTCGACGTCGCAGGCGACGGCCAGTTGTATTCGACCGTCGAGGACCTGCTGCGTTGGGACGAATTTCTCCACGGTGCGGAGCCGCCCGCCATTCACTCGATGATGCTCACCGAGGGGACGCTCGCCACCGGGGAGCCGATCGGCTACGCCCAGGGGATCGTCCTCGATTCCTACCGCGGCTTGCGGACCGTGGGCCACAGCGGAAGCTCGTGGGGATTCCGCTCCCAGCTTCTGCGGTTCGTGGAGCCGGGGCTGGGCATCGCCATCGCCTGCAACGCGGATTTCTCGGCTCCCGGTGAGCTTGCCCTGCGTGTTGCGGACCATTTCCTCGCCGCGCGGCTCGGCCCGCCCGAGCCGGATGCTTCGTCGGCCGGTGACGAGGCGGATTCGCGGCAGGTCGTCCCGCCGCCCGCGCTGACCGCCGCTGCCCTCGTGGAATTCGCGGGCACCTACTACTCGGCGGAGCTCGATGCCACGTACCGTTTGGCAGTCGTTGCCGGCGAACTCGAACTCAGGATCGAGCAGGAGCCGCCGCTGCCGGTCACACCGGAAGCAAGCGACCGGTTCCTGTTCGCCCTGCATCCCCCGGGCTGGTCGGCACCGCAGTCAGTCACCCTCGGTTTCCGCCGCGATGCCGCGGGCGCACTGACGGGCTTCGACCTGAGCGCCGGTGCCGAGCGCGGTATCCTTTTCGAGAAGCGATGAAGCGAGACATCCATTGACCAGCTATTTGCCGGCCGTCCTGGGCGGCCTGTTCCTTGTCCTGTCAGCCTGTGCACCTGCGCCCCAGGGGGAGCCGGGCGTCGTGATCGTCAATGCCCGCGTACTCGACGGCAGCGGCGGGCCGCCACAGGCTGTCAGTGTGCGTATCGTGGGCGAGCGTATCGTGGCCGTCGGCGCAGTCGAACCGGAGCACCGCGATACGGTCGTCGACGGAACCGGGCTCGCGCTGGCGCCCGGATTCATCGACACCCACAGTCATCATGACATCGGCCTGCTCGAGATGCCGGGCGCCCTTGCGGCAGTCAGCCAGGGCGTGACGACGATCGTCGCCGGGCAGGACGGCGGCCAGAACTTTCCCCTGGCTGAGTTTTTCGATCGGCTGGAGGCGACGCCGGTGGCCGTCAACGTCGCGTCTTTCGCCGGGCACGGCACGTTACGCGGTGAGGTCATGGCAGAGGACTATCGGCGCGAGGCTTCGGCAGCGGAAGTCTCGGCAATGGCCGACCTGCTCAGAACGGAGATGGAGGCCGGCGCCCTGGGACTGTCGAGCGGCCTGGAATACGATCCCGGCAGCTTTTCCTCGACCGGGGAGCTGATCGCGCTTGCCGAGGTGGCGGCCGAATATGGCGGGCGCTACACCAGCCACATCCGCAGCGAGGACCAGTATTTCTGGCAGGCCGTCGATGAAGCCATCGAGATCGGTCGCGAGGCGGGCATCCCGGTTAGAGTGACCCACGTCAAGCTGGCCATGACCCGCTGGTGGGGCATGGCGGACGAGTTGAAGGACAGGCTGAACGAAGCCCGTGCAGACGGCGTCGACGTCTCGGTGGACGTCTATCCTTACCGTGCCTGGAATACCGGGTTCAGCTGGCTGGTGACGCTGTTCCCGGACCGGGACCTCGACCGACGTGAAGGGGCGCGTTACATACTGGAGGACATGCTCTCACCGGAGGGTATCCTGCTGGCGACCTATGCGCCGGAACCAGCCTACAACGGCATGACCATCGCGGAGATCGCGGTGCTGCGGGAATCCGATCCCGAAGAGACGCTGATCGAACTGCTCAAGGCGGAAGGCGAGATGGAGGGCGAGGACGCCGAATCCATGATGCTGGGATTTGCCATGGACGAACCGGACATCGAAGCCATCATGGCCTGGCCGCACACGGTCATCGGCAGCGACGGTGAGCTCGCGGGCGTCCATCCGCGGGGATTCGGCGCGTTCACCCGTTTCCTCGGGCACTACGTCCGCGAGCGCGAGGTCGTCGCCCTCGCCGAGGCCGTGCGCAAGATCACTGCGCTGCC
>JAWWBD010000209.1:0-2602 GCA_033721115.1 Woeseiaceae bacterium | reverse complement strand
GTGGTCGATGCCGTAGCGCACATCCATGCTTCCTTCAACAACACGATCATCACGATCACGGACCGGCAGGGCAACACGCTGTCCTGGGCGACGGCGGGCGGCTGTGGCTTCCGCGGCTCGCGCAAGTCCACCCCGTTTGCGGCGCAGGTGGCATCGGAGAAAGCCGGGCGCTCGGCGCTCGAGTTCGGCGTCAAGAACCTGGACGTGAAAGTGCGCGGACCGGGTCCCGGCCGGGAGTCGGCCGTTCGCGCGCTGAACGGGCTCGGGTTCCGTATCCAGCACATCGAGGACGTAACGCCCATCCCGCACAACGGCTGTCGACCGCCCAAGAAGCGTCGAGTATAGAGGCTCAAGAATGGCAAGATATCTAGGACCAAAATGCAAGCTGTCCCGCCGCGAAGGGACGGACCTGTTCCTCAAGAGCGGCGTGCGACCGCTCGAGTCGAAGTGCAAGCTCGAGGTGCCGCCAGGCGGCGCCCCGCAGCGGCGTCCGCGCCTGTCGGACTACGGTCTGCAGCTACGCGAGAAGCAGAAGCTGCGCCGCATGTACGGCGTGCTCGAACGGCAGTTCCGCAACTATTACAAGCGCGCCGCGCAGCTCAAGGGCTCGACGGGTGAGAATCTGCTGCGCCTGCTCGAAGGGCGGCTCGACAATGTCGTGTACCGGATGGGTTTCGCGGCGACGCGCGCGGAAGCGCGCCAGCTCGTGAGCCACAAGAGCATCGAAATGAACGGCAAGGTCGTCAACATTCCCTCGGCGCAGGTCAAGGCCGGCGATGCGATCAGCGTGCGGGAGCGGGCGCAGAAGCAGCTTCGCGTACAGAATGCGATCGAGATCGCGAACCAGGTCGGCCTGCCCGACTGGGTCGAAGTCGACACCAAGAAGATGACGGGTGTGCTGAAGTCGTTGCCGGATCGGGAAGACATACTCCCCGATATCAACGAAAACCTCGTCGTCGAGCTGTACTCCAAGTAGTCAGGAAGGTATTTACCCATGCAGGAATCAGTACACGAGTTTCTCAAGCCGCGCGTCGTCAAGGTGACGCCGGTCAACGACTTGCTGGCCAAGGTGGTCATCGAGCCTTTCGAACGCGGATTCGGTCATACGCTGGGCAACGCGTTGCGCCGCATCCTGCTCTCGTCCATGCCCGGTGCTGCGATCACCGAGGTCGAGATCGACGGCGTGCTGCACGAGTACACGAGCATCGAGGGCGTCCAGGAAGACGTCGTCGAGATCCTGCTGAACCTCAAGCAGGTGGCCGTACGCATGCATGCTCGGGATACCGCCGAACTTCGTATTTCCAAGAAGGGGCCCGGCCCGGTAACCGCTGGCGACATCCAGCTCGATCACGACGTCGAGGTCATGAACCCGGAGC
Source organism: Woeseiaceae bacterium (assembly GCA_033721115.1). Classification (GTDB taxonomy): domain Bacteria; phylum Pseudomonadota; class Gammaproteobacteria; order Steroidobacterales; family Woeseiaceae; genus UBA1847. Next base: position 1,226 of record JAWWBD010000209.1, on the reverse strand, counting down.
TCGTCATCGCGAATCTGACCAAGGCCGGCGAGCTGAACATGATTCTCAAGGTCGAGCGCGGCCGGGGCTATCGCCCCGCGACGCAGCGGCCGCTGTTCGAGGAGCAGGCAGGGCCCATCGGCCGGCTGCAGCTCGATGCCTCGTTCAGCCCGGTCGAGCGCGTGACCTACAACGTGGAGGCGGCGCGCGTCGAACAGCGCACCGACCTCGACAAGCTGATCATCGAGATCGAGACCAACGGCACGATCGACCCGGAAGAGGCCATTCGCCGCGCCGGCAGCATCCTGAAAGACCAGCTGTCGGTATTCGTGGATCTCAAGGGCCAGGAAGAGGGCGCCGGCGCGCAGGCCGAGAGCCAGGTCGACCCGATCCTGCTCCGGCCGGTCGATGAACTCGAGCTCACCGTCCGTTCGGCGAACTGCCTCAAGGCCGAGAACATCATGTACATCGGCGATCTCGTCCAGCGCACCGAGGTGGAGCTGCTCCGGACGCCGAATCTCGGCAAGAAGTCGCTGACCGAGATCAAGGAAGTGCTCGAAGGCCATGGCCTCGGGCTGGGCATGCGGCTCGAGAACTGGCCGCCGGCCAGCCTGCGCCCGGATCACGATCTCGGCCTGTAGGAAACGAAACAGGGGTCAGAGCCCTTTTGCAAAGGGCTCTGACACCGATCGAATTTGAAGGACTGATACCATGCGTCACAGAAAATCCGGCCGCCGACTGGGCCGCAGCAGTTCCCATCGCCGCGCGATGTTCCGGAACATGGCGGCCTCGATGCTCCGGCACGAGACGATCCGGACCACGCTGCCCAAGGCCAAGGAGCTCAGGCGGGTCGTGGAGCCCCTGATCACGCTCGCCAAGGAAGACAGCGTCGCCAACCGGCGCCTGGCGTTCGACCGGCTGCGCGACAAGGAGGTCGTGGGCAAGCTCTTTACCGACCTCGGGCCGCGCTTCAAGGAACGGCCCGGCGGCTACCTGCGGATCCTGAAGACCGGCCCCCGGCCCGGCGATGCTGCCCCGATGGCCATCGTCCTCATGACCGAGCAGGCGCCGGAAGCGGCCCCAGAGGAATAACCCCCCCCAGCGCTCCGACTGCGAGAGCGGCTCGCGGAAAACTGCGCGCGCTGTGGGGGGGCGGGGCGGGAACCCCGCGGGCGGACAAGGACGGCCGAGCCGCGGGCCCCCGCCCCCCCACCCAAACCCCCCCCCCGGGGGGCGGGGGGCGCCCG
>JAWWBD010000208.1:0-2625 GCA_033721115.1 Woeseiaceae bacterium | reverse complement strand
TCGAGTAGCGAAAAAACTGCCCAGGAGAGGACTTGAACCTCCACGGGGTTACCCCCACTAGCACCTGAAGCTAGCGCGTCTACCAATTCCGCCACCTGGGCCCGGTAGAACCGCGTACAATTGCGGTCCTGGCGAGGCAGCGCACTCTACTGAAAGCCGGTCACCGCTGTCAATCACACACCGAATCCGGAGCCATTCCCTTTGCCCCGCAACAAGCGCAAGAAAACAGCGAAAAAACGAGACAAACGCTACCAGCACCCGATCCCAGGCCGTAACGAGCTGCTCGACTTCCTCGAAGCCGAGGGCAAGCCGGTCCGCGCCGAGCGGATCCTCGAGGCATTCGGGCTCAAGGGCCAGCGCATGCGCAGCCTGCTCGTCGACCGCCTCCGGGAGATGGTCCGTGCCGGGCAGGTCATCGAGAACCGGCGTCGGGAATACTGCCTGACGGCCAGGATCGACCTCGTGACGGGCGTCGTCAGCGGCCATCGCGACGGCTTCGGCTTCGTGATTCGCGACGACGGGGCGGACGACGACGTGTACCTGTCGGCGCGCGAGATGCGGGCACTGTTCGACGGCGACCGGGTGGCCATCAAGATCGTCGGCCGCGACCGGCGCGGCAAGCCCGAGGGCGAGGTCGTCGAGGTCCTCGACCGCGGCACGCGCGAGATCGCGGGTCACTATATCCGCGAACGCGGCATCGGCCTCGTCGTGCCGGACAACCCGAAGCTCACGCACCGGATCCTGATCGGCCAGAAGGACTCGGGCAATGCAAAGCCGGGCCAGGTGGTGGTCGCCGAAATACTCGACTACCCGAGCCACCGCGAGCAGGCCACCGGCCGGATCGTACGCGTGATCGGCGATCCCCAGCAAAAGGGCATCGCGACCGACATCGCGATCCACACCCACGGCATCCCGACCGAATGGCCGAAGGCGGTCCGCGAGGAGACCCGGAAATTCGGCAAGCACGTGCCTGCGGCGGCCAAGCGCGGCAGGCTGGATCTGCGCGACCTCGACCTCGTCACGATCGACGGTGCCGACGCCCGCGACTTCGACGACGCGGTCTACTGCGAGAAGCGCGGCAACGGCTGGCGCCTGCTGGTCGCGATCGCGGACGTCGCGCACTACGTCGAGATCGGCTCGGCCCTCGACACGGAAGCGACGGTCCGCGGCACGTCGGTCTATTTCCCGGACCGGGTCGTGCCGATGCTTCCCGAAGTGCTCTCGAACGGCCTGTGTTCGCTGAACCCGAAGGTCGACCGGTTGTGCGTCGTCTGCGACATGCGCGTGACGGCCGAAGGCAAGGTTTCCCGCTCGACGTTTCACGAGGCCGTGATGCGCTCCAAAGCCAGGCTGACCTACAGCGCCGTCGACGCGTTTCTCACGGGCAGCAAGAAGTCGGCTGTGCCGCGCGACGTGCGCGGCGTCGTGCGCGAACTGCACGCGCTGTACCGCGTCTTCGCAAAGGCCCGGGACCGCCGCGGCGCGCTCGAGCTGGACCTGCCGCAGACCAAGTTCGAGCTCGGCAAGCAGGGCGAGATCGTGCGCATCGTCGCCGTGGAGCGTAACGACGCGCATCGCCTGATCGAGGAATGCATGATCGCCGCCAACGTCGAGGCGGCGAAGTTTCTGCGCCGGCACCGCATCAACGGGCTCTATCGTGTGCATGCGCGTCCGGATCCCGACAAGTTCGCGGAGCTGCGGGAATACCTCGTCTCGCTCGGCCTCAAGGTGCCGCACCCCGACCACGTGCAGCCGCGCCAGTTCAACCAGCTCCTGCGCCAGGTGAAGGGGCGGGCCGACAGCGAGGCGATCTCGATGGCGATGCTGCGTTCGCTCAAGCACGCCGAGTATTCGCCCGACAACATCGGCCACTTCGGGCTCGCGCTCGATGCCTATGCGCACTTCACTTCGCCGATCCGCCGCTACCCGGACCTGCTCGTGCACCGGGCGATTCGCCATATCATTCGTGGCGGCAAGCCCGGCGCGTATCACTACGACAGGAACACGATGGAGCGCCTGGGCCACGTCACGTCCGCGCACGAGCGGCGCGCCGAGGATGCCACGCGCGACGTCGAGGCGGCGCTCAAGTGCGAGTACATGGAGGAGCACGTAGGCGACGAGTTCGACGGCGTCGTCACCGGCGTGACCAACTTCGGGCTGTTCGTCCAGATCACGGGCATGCAGATCGACGGGCTCGTGCACGTGACCAGCCTCGCCAACGACTATTACCGCTTCGAGCCGGGCCGGATGCGGCTGGTCGGCGAGCGGAGCGGGACGGCGTACGGTATCGGCGATGCCATGCGGGTGCGCGTCCAGAGCGTCGACGTCGACAGCCGCAAGATCGACTTCCGGCCGGTCGAGAAGCGCCGGTGAGCAAAGCGCGCTATGTCACCGGGCTTCGCGCCGTCGAACAGGCGCTGGCCGGCGACACGGCCGAAATCCGGCGGCTCTATGCGGAATACCGTACGGCGAACCCGCGTGTCGAGGCGCTGATCCGGGAGGCGGGCGAGCGGGGCATCGAGGTGCTGCCCGCGAACCGGGCCCGGCTCGCGCAGCTCTGCGGCGACACGCGCCACCAGGGGGTCGTCGCCGAGATCCGGCGCAGCACCGTGCTCGACGAGGCGG
>JAWWBD010000207.1:0-2806 GCA_033721115.1 Woeseiaceae bacterium | reverse complement strand
TATACAACGGGCGGACGCTGCCCGGAGGATAGGTCCATGTGTCTCGCCGTCCCGATGAAGGTTACCCGGATCGACGGTTTCCAGTGTACCTGCGAGGCGCGCGGAATCGAGCGTGACGTGAGCCTGTTCATGCTCCAGGACGAGCAAGTCGTCGTCGGCGATCACGTCCTCGTCCACGTCGGCTACGCGATCCAGAAGGTTTCCGGCGAGGAAGCCGCGGAGTCCTGGGCACTGTTCGACGAGATGCTCGCTGCCGAAGTTTGAGGCCGCGCGGAGTGCCGTCATGTGCAATAACTGCGGCTGCAACCTGACCCCCGGCAACGAACATCTCGTTGCCTACGGCGGGCCCCTTGCCGTCACTTCGCACGGCAGCGAATCGGTAGAGGTATTGCAGGGGCTGTTGTCCGCCAACGACGAGCAGGCGCGCCACAACCGCGCCCACCTCGATGCCCACGGTGTCCGCGCAATCAACCTGATGTCCTCGCCGGGCGCAGGCAAGACGAGCCTGCTCGAAGCCACGATCGACGCCGTAGGCGGGCGCTTTCGGATCGCCGTCATCGAAGGCGACCTCGAGACCGAGAACGACGCGGCGAGAATCCGCGCCCGGGGCGTCCGCGCCGAGCAGATCGCGACGGGCACCGCCTGCCACCTCGATGCCCACATGGTGCACGGTGTCCTCCACCGGCTGCCGCTCGAGGAACTCGACCTTATCTTTATCGAAAACGTCGGCAATCTCGTCTGTCCCGCCAGCTTCGACCTCGGCGAGCACGCGAACGTCGCCCTGCTGTCGACGCCGGAGGGCCACGACAAGCCGGCGAAGTACCCGGTCATGTTCCGCAAGGCCGACCTCGTGCTCCTGACGAAAGCGGACCTGCTGGGCGTGCTCGACGACTTCGACCCGGACATCGCGGAACGCTGCGTGCGCGAACTGGCTAACCCCGCGCCCGTGCTCCGGGTCTCGGCGCGTTCAGGCAGCGGGTTGGACGCATGGCTCGACTGGATGACAAGACAATGAATCAGGACGGGAAATACTGGCTCGGCAAGCTCCGCGAAATCGAGCTCGACCGGCCCGTGCGCATCATGAACGTGTGCGGCGGGCACGAGCGCGCGATATCGGTCGCGGGACTGCGCGGCGCGATCCCGGAGGCGATCGAACTCGTGCCCGGACCGGGTTGCCCGGTCTGTATCTGCCCCGAGGAGGACGTGTACGAGGCGATCCAGCTCGCCCTCAACGAGGACCTGACGCTGGTCGCATTCGGCGACATGCTGCGGGTGCCGGTCAACGCGCCCAAGCGCGAGCCGCGCTCGCTCGAGCAGGCGCGGGCCGCAGGCGGCGATATACGGCCCATCGCCTCGCCGACCGAGGCTGTCCGGATCGCGGCGGCCGACCCGGGGCGCCGCGTCGTCTTTTTCGCAGCCGGCTTCGAGACCACGACCGCGCCGGTTGCCGCGATGCTGGCCGAGGGCGCACCCGACAACCTGCTCGTCCTGCTGTCCGGGCGCCGGACCTGGCCCGCCGTCGCGATGCTGCTCGACTCCGAGGCGCCGGGTTTCGATGCCCTGGTCGCGCCCGGGCACGTCTCGACCGTCATGGGACCCGAAGAATGGGCGTTCGTCCCCGACCGGCACGGCATCCCGGCGGCAATCGCGGGCTTTCGCCCGGACACGCTGCTTGCTGCAATGGTATCGGTGCTGCACCAGCTCGCCCGCGGCCGCGCCGTTCTCGATAACTGCTACCCGGAGGTCGTGCGATCCGGCGGCAACGCCGAAGCGCGGGCCCGCCTCGACGAGGTCATGCGCATCACCGACGCCAACTGGCGCGGCGTCGGGATCATCCCGGAGTCAGGCTATACCCTGCGCGAAGCGTACGCAGCACATGACGCCCGGCAGGTACTTCCCTCCTACGCCGACGAATCGCGCAAGCGCATCGGCGAGATGCCGCCGGGCTGCGACTGTGCGCGCGTGGTGCTCGGCAGGATCTATCCGAACCAGTGCCGGCTTTACGGCCTCGCGTGCACGCCGCGAAAGCCGATCGGCCCCTGCATGGTCTCGGACGAGGGGGCATGCCGGATATGGTGGGCTTCCGGCCTGCGCGACAACGTGTGGGAAGGCCGGCCGCCGGAGCGCTCCGTTGGCTGAGACGCTGCGCGACGACCCGCGGCGCAGCCACTCGCGGCGGCGGCGCGCCGGTTCCGGCACGGCAAGGACCACGAGCTACTGCATGCGCCTGACGCTCGCGGGGCACGTGCAGGGCGTCGGCTTCCGGCCCTTCGTCTACCGTCTCGCCCGCGAATACGGTGTGCTCGGCACGGTGCAGAACCGCCTGGGCGAGGTCGAGATCGTCGCCTGCGGCCGCCAGGCGGTGCTCAGGCGCTTTCGTGAGGCGCTGATCCGGCGCGCGCCGCCGCTCGCGAGGCCCGAGATCGTCAAGGTACTGCCGGAAGAGTCGGCAGCCTACCTCGATTTCTCGATCCTGCCGAGCGCGCGGGACGCCGAGGCGCGGATTTTCGTGCCGCCCGACTACTTCATGTGCGCCGACTGCGAGCGCGAACTCGCCGATCCAGCCGACCGGCGCCATGCCTATCCGTTCATCAACTGCACGCAGTGCGGACCCCGGTACACGCTGATCGAAGCCCTGCCCTACGACCGGCCGAACACGAGCATAGCCGGGTTTCCGCTCTGCGCCGACTGCGCGGCCGAGTACGGCGACCCCGGCAACCGCCGCTTCCACGCCGAACCGATCGCCTGCCCGATCTGCGGCCCGACACTCGCGCTCAAGGGGGACGGTTGCGAGGCGGCGACGGGC
>JAWWBD010000206.1:0-3124 GCA_033721115.1 Woeseiaceae bacterium | reverse complement strand
GGCCCCGTGGCGGCGCAGGACGGGGCAGGCGGCGTACGGAGCATCACCGTCATCGGGCAGGGCGAGGCGTCCGGCCCGCCGGACCGGGCCACGGTCAACGCCGGCGTCCAGACGCTGGCGCCGACGGTTACGGAATCCACGCAACAGAACCAGGCGGTCGTCGAGCGCATCATGCAGGCATTGCGTGACGAGGGTATCGAAGCCAGGGACATCCAGACGGCGGACTACAGCGTCTGGCCGGAGCAGCATCACGACGTCCGCGGCACGGGCGAGATCACGATCACGGGTTACCGCGTCAACAACACGGTGCGCATAACGGTAAGAGACATCGACCGGCTGGGACAGGTCCTGGCGGCCGTGACCGACGCGGGTGCGAACGCGATCCACGGCATCGGGTTCGGCGTCGAGGACTCGGCGGCACTCGAAGCGCAAGCGCGGGCGGCCGCGATGGCGGACGCGCGCAGCCAGGCCGAAGCACTGGCCGGGCTCGCGGGCGTCGAGCTCGGCGACGTGCTGCGAATCTCGACTTCGCCCGGCGCCGGCTACCCGGTGCCGATGATGGGCGGCGGCATGGAAGTGGCGCGGTCTGCCTCGGTGCCCGGGATCGCGACCGGCGAACTCAGCGTCTACCTGCAGGTCCAGGTCACCTGGCAGATTCGCTGACCCGCCAGACGACGTTGCCGACGTCGTCCGCGACGAGCAGTGCACCGGTGGCGTCGAGCGCGAGCCCTGCGGGACGCCCGCGGGCATTGCCGTCTGCATCGAGGAGCCCGCCGACGAGTTCGGCGGGCATGCCGGCAGGCCCGCCGTTCTCGAACGGGATGAAGATGACGCGATAGCCTGCGCGCGGATGGCGGTTCCACGAGCCGTGCTGGCTGACGATGAGCCCGCTCTGCCAGCGCTCGGGCAGCGCACTGTCACGCGCAAACAGGACGTCGAGCGACGCGGTATGGGCACCGACTGCGTAGTCGGGACTGCGTGCAGCCGGAGGTTCGGCAGTCCAGCGCGCATCGAGACCCGGCTGCGGATGATCGCCATAGTAGGAGTAAGGCCAGCCGAAAAAATCGCCTTCGTGCACCGACGTGACGTAGTCGGGCACGAGATCGCTGCCGAGTTCGTCGCGTTCGTTGACCGCCGTCCAGAGCACTCCGGTCTCGGGTTCGAAAGCCAGGCCGTTGGGGTTTCGCAGGCCGTGCGCGAAGCGCGTCAGTTCGCCCGTCGCGAGATCCAGGCGATGGATCGCCGCTCGATCCACTTCCGCTTCCGGCCCGCACTCACCGACGTTACTGTTCGAGCCGACGGTCACGAACAGGCTCCGGCCGTCGGGTGCCGGGAGGATGTTCTTGGTCCAGTGGTGGTTCTTCCCGGCCGGGAGCGCGGTGATGACCTCGCCAGGCCCGGCCAGCCGGGTCCGGCCGGACACATAGTCGAAGCGCAGGACCGCATCGGCGTTCGCGATGTAGAGGTCATTGCCGACGAGTGCCATGCCGAACGGTGAATGCAGACCGTCCGCGAAAACATGTGATTCGTCGCTGGCGCCGTCCGCGTCCGTATCACGCAAGAGCGTCACCCGGTCGGCGCTCGGCGTTCGCGCGCCGCCGTACTGCAGCACCACGCTCGCCGCGAGGTTCTTCATCCTGCTGCAGAGGCCGGAGCCCTCCGGCGCGTTGCTCTCCGCGACGAGCACGTCGCCGTTCGGCAAGGCGTAGAGCCAGCGCGGATGATCGAGGCCGTCGGCGAACAGGTTGATCGCGAGGCCGTCGGGGACGGACGGCGACTCGCCGTCCGGCCAGCCGACGGCTTTCGCCGGCCGCACGGTGGGTACGAGCGTCGTCACCGGTGCGACGAGTTCCGGCGCCGGACCGTAGTCGCCGAAGTCGTCGAGCACGGCGGCCGGCGGAAACAGGAACTGCCAGAGCACGACGGCGAGCACGCACAACGTGACCGCGAGAAGCGCCAGCAGGGATTTCTTCAGCATCGCCGAACCGTTTCGCGCGTCGCGGCCGGTTACTTGCCGGATTTCGACGCGTACCAGGCCTTGACGACCGGGTCGCTGGCCACGCGTTCCGCGTGCTCGACGAGGCCGGGCGCTACCCGGGCGACGAGATCGGTGGGCACGTGGTCGAGCATGCCCGAGCTGAACCATTGGGTCAGTGTCACGACCTTGAGGTCGGCAATGGTCAGGCGCCCGTCGGCGAAATAGTCGCCGCCCCGGGCCAGCAGCTCGCCGAGACCGCGGAGATAGGTCGTCAGTTTGCCGTCGACCAGGGCTTTACGGGCCGTCTTGAGCGCCTCGCCCTCGAGGCCGAAGGTCGGCGTGACGGCGTGCAACGCGTCCTCTGCGGCGCCGAGGGCTTCGTCACAGTAGAGCGCCTGCAGGTCGTCTTCCGGGTAGAGCCCTGCCCGCTTGCCGAAGTAGCGAGCGATCGCATCCGACTGCGTGATGACCTCGCCGTCCGTCTCGAGCACGGGAATGGCGCCGAATCGCAGGTTGCCGCGAATTGCCATGAATTCGTCGAACGAGATCCTGTGATCCTCGAACTCGATGCCGGCCTTGTGCAAAGCAATGCGTATGGGTTCGCCCCGGCCGCCGTCGACGTCGAAATAGGTCAGCTTGTAATTCGCCATGATCTTCTCCTGTTCACCGCAGCTGCGGATCCATGTCCCGAATGCCCTTACTGTATCCGAAAACCACGTTCACTCGAGCGGTACGCAGCCGCCAGGGACCAGGGTTCATTCCCTGCCCGGCACGAACCGCTCGAGCCAGTCCAGGTAGCGCTCGTAAAGGTCCCGTTCGTAAGAGGGCACCGACAGGCTGTGGCCTTCGCCGGGATAGACGACAAGCTGCGTCGGGATACCGCGCCGCCTGAGCGCGATATAGAGCTGCTCGGAGTTCAGGATCGGCATGTTCCAGTCGTCCTCGCCGCCCACCACGAGCGTCGGCGTCGTCACGTTTTCGAGCGCGAAAAAAGGCGAGATGTGATCCCAGGCGGCGCGATTCTCCGCTCGCCACGGCAGCCCGAACTCCTCTTCCCAGAGTCGCTGCCAATCGTCGTGGCCGTAGTTGGCCATGAAAAGGGTTTAGATCGCCCCGGAGATGGCGGCCCGGAACCGGTCCGTCTTC
>JAWWBD010000205.1:0-3202 GCA_033721115.1 Woeseiaceae bacterium | reverse complement strand
AGTGCGTACCGGCGACCAGCGTGTCGACGACCGTGACGAGGTCCCGGCCCGCCGCGGGCGCGAGCACCGCCCCGTCGTCGCCGACTCCTATTACGACGCCTGCGCCGGATGCGCGGGTGAAGAAGCGCTCGATGAGCTCGAATTCATCCACTCTGCTTGGCTTCGAGCTCGGCGCTGCGCAGGTCCCTTGCCGCCGCATCGAGGCAGGCATTGATGTACTTGTGGCCGTCGCTCGCCCCGAAACGCCGGGCGAGGTTGATGCATTCGTCGATGACGACGCGATACGGCACGTCGCCGCGCTCGGCGAGTTCGAAGGTACCGATCGAGAGGATTGCGAGCTCCACCGGGTCGAGCTGCGCGACGGGCCGGTCCGCGTAGCGGGCGATGCGTGCGCCGAGCGCGGCCTCGGCGGCGACGATGGCCGGCAGCGCCGCGTCGAAATACTGCTGGTCGATGCGCGCGTACGCCGCCTGCGCATGGAACTGGTCGAGCAGCTCCTCGGCCGTATGGCCGGCGATCTGCCGCTGGTAGAGCGCCTGCAGCAGGAGTTCCCGGGCCCGGGTGCGGGCACCGCGTGTGGTCGCGGCAGGCATGGCGTCAGCCGACCCTAGTCGATGCGCCGCAGGAGATTGACCATCTCGATGACGGCGAGCGCCGCCTCCTCGCCCTTGTTGCCGGCCTTGGTGCCGGCGCGCTCGATCGCCTGCTCGATCGTGTCGACCGTCAGCACGCCGAACCCGACCGGCACGCCGTGTTGCCGGCCCGCCGCGGCGATGCCGCGGACGCACTCGCCCGCGACGTAGTCGAAATGCGGCGTCGCGCCGCGGATGACGGCACCGAGCGCGACGATGCCGTCGAACTTGCGCGAGGCGGCGAGCCTGTCGACGGCCAGCGGCATCTCGAACGCACCGGGGACGCGGACGATCTCGAGGTCCGCATCCGCCGCCCCGTGCCGGCGCAGGCAGTCGACGGCACAGCGAAGCAGCGACTCCACGATGAAATCGTTGAAGCGGGACGCGACGATCCCGAACCGGGCGTCGCGTACGATCAGGTCGCCCTCGGTCGTTTTGATCCTGTCCATCAGCGCTCGACGTATTCGACGATCTCGAGATCGAAGCCGGAGATCGCGTGCATCTGCTTAGGCGCCGATAATACACGGATTTTGGACAGTCCGAGGTCGCGCAAAATCTGGGCACCGACGCCGTAGGTGCGCAGTACCGCGTCCTTGCCGCGGCGTTGGACGGCCCGGTCGCGGCCGCTCTCCAGGTGCTCGACGGCCTCGATGAAATCGCGTGACGATTCCGCTTCGCGCAACAGCACGATCACGCCGGCCTCGGCCTCTGCGACCCGCCGCATCGCGTCCTCGAACGGCCAGCCGAGCGAGGGACTCGTGACCCCGATCACATCGCCGAGCGTATCCTGCAGGTGCACGCGCACGAGCGGCGCCTCGACGGCATCGAGGTCGCCGTTCACCAGCGCGATGTGCACCGCGTGGTTCACGTAATCGTCGTAACAGACCATCCGGAACGTTCCGTGCGCGGTCTGCACGTCGCGCTCGAAGATGCGCTCGACGTTCCGCTCTTTCTCCAGGCGATACCGGATCAGGTCGGCAATCGTGCCGATGCGGATGCCGTGGCGGCGGGCGAAGCGCTCGAGGTCCGGGCGCCGGGCCATCGTGCCGTCCTCGTTCAGGATCTCGACGATGACCGCGGCGGGCTCCAGACCGGCAAGCCGGGCGAGGTCGCAACCCGCTTCCGTGTGGCCCGCCCGCGTCAATACGCCGCCCGGCTGCGCCATGACGGGGAAGATGTGCCCCGGCTGGCTCAGGTCTTCGGGCCGGGCATCGGGCGCGACGGCGACCTGGATCGTGCGTGCGCGGTCGTGTGCCGAGATCCCGGTCGTGATGCCCTCCGCAGCCTCGATGGAGATCGTGAAATTCGTCGCGTGATGCTGGTCGGTCTCGGTGACCATCAGCGGCAGGCGGAGCTGCGAGCAGCGCTCGCGGGACAGCGTGAGACAGATCAGGCCGCGGCCGTGGGTCGCCATGTAGTTGATGTCCTCGGGCCGTACCTTGCTGGCCGCCATCACGAGGTCACCTTCGTTCTCTCGGCTCTCGTCGTCCACCATGATCACCATCTTGCCGTCCCGGACGTCGGCGATGATCGCGTCGATGTCGCTGAAGGTTTCGTTCAGTGCACTCGGATGTACGCTCGGTTTGTCAGACATAGCCGTGTTCTCTCAAAAGCTCCTCGGTCAGGACGGTTTCGTCGCGCCCGAGCAGGCGTTCCACGTAGCGCGCGAGCAGGTCGACCTCGATGTTGACCTTCGTGCCGGCCCGGTAGCCGCCGATGATCGTCTCATGCGCCGTATGCGGAATGATATTGACACCGAAGGCGTTCCCCGATACCTCGTTGATGGTAAGGCTCACACCATCGACGCAGATCGAGCCTTTTTTCGCCACGTAGCGACCGTAGTCCGCCGGAATCCGGATCTCCAGCCTGATCGAGCGCGCATCCTCGCGGCAGCGCAGGACCTCGCCGACGCAGTCGACGTGCCCGCTGACGAGATGGCCGCCCAGCCGCTCGCCCAGCGCGAGAGACGGTTCGAGGTTCACGGGCGCGCCCTCACGCAGGAGCCCCAGGGCCGTCACCGCCAGCGTTTCGCGGGACACGTCGGTGTCGAAGCCGTCCGGCCTCAATTCGACGGCCGTGAGGCAGACGCCGTTGACGGCGATGCTCTCGCCGGCTGCGTAGTCACCGAACGGCAAACCTGTCGAACGCACGGCGAGGCGCGCGTCCCCGCCGGTCCGCTCGATGGCTCTGATCTCGCCGGTCGCGCGTACGATTCCCGTAAACATCCGCCTGCTCTCAGTTCCTGTCCCGCGGTACGGCCGTGATCTTGAGGTCCCGGCCGACGTTCCGGACGTCCTGCACCTCCAGCGCCGCCCGCTGGCTCAGCGCGGTCCAGCCCGGCGTGCGGAACATGCGCAACGTCTCGCTGCCCATGATATGGGGTGCCTGGTAGATCACAAGCTCGTCGACGAGACCGAGCGCGAGCAGGCTGCCCGCCAGCCGCGGCCCGGCCTCGACGAGGACTTCGTTGACGCCGCGGCCGGCCAGGTCCTCGAGAACCTCTGCCGGTGCCACGCCGGCGGCGTCCGGTGCAACCCGGACCACCTCCGCACCTGCCCCGACCAGGCGGT
>JAWWBD010000204.1:0-3258 GCA_033721115.1 Woeseiaceae bacterium | reverse complement strand
GTCCATGATGACCATGAGCCCGCGGGCTTTCGCTGCCTCCACGAGTGCGCGGTACTGCGCGTTGTCGCCGAACCGCGGGTCGACGCGGTAGAAATCCGTGGTCGCGTAGCCGTGGTAGGAACTCTCGGGCATCGCGTTCTCGAGCACCGGGTTCAGCCACAGCGCCGTGAAACCCATGCCGGCGACGTAGTCGAGCGCTTTCGCGACACCCGCGAGGTCGCCGCCGTGCCGACCGTAGTCGTCGCTGCGGTCGAGCGCGTCACCGTAGCCCGCGACGGTGTCGTTCTCCGGGTCGCCGTTGACGAAGCGGTCCGGCGTGACCAGGTAGATGACGTCGGCCGGCGTGATGCCCCGGACATGATCGGGATCGACGCTGCGGGGCCGGAGCGTATAGCGATGCACGAGGCGTTCGTCGCCCGCGGTGAAACGGATGTCGAAGGTGCCGGCGGCGGTGGTCGCCTCGATGGCCAGGTAGACGAAGAGATAGTTCGGGCGGTCGGTGCGCTCGATGCGGGCAATCGTGACACCCGGGTAGTCGACGGCGACATCGGCAGCGCCGATACCCGGTCCGTACACGAGGAGCTGCAGCTCCGGGTGCCTGAAGCCGGTCCACCACGACGGCGGCTCCACGCGCTCGATGCCGGTCGCGAAAGCAGGCGTTGCGAGGCCGGCCGCGAGGCCGAACAACAGGAACAAACGGATGATCTGGCTGCGCATGAATCCCCCCTTGGCCGCCAAAATTCTAGACATTTCATCCGGATACCGGGGATGAATACGTTTGCACCGTGGCCGGCGGCCGCTGCCGCGTTGGTACAATCGCCCGGTCGCAGCCGCTTTAAAAAAACAGGCACGGCGAGGGGGGACGGCAGTGAGCGCAACGGTACGAGAAAAGCCCGCGCTGGGCTTCTGGCAGATCTGGAACATGTGTTTCGGATTCTTAGGGATCCAGTTCGGCTTCGCGCTGCAGAATGCGAACGTGAGCCGCATCTTCCAGACGCTGGGTGCGGAAATCGACGACATCCCGATCCTCTGGGTCGCCGCGCCGCTGACCGGCCTGATCGTGCAGCCGATCATCGGCTATCTGTCGGACCGGACCTGGAACCGCCTCGGGCGGCGGCGGCCGTACTTCCTGATCGGCGCGATCCTGGCCTCGCTCGCGCTGTTCGTGATGCCCAATTCGCCGGTGCTCTGGGTCGCGGCCGGGATGCTCTGGATCATGGACGCGAGCATCAACATCTCGATGGAGCCGTTCCGGGCTTTCGTCGGTGACATGCTGCCCGAGCGCCAGCGCACGGCCGGGGTTGCGATGCAGACCTTTTTCATCGGGATCGGCGCGATCGTCGCCTCGGCGCTGCCGTGGATGATGGCGAACTGGTTTGACGTCGCGAACACGGCGCCGCCGGGGCAGGTGCCCGAGTCGGTCAAGCTGTCGTTCTACTGGGGCGGGGCGGTGTTCTTCCTGGCCGTGCTCTGGACCGTCCTCCGGACGAAGGAGTACTCGCCGGAGGAGCTTGCCGCGTTCGACCAGGCTCGGCCGCCGGAACACGTCGAGGACGACACGACGCGGAGGCCGGCAGCGACGTACCGCAACGGCGGCGTCGCCTGGACGGTGATCGGCCTAGTCCTGTGGTACTGGATCACGGCCCGCGGCCTCGACAAGCAGCTCTACGTGCTCGCGGGCGGGTTCACGGTTTTCGGCCTGCTGCTGCTCGCCACCGCGCTGCTGCAGAACGCGGGCCGCGTCCGGAACGGCCTGTACGAGATCATGCACGATCTCTTCCACATGCCGCGGGTCATGCGCCAGCTCGCCGTCGTGCAGTTTTTTTCCTGGTTCGCGCTGTTCGCGATGTGGATCTACGGCACCGCGGCGGTGACGAGCCATCACTACGGCGCGCTCGACGTGACCTCGGGGGCCTACAATGACGGGGCCGACTGGGTCGGCGTCCTGTTCGCGGCGTATAACGGCTTCGCGGCGCTCGCCGCAATCGCGATCCCGTTCATGGCCGGCCGCTTCGGCTGCCGGATCTGCCACCTGGTCAACATGACGCTGGGCGGCATCGGGCTCATCAGCTTCTACTTCATCAGCGATCCGAAGCTGCTGCTGATATCGATGGTCGGCGTCGGCATCGCCTGGGCCTCGATCCTGTCGCTGCCCTATGCGCTCCTGTCGAGCAACCTGCCGTCGCAGAAGATGGGCGTTTACATGGGCATCTTCAACTTCTTCATTGTAATTCCCCAGCTCGTTGCGGCGAGCGTGCTCGGACTGATCCTGCGCGAGTTCTTCGAGCTCAGGAGCATTTTCGGGCTCGTCATCGGCGGCGTGCTGATGATCGTCGCCGGCTTCGCGACGCTGCTCGTCGACCGGGAGGCCGAGCCGCAGTGATGCGCTTGCCGCGGCTCTTCCTGTTGCCGGCCGCGCTGCTCGCCGCCTGCGGCGCCGACGAGCCGGCCGCGCCGGTCGCCCAGTACTACGGCACGCTCGAACCGTTCGCGGCGGAGGCGGTGTACTTCATCGTGACGGATCGCTTCGTCGACGGCGATCCGGCGAACAATCACGAAGACCAGGGCGGCGAGTTGCTGCACACCTTCGACCGGCCGGTCCAGGTGGCGGGCCAGCCGCCCGGCAACATCGGCTACCTCGGTGGCGATTTCCAGGGCGTCATCGACAACGCGGCCTACATCGCGGAGATGGGTTTCACCGCGGTCTGGCTGACGCCGGTCGTCGACAACCCGGACGAAGCCTTTACCGGCGGCGCCGCGCCGGGCGAGGGCGGGTCCAACGACCGCGGCAAGGCCGGCTATCACGGCTACTGGGGCGTCAACTTTTTCGAACTCGACGAGCACCTGCCGTCTCCGGGGCTCGACTACGCCGCGCTGACGGAGCGGCTGCGCGATGAGCACGGACTCGGGACGATCCTCGACGTCGTCTGCAACCACGGCTCGCCGGCATTCACGATGCCCGAGGACCAGCCCAAGTTCGGCGAGCTCTACGACGCCGCGGGTACGCTCGTCGCCGACCACCAGAACCTGCTGCCGTCCGAGCTTTCCGACGACGAACCGCTGCACGCGTTTTTCCGGCGCGAGCGCGACCTCGCGGAGCTGGCCGACCTCGATCACGACAACCCGGACGTACTGGATTACTGCGCGTCGGCGCATCTCGGGTGGATCGGGCAGGGCGCGGCCGCGGTGCGGATCGACACGATCAAGCACATGCCGCACCGGTTCTGGAAAGCTTTCGCGGATCGAATACGCGCCGAG
>JAWWBD010000203.1:0-3483 GCA_033721115.1 Woeseiaceae bacterium | reverse complement strand
TTCCTCGCGTATTCGCCGCGTGGCGGACAGGCCGTCCAGCACCGGCATCTGGCAGTCCATCAGTACCAGGTCGAATGTCTGCTCCCTGAGCGCCTTGACCGCCGCTTCGCCATCGGCGACCACTGCGACGTCGACGGCCAGCGTATCGAGCATGCCGAGCGCGACCGCCTGGTTGACCGGGTTGTCCTCGGCGAGCAGCACCCGCCCGCACAGCCTGCGCGCGACCGTCGAACCCTCGTGCGCGTAGCGGTCGCCGAGCGGGCTGCCGCCCAGCACGACGCTGAGCGAGTCGTAGAGCTGCCCCTGGCGAATGGGCTTGGTCAGCTGCCCCGATATCCGCAGCTCGTCCAGTACGGTCTCGCTCGCCGGCGTCGCCACCGAGCTCAGGAGCAGCACCGGCACGTCCGCGTAAGCCTCGTTCGCGCGTATCCAGCGTGCGAGCTGCAGGCCGTCGGTACGCGGCATGTGCATGTCGAGGATGACGAGATCGTACAGGGTGCCGCGGTAGACCGAGCGATCGATCCGGACCATCGCGTCCTCGGCATCGCTCGCGCTGTGGCAGGTCGCGCGCCAGCCCGCGAACTGCTGCTCGAGAATCTCGCGGTTCGTCGCGTTGTCGTCCACGACCAGGACCCGCTTGCCGGCGACGGAGCGGGGCGTGCCCCGCGGCACCGCCATCTCGCCGCGACGCATGCGCAGGTCGAAGTAGAAGCGGCTGCCGAATCCGGGACGGCTCTCGACCTGCAGCGTACCGCCCATCAGGTCGACGAGTTGCCGGCTGATCGCCAGGCCGAGGCCGGTGCCGCCGTACATGCGCGTCGTCGAACCGTCCTCCTGCGCGAAGGATTCGAATATGAGGTTCTGCTTGTCCCGCTGTATCCCGACGCCGGTGTCCGCGACCTCGAACCTGACGTCGAGGTGGTCGTCGTCCCCGCCCGTGGCGACGGCCCGGACGACGACCTCGCCGCGGTTCGTGAACTTGATTGCGTTCGCAATCAGGTTGGTCAGCACCTGGCGGATGCGGACCGGGTCTCCCTGCAGCGACGCGTGGACCTCGGGCGAGACGTCGTTGATCAGCTCGAGGCCCTTCTTGTGCGCCTGCGGCGCGAGACTCTCCACCGTCTCCTCGATGACGCCCCCGAGATTGATGTCGCAGGACTCGAGGTCCAGCTTGCCCGCCTCGATCTTGGAGAAATCCAGGATGTCGTTGATGATGTTGAGCAGGCTCTCGGCGGACGAGTAAATCGTGTCCGCGAAGCGCCGCTGCTCGAAATCCAGCGCCGTGTTGCGCAGCAGCTCGGTCATGCCGAGCACGCCGTTCATCGGCGTGCGGATCTCGTGGCTCATGCGCGCGAGAAACTCGCTCTTCGCCTTGGATGCCTCGATCGCGACGTCGCGTGTCGCCTCGAGTTCGCGCTGCGCGAGATGCATGTTGGTCGTCATCTCGTCGAACTCGCGCGCCAGTTCACCGATCTCGTCGCTGCGATCCTTCTGGACCTGGACGTCGAGGTCGCCGGTCATGCGGATGTGCTGGATGCTTTCGGAAAGCCGGTTCACCGGCCGGACGATCAGCTTCTGCAGGACGACGATGCCCACGACGCAGAACACGATGGTCACGACGACGATCAGCACCATGGCCGCCTTGATCGCGCTCGCGCCGATCTGCGTAATCGTCGGCGGCACACGGACCTCCCCGACTGCCAGCGGTGCCCTGTCGAGATCCCTGAATATTCGGTGGCCGATGATGAAGTCGTCGGTACGATGGACGTCCCGCAGGTCGCCGGACGCGGCCATCGCGTCGAGTTCCTCGCGCGAATGGCCGAGCGCCCCGTCTTCGCCTACCGGGTGATAATAGACGTCGGCCGAGGAGCGTTGCGCGACGCGGTCGACGACGCCGCTGCGGACGTTGCGCGCGACGACGAAGGTGCCGGCCGGCGGACCTTCCCCGTAGGTCGTCAGGATAGGGGCGGCGGCGACCAGCAGCGGCCCGGCACTGCTGGCGAGCAGCCCGCTCATGCTCTGGCGGCCGGGCTCAAGGTTGAATATCGGGCTCGCGGGCGTCAGCGGCCGGTCGAGCAATTCATCCAGCTCGACCGGGCGAATGTCGTCGGTCCCGGTATCGGTGCTCCAGACCAGCCGGCCGTCCGGATCGAACAACAGCACGTAGTCGACGCCGATCGAGCGCCAGTAGGCCGGGTCCATGTTCTCCGCGACGAAACCGGGGTTGCGGCCGCGTACGAAGTCGTAGGAATCGTTCCAGTGCGCATACTCGATCAGCACCGTTTCGAAGGTCCTGCGCTCGACCTCGACCACGCGCTCGACGCGTGCAATCGCCTCCCTCGTGGCGTCCGCCTCGAACTCCTCGAAGGCCGGGAATATCGTCAAGCCGATCGCCGCGTACGTGCCGATGCCCAGGCAGGCGCCCAGGAGCACGAAATAGAGGGCAATTTTTTTGCTCAACGACATCGCAAATCCATTTGCACGCAGGCGCTCGGGCCCGCGTGCGAACAGGCATGACAGAATTCCGGGCTGTAATCCCGTGTTCTGGGTATCGGCGCCGCCCCGCCGTTCTTGAGCAATTGCTGAACTTTTTCTCCTATTTGTGAGAATATGCCCTTATTCTGTAAAACTATGAGTTTGCGGCACTCGATAGGGCGAAATGTATCGCATGCGGCCGTCCCGGGTCCGGGCGTCACGCCGCGCGCCCCGGCCGGCGCGGCGCCGGGCCCGGTATAGAATGCCCGCTTTGCCCCGCCGACCCGCCGATGCCCGATTCGCCGCCGCCGACCCCCGATCTCGCCCTGCGCCAGTGCCTGGGCAGGTTCGCAACGGGCGTGACCGTCGTCACCTGCCGCGACGCCCGCGGTCATCCCTGCGGCATCACGGCGAACAGCTTCAGTTCGGTGTCGCTGGAACCGCCGCTCGTGCTCTGGAACATCGCCAAGGTTTCCCACTCCCTGGAAGCCTTCCTGAACGCGGATACCTTCGCGATCAACGTTCTGGCCGAGCGCCAGCGCGACGTGGCCATTCATTTCGCGCGGCCGGATCATCGGCTGTTCGACGGCGTGGCGTTCGAGGACGGTAGCGGCGGCGCGCCGCTGCTCGACGGCACGCTGGCGCACATCGAGTGCCGTCGCCACCAGGTCCACGACGCCGGGGACCACTACATCATCATCGGCGAAATCGTTCGCCACGACAGCGTTGAAGGCGATCCGCTGTTGTTTTTCAGCGGTCAGTACACCGAGGTCGCGAAGCCGGACTGACCGGCCGTGACTGCAGCACGGAGCGAACCCATGAACCTGGACTGGTCGACGATCTGGATCAATCTCTACCACCTCGGCATTGCCTACGTGCTGGCCCTGCCGGTCGCCTGGGACCGTGAATCGCGCAGCCACGGGATCGGCCTGCGCACCTTCCCGCTGGTGTCGGTTGCCGCCTGCGGCTACATGCTGGTCGGCCTCTCGGTGCTCGACACGACCGGCG
>JAWWBD010000202.1:0-3559 GCA_033721115.1 Woeseiaceae bacterium | reverse complement strand
CGCCGACCCGCGTCTGGTGAATCAGGACGTTGTCCTCGGGGATGCCGAGCACGCGGGCGACGCTCGGTAATGCCCGGTCGGGCGTCTGGGTCGGCGCCCAGATCTCGACGCGGTCGCCCGTGACGTGCGCGGTGCAGTTCTGCGGCTCGAGCGGGGCGTGCGAGACGAACGGATAGGCGTAAAAGGCCGTGATCGTCTGCGCGGCGCCCGCGAAAGCACTTTCGACGTCGCCCGTTTCGTGTAGCACCGCGGCGCCCGGGCCGGCGGCGAGGTGCTCCGCTTCGGCGGCGAGTGCCGAGGAGCTGTCGTCCGAAGCGTCGCGCTCGTCCCATTCGACGACGAGTGCCTTCCGCGCCTGCTGCGTTGCCCAGGTCGACTCGCCGACGATCGCGACGCCTGGCATCAGCTCGCTGACGGTATCGTTGCCCTCGAGCACGAAGGCATCGACGATGCCCGGCAGGGCGCGGATTTCGTCGAGATTCGCAGTCGCGACCCGGCCGCCGGTCGCCGGGCACTTGGTATAGGAGGCGTAGTGCATTCCCGGGACGACCTGGTCGATGCCGAACAGCGGCGCGCCGCGGACCAGCGCCTCGTTGTCGACGCCCGTGATGCGCCGGCCGAGCAGCCGGTACTCGGCACGCGGCTTGAAGCGGAGGGATGCCGGGTCGGGCACCGGCAGCTCCGCAGCTGCCGCGGCGAGTTCGCCGTAGCCGAGCGTGCGGCCCGAGGCTTCATGGCTGACCGTGCCGTCCCGCGTCACGAGTTCAGTGGCCGGCACGCCGAGGCGCGCCGCCGCCGCGGCGACGAGCATCGCGCGCGCGGATGCGCCCGCGGTGCGCAGCTGGTCCCAGGCCGACGGGATCGAGCGGGAGCCGCCGGCGCTCTGGCGCCCGAACGTCTCCGGGTCGATGCGGGCCTGCTCGACGCGGACGTCGTCCCAGTTCGCATCCAGTTCCTCCGCGACGATCATCGGGAACGCCGTCTTGATGCCCTGGCCGATCTCCGGCGCCTTGGAGACGATCGTGACGATACCGTCCGTGCCGACGTTGATGAAGGCGTTCGGTTCGAAGCTGCTCCCCGCACCGGCGGACACGACGTCGGTCGATGGCGCATCGGTGCAGGCGGCCAGCGTGAGTCCGGCACCGGCAAGACCGGTCAGTTTCAGGAAGCTGCGCCGGTCGAGCTTCGACCAGGCGACGGCGGGCTCGTCTTCGGCGGCACGGAGCGCGGCGCCGATGTTGGGGTCGCGTGCGAGACGGTCATGGATCTTCATGCCGCACCCCCCGCATTGCCGGTTTTCTTCGCGGCCGCGTGGATGGCGGCCCGGATCCGCTGGTAGGTGCCGCAGCGGCACAGGTTGCCGCGCATCGCGCCGTCGATGTCGGCATCCGTCGGCGCGGGATTCCTGTCGAGCAGTGCCGCTGCGCTCATCAGCTGGCCCGCCTGGCAATAGCCGCATTGCGGCACGTCGTGCTCGATCCAGGCCTCTTGCAACGGGTGCAGCTCGGTCGCGGACGGCGCCAGGTGCTCGATCGTGACGACGGCCCCGTCGCCAACGCGGCCGACCGGCTGCAGGCACGACCGGACGGGCCGACCGTCCACGTGCACCGTGCAGGCACCGCAGTAGCCACCGCCGCAGCCGAACTTGGTGCCGACGAGGCCGAGCCGGTCCCGCAGCACCCAGAGCAGCGGCGTCGCCTCGTCGACCTCCGTGAGTTCGTGTTCCTGGCCGTTGACGTTGAGACGCAGCATCGATCGTTTCCTCCGCAATGTTTTTCCGGGCACGCCGATCCGGACGGGCCCGGCAACAGTCTAGCACCGCTCGGAGGTCACGCAGCTCCCGCGAGCTTTCGCAACGCGGCTCCCGTCAGCCGGAAGCGGTAGGGAAGTGCTGCGTCGGGGCCGGCGTAATCGATGCCGACGCGGGGACCGCTGCGGATGTCGCCCGCGGGCACCTCGATGCCGTGATCCTCGAGCCGGATCCTGTTGCCGCCCCCGAGCGCGGTGCCGGTCATCGACGTGCGGATCCCGAGCGCGCAGGACAGCGTGCCCGGGCCGGCCATGAGCCGCGCATCGACCCGGGCGCGGCCGCGCCGCGCGAGCATCGTGTCGATACCGTCGAGCGGCGCGCCCGCCCGGACGAGGACCGCGTGCGGCACGCCCTCCGGGCCGGTCACGACGTTGAAGAGATGGTGGATGCCGTAGCAGAGATAGACGTAGGCGATGCCGCCGGCCGCGAACAACGGCTCGGTGCGCCGGGTCCGCCGGCCGCCGAACGCATGGCTCGCGCGGTCGGTGATGCCGGCGTAGGCCTCGGTCTCCGTGATGACGGCGCGGGTCCGCCGGCCGTCGATCGACGTCGCGAGGATCTTGCCGAGCAGGGTTCGCGCGATGGCGACCACGTCCTCGCCGAGGTAGAAGTCGGGACCGAGCCGGTGACAGCGGGCGGACATCGCGCGGATCGGCAGGCGACCGGCGGGGCAGTCAGTCCTCGGCCGTGGCGAACGCCTCGAGCCCCTCGGCGAGATAGTCGGCCAGAAGCGATGTGCCGATCAGGTACTCGGCCGTGTGGTCGGTCCAGTTCTCCTCGGCAAACTCCATTGCGTCGTCCCATTCCTCGACCGAATAATCGCCGCGTCCCACCCACATCAGCGCGACCAGCATCATCTGCTGATCGGGTTCCAGGTCGTCGATCATCACCTTGAGTTCCTGGTAGAAAGGGTCGGACGAGTAGTCCGTCGTGACCATTTCGGCCCATTCCGGATCGACGTTGTCGGGTTCGTCCGGGAACGTGACGTCCTCGCGCGAGTGGAACTCGTGCGCCTTGTCGATGACGTTCTGGACGATGTCCGGGTTGAGTTCGAGTTCTGGCATGCTGATCTCCCTGACAAGCGCGCCAATGCTAGCAGGAGAAACGGCGATTCGTCATGCGTTCCCGGGGCCGCGGCGGGGCCGTCAGGCGGTTGCGGGGTCGGGCGTATCAGCTGCGACCGCACTCGCAACGGCACGGGTCTTGTCCCCCGAGACGAGCAGGTAGACGACGGGCACGACGAACAGCGTGAACAGGGTGCCGAAGCTGAGCCCGCCGACGATCACCCAGCCGATCTGGTGGCGCGATTCGGCGCCGGCCCCGCCGGCGAAGGCGAGCGGCACGGCGCCGAGGACCATGGCCCCGGTGGTCATCAGGATCGGCCTGAGGCGCAGGCTGGCGGCCTCGAGAACCGCGGCCCGCTTGTCGAGGCCTCCGGCCCGCAGCTGGTTCGCGAACTCGACGATCAGGATGCCGTGCTTGGAAATCAGGCCGATCAGGGTCACGGCGCCGATCTGGGTGTAGATGTTCCAGGACGAGACCGTGTCCCACCAGCCCGCGTCGTTGCCGTAGTTGATCGCGACGAAGCAGGCGAGGGCGCCGAACATCGCGAGGGGCACCGAGACCAGGATGATGAACGGATCGATGAAGCTCTCGAACTGCGCGGCGAGCACGAGGAAGACGATGAGGATCGCGAGCAGGTAGGCGAAGACCAGCGCCGAGCCCGACTCGAAGAACTTCTCGGCCTCG
>JAWWBD010000201.1:0-3582 GCA_033721115.1 Woeseiaceae bacterium | reverse complement strand
GGGAGATGGGCGATTCGCACATGGGCCTGCAGGCCAGGCTGATGTCGCAGGCGCTCAGGAAACTCACCGGCAATATCAAACGCTCCAACGCGATGGTGATCTTCATCAACCAGATCCGCATGAAGATCGGCGTGATGTTCGGGAGCCCCGAGACGACGACGGGCGGCAACGCGCTCAAGTTCTACTCCTCGGTCCGGCTCGACATCCGCCGCATCGGCGCAATCAAGAAGGGCGACGAGGTCATCGGCAACCAGACCCGGGTCAAGGTCGTCAAGAACAAGGTCTCGCCGCCGTTCAAGCAGGCCGAGTTCGAAATCCTTTACGGCGAGGGCATCTCCCGCGAGGGCGAGATCATCGAACTCGGCGTACAGCACGGCCTGATCGACAAGGCGGGCTCGTGGTACAGCTACGGGGACGACCGCATCGGCCAGGGCAAGGAAAACGTGCGCGAGTTCCTGAAAGCCAATCCGGAAACGGCCGTCGAGATCGAGCAGCAGATCCGGGCGAAGCTGCTGCCGGGTACGGTAACCGCGCCGGCAGCCGGCGACGAGGAGGCTGTCGCGAAGGAGGCGTGACCACCGTTCCGGTGGCGTAGGAGTGGGCCATGCCCGCGAGCATTGCAGCGGAGCTGCAATGCCGACCCGCAGAGCGGGTCTTCGCGCCCGCGGGGCGCTCCCACGCATGATCCACTGTGAAAGAAGAACAATCCCGAGATCCCGTCGCGGCCCGCAAGAAGGCCATGGACTACCTCGCGCGCCGCGAGCACGGCCGGGCGGAACTCGCCACCAAGCTCGGCCAGGCCGGCTTCGAACCCGACGTCGTCGAGACAACGATCGAGCAGCTCGTCGCCGACGGCCTGCAGAGCGACGCCCGCTTCGTCGAGGCCTGGGTCAGCTCCCGCATCGGCCAGGGCAAGGGGCCGGAGCGCATCCGGGCCGAACTCCGGCAGCGCCAGGTCGCGGAGGCGGCGATCGACGAGGGCATTGCCGCGGCGGCTGCGGACTGGGTGGGCCTGGCGCGGGCCGCGCGGCAGCGGAAGTTCGGCAGCGAACTCCCCGGCGACTTCCCGGCCAGGGCGAAGCAGATGCGTTTCCTCCAGTACCGGGGCTTCGAGGCGGACCAGGTCCGGGCCGCGGTTTCTACCGACGACGATTCGGCATAGAATCCCGCGATGCAAAAGATGACCAGCAACGAGCTGCGCCAGGCTTTCCTGGACTTTTTCCGCGCGCAAGGCCACGAGATCGTCGCGAGCTCGCCGCTCGTGCCGGGCAACGACCCGACGTTGCTCTTCACCAATGCCGGCATGGTGCAGTTCAAGGACGTGTTCCTGGGCACCGACAAGCGCGCCTACGACCGGGCGGCGACCGCGCAGCGCTGCGTCCGCGCGGGCGGCAAGCACAATGACCTCGAGAACGTGGGCTACACGGCCCGGCACCACACGTTCTTCGAGATGCTCGGCAACTTCAGCTTCGGCGACTACTTCAAGCGCGATGCGATCCGTTACGCCTGGGAATTCCTGACCGGGACACTCGGGCTGCCGCCCGAAAAACTCTGGGTCACCGTCTTCCGCGAGGACGACGAGGCCGCCGACATCTGGCTCGACGAGATGCAGATCGATGCGGCGCGCTTCTCGCGCATGGGTGAGAAGGACAATTTCTGGGCCATGGGTGATACCGGGCCCTGCGGGCCTTGCAGCGAGATCTTCTACGATCACGGGCCGGACGTCGCGGGCGGCCCGCCCGGCTCACCGGACGAGGACGGCGATCGCTATGTCGAGATCTGGAACCTCGTCTTCATGCAGTTCGACCGCTCGGCCGACGGCGAGCTGAAGCCGTTGCCGAAGCCCTCGGTCGATACCGGCATGGGCCTCGAGCGCATCGCAGCGGTGATGCAGGGCGTGCACTCGAATTATGAGATCGACCTGTTCAGGAACCTGATCGCCGCCGCGGCAAAAACGCTCGGCGTCGCCAACGACGGCTCGAGTTCGCTCAACGTCATCGCCGATCACATCCGCGCCTGCGCGTTCCTGGTCACGGATGGTGTACTGCCGGGCAACGAGGGCCGCGGCTACGTGCTCAGGCGCATCATTCGCCGCGCAATCCGCCATGGCAAGAAGCTCGGCCACGACGGGCTGTTTTTCCACGAACTCGTTGCGCCGCTCGTCGCCGAAATGGGCGCCGCTTACCCGGAACTCAAAAAAGCGAAGGCGCACGTAGAAAAGGTGCTGAAGAAAGAGGAGCAGCGCTTCGCAGAAACGCTCGACGCCGGCATGGCGATTCTCGAGGAGGCGATCGCGACCCTCGCCGGCAGGGAAATTCCGGGCGACGTCGTCTTCAGGCTGTACGATACCTACGGTTTCCCGGTCGACCTGACCGCAGACATCGCGCGTGAGCGCGAGCTCACGGTGGACGAGGCGGGCTTCGAGGCGGCGATGGAACGCCAGCGTGACCGGGCACGTGCCGCGAGCAAGTTCGGTGCGGCGACCGGCGGCAGGCTCGAGACCGACGCCGAAACGGCGTTTCTCGGCTACGAGGGCACCGAGGCCGAGAGCGAGATCGTCGCGCTGTTCGCTGACGGTCAGCCGGTCGAAACACTGAAAGCGGGCGACTCGGGTGCGGTGATCCTGTCGGAGACACCGTTCTACGCCGAAAGCGGAGGCCAGATCGGCGACACCGGCGTACTCGTCGCCGGCAAGCACCGCTTCGCCGTGAGCGACACGCAGAAAAGCGGCAATGCCAACGTGCACTTCGGCAAGGTCGAAGCCGGCAGGTTCGCCATCGGCGACAGGGTCGAGGCCCGGGTCGATGCCGAGCGTCGCCAGGCGATCCGCCTCAATCACTCCGCCACCCACCTGATGCACGCGGCGCTCCGGCAAGTGCTGGGCGAGCACGTGCAGCAGAAGGGCTCGCTGGTGGCACCCGACCGGCTGCGCTTCGATTTCTCGCACTACGAGCCAGTGACGTCCGCGCAGCTGGAAGAGATCGAGGACCTGGTCAACGCCGAGATCCGCCGCAACGTCGCCGCCGACACAGAGCTCATGACTTACGACGACGCGATGGCATCGGGTGCCGTTGCACTGTTCGGCGAGAAGTACGGCGACAAGGTGCGGGTGCTCAACTTCGGCGACTTTTCCGTCGAACTTTGCGGCGGCACGCACGTCGACCGCACCGGCGACATCGGGGTGTTCAAGATCATTTCGGAGAGCGGCATCGCGTCCGGCGTGCGCCGCATCGAGGCCGTGACGGGGCAGGGTGCGCTCGACTGGCTCGACGCGCGCGAGCGGACGCTCGCCGAGATCGCGGGGCTTTTGAAAGCGCAGCCGGAGCAGGCCTCGGCCAAGGTCGAGCAGCTGCTCAAACGCAACCGCGAGCTCGAAAAAGAGCTCGCGGCAGCGAAGCAGGCCCTGGCTACCGGTGCCGCCCGCGAGCGGACCGAGAAGATCGAGGAAATTGCGGGCATCAAGGTGCTGGCAACGCGCATTGACGGCGCCGACGCGAAGACGCTCCGCGATGCCGTGGATCGTTACAAGGACAAGCTGGGCAACGCGATCGTCGTGCTGGGCTCGGTCGACGACGGCGTCGT
>JAWWBD010000200.1:0-3681 GCA_033721115.1 Woeseiaceae bacterium | reverse complement strand
GGCGCGACCACGGCCTCAGGCGGCTCGTCGAAACGCTCGAGACCTACCTGCCGCCCGAGCAGATCGACCTCGTCATGCGCGCCTACGACTTCGGCGCGGCCGCCCACGCCGGCCAGAAGCGCAAGAGCGGCGAAGACTATATCTCCCACCCGGTGACGGTCGCCCGCGAACTGGCCGACATGCACCTCGACGGCCAGGCCATCGCGGCCGCCATCCTGCACGACACGGTCGAGGACACGTCGGCTTCCTTGAGCGAGATTCGCCAGAAGTTCGGCGAGGACGTCGCCGGCATCGTCGACGGCGTCAGCAAGCTCGACCAGTACCAGTTCTCGAGCCGGGCAGAGGCCAACGCCGAGAGCTTCCGCAAGATGATGCTGGCGATGATCGAGGACATCCGCGTCATCCTCGTGAAGCTGGCCGACCGCCTGCACAACATGCAGACGCTCGACGCGATGCCGGCCGACAAGCGCGTCCGCATCGCGCGCGAGACCCTCGACATCTACGCACCGATCGCCAACCGGCTCGGCATCAACCGCTTCAAGGTCGAGCTCGAGGACCTGGCCTTCAAACACCTGTACCCGTTCCGCTACCGGGTGCTCGAGAAGGCGCTCCGGCGCAGCGAGGGCAACCAGCAGAAAATCGTCAAGCGCATCCTCGAGCAGTTCTCCGCGGCGCTCGAAGAGGAAGGCATCGAAGCCGAGATCGTCGGTCGCGAGAAACACCTGTACAGCATCTACCGCAAGATGTCGGAAAAGAAGCGCCAGCTCGCCGAGGTCGTGGACGTCTACGGCTTCCGCATCGTCGTCGGCGACGTCGGCACCTGCTACCAGGCGCTCGGCATCGTGCACGGCATCTACAAGCCGATGCCGGGCCGCTTCAAGGACTACATCGCGATCCCGCGGCTCAACGGTTACCAGTCGCTGCACACGACGCTGTTCGGTCCGAAAGGTCAGCCGCTCGAGGTCCAGATCCGCACGCGGGAGATGGACCGCGTGGCGGAGTCGGGCGTCGCATCGCACTGGCTCTACAAGGCCGAGGACAAGTCGGACGCAACGCCGCAGCGCCGCGCGCGGGACTGGCTCGCCAACCTCGCCGAACTGCAGTCGAAGGGCACGTCGGAGGAGTTCCTCGAAAGCGTCAAGGTCGACCTGTTCCCGGACAAGATCTACGTGTTTACGCCGAAGGGCGACATCAAGCCGCTGCCCAAGGGCTCGACGACCGTCGACTTCGCCTACGCCGTGCACACGGACATCGGCAATCGCTGCGTTTCAGCCAAGGTCAATCGCAATCTCGTGCCGCTTCGGACCGAACTCGCCAACGGCCAGACGGTGGAAATCGTCACCAGCCGCGGTGCGAAGCCCAATCCGCACTGGCTGACCTTCGTCCGCACGGCCAAGGCCCGCACGGCGATTCGCCACTACATGAAGTCGATGCGCTCCATCGACGCGATCGACCTGGGCAAGCGGCTGCTCGACCGCTCGCTCAAGGATCTCGATTCCTCGCTCAGGAAAGTCGGCAAGGTGCGGATGCGCTCGGCGCTCGAGGAGCTGGGTCTAAACGAACCGGCCGAGCTGTTCGAGCAGATTGGCCTCGGCGAACGCCTGGCGCCGCTGACGGCCCGCCTGCTCGTCGGTATCGGCGACGACGGCACCGCGCAGCCGAGCCCGGCGAGCCTGGTCATTGCCGGCACCGAGGGTGTTACCGTCGGCTATGCGAAGTGCTGCCATCCGCTGCCCGGCGACGAGGTCATGGGCTACCTGAGCTCGGGCCGCGGCATCGTGATTCACAGGACCAAGTGCGGCAACCTCGCGATCTTCCGCAAGCAGCCGGAGAAGTGGATTGCCGTCAGCTGGGAGAAAAAGATCGACCGCGAATTCACGAGCCAGATCTCGGTCGAGACGCGCAACAAGCCCGGCGCGCTCGCCGAGGTCGCGGCAACCATCGCCGACGCCGGCTCGAACATCGAGCAGGTCTCGGTGCAGGGCCGGCACGACGATGCCTCGGTCATGGCCTTCCTGCTCAAGGTGAAAGACCGCGTCCAGCTCGCCCAGATCATCCGCAGCGTGCGCAAGATGCCCAACGTGATCCGCGTTTCGCGCGACTGCGCCTGAACCGACAGTACCGACCCCGGGGAAGCAATGAGCAAGAAAACGATACACAGTGATGCCGCACCGTCGGCCATCGGCACCTATTCACAGGCCGTCGTCTGCGGCAACCTCGTGTTCCTGTCCGGCCAGGTCGCGCTCGACCCGGAGACGATGGAGCTCGTCGACGGCGGTTTCGAGGCAGAGGCCCGGCGCGTCTTCGACAACCTGCGCGCGGTCTCCGTGGCAGCCGGCGGCAACCTGAACCAGATCGTCAAGCTGACGATCTACCTGACCGACCTCGGCAACTTCACCAAGGTGAACGAGGTGATGGCGGAATACTTCGACCCGCCGTACCCGGCGCGGGCTGCCGTGGGCGTGGCCGCGCTGCCGAAAGACGCCGACATCGAGGCCGACGCGATCCTCGCACTCTGATCCCGGCGGGCGGCGATGAGCCCGGCAGAACGACCGCTTGCCGCGCCGCTGACCGCGCTCACCGGCGTCGGGCCAGCGCTCGCGGAGCGGCTCGGCAGGCTGGGCCTCGAACGGGTCGAGGACCTGCTGTTCCTGTTGCCGCTGCGTTACGAGGACCGCACCCGGCTCGTCCGGCTCGGTGCGCTCGAGCCGGGACAGCGCAGCCTCGTCACCGGTGAAGTGCTCCTGGCCGAGACGATGTTCCGCGGCCGGCGCAACCTGCTGGTCCGGATCGGGGACGGCTCGGGACAGCTCACGCTCAGGTTTTTTCATTTTTCCCGCCAGCAGCAGGCGCAGTTTCAGCCCGGCGTCCGCCTGACCTGCTACGGCGAGGCGCGCAAGGGCCGGGCCGGGCTCGAGATGATTCACCCGGAGTATCGCGTGCTGCGCGGCGCAGCGGATGCCGCGGTTGGCGACCGCCTCACGCCGATCTACCCGGCGACCGAAGGCCTGCAGCAGGGCCGGCTCAGGAAGCTCACCGACCAGGCGCTGGCGCTGATGCGCCGGCAACCGCCCGAGGAACTGCTGCCCGACACGATCCGCAACGAGCTGGGCCTGCCTTCCCTCGCCGACGCCATCGCCTACCTGCACCGGCCGCCGGCCGACGCCGACGTCGCCGCGATCCACGCGGGCCGCCATCCCTGCCAGGAACGGCTCGCTTTCGAGGAACTGCTCGCGCACTACCTGAGCCTGCGCCGGCTGCGGGAGATGGCGCGCACGGAAGCCGCCCGGGCGCTGACCGGCGGCCGCGACACCCTGCTCGAATTCGTATCCGGCCTGCCGTTCACGCTGACGGCGGCGCAGGCCCGCGTCGTCGACGAGCTCATCGCCGACATGCGCGAGCCGCACCCGATGATGCGCCTGATCCAGGGCGACGTCGGCTCGGGCAAGACCGTCGTCGCCGCCATCGCCTGCGTCAACGCGATGGCCTGCGGCGTGCAGGCAGCGGTCATGGCGCCGACCGAGCTCCTGGC
The DNA here is from genome assembly GCA_033721115.1 of Woeseiaceae bacterium. Taxonomy (GTDB): domain Bacteria; phylum Pseudomonadota; class Gammaproteobacteria; order Steroidobacterales; family Woeseiaceae; genus UBA1847. The sequence continues at coordinate 149 of JAWWBD010000200.1, read as the reverse complement.
GGAACAGCACCTCCGGAGCTTCAGCGAGTGGTTCGAACCGCTCGGCATCAGCTGCGCCTGGCTGAGCGGCAGCCAGCGTACGACCGAACGCCGCGCTTCGCTGGAGGCGATCGCGACGGGCAGGGCAGGGCTCGCGGTCGGCACGCACG
>JAWWBD010000199.1:0-3737 GCA_033721115.1 Woeseiaceae bacterium | reverse complement strand
TTGCCGTCTACGTCCCAGACGCGGCCGCCCTCGCCGCGCTCGACGTAGATCGTGCGGTCGTCGCCCCAGTAGCGGAAATTGGATGAAACCCCGAGCGGGAGTCGTTGTGCCGCCTTCCTGAAATGGCGGTTCGAATTGGCCAGGCTACGCATAAAAACACCGTGTTCGGACCCCGCGAGTCTCTCATTTTCAGGGCCGCGGGTCCAGAAAAATGAATGAGTATTCATTCATTTTATGGCAGAATCGGGGCGTGACAGCCCAGCCTACAGCTGCCGCCGGCCGGCGCACGGCGATCCGCGAGAAGCGGCGCCGCGAGCTCATCGACGCGACGATGAAGTGCATTGCCCGCAAGGGAATGAGCGCCACCACGCTGGGCGACGTCGCGAAGGAGGCGGGCCTCTCGGCGGGCATCGTCAACCTGCACTTCGACTCGAAGGAAAACCTGCTGAACGAGACGCTCGAGGAACTCGCAAACGAGTACCGGGGACGGTTCGACAGGACACTCGAGAAATCCGCCCCGGACCCGGCAAAGCAGCTGCGCGCCGTGATGGAGCTCGATTTCAAGCCCAGGATCTGCAATCCGCGCAAACTCGCGGTCTGGTTCGCGTACTGGGGCGAAGCCACGGCCCAGCCGGCCTACCGCAAGGTCTGCGACGAATTCGACCGCTATTACGACGACGTCGTCCGTGCGCTCTGCGCCAGGATCATTGCCGAAGGCCACTATCCCGGGGTGTCCGCGAAGACGGTGGCGAACGCGCTGACCTCGATGACCAACGGCCTCTGGCTCAGCTGCCTGATCAGCCCGAAGAGCTGGGACCGGCACGAGGCCATGACCGCGGTCATGAGCTATCTCGAGAACATCTTCCCGCGCCACTACGGCCGGGACTGACCCGGGGGGAACAGAATGGACATTGAGCTCAGTGATGACGCGCGGCGCTGGCAGGCGCTCGCGCGGGAATACGCCGACGAGTACCTGCTGCCGCACGAGGTCGAAGCCGAACTCAGCGAGGGCGAGCTGCCGGCCGAGATCACGGCCCGCAACAAGACACGCGCGATCGAACTCGGCTTCTCCGCCGTTGACGTGCCCAAGCGCTACGGCGGTCTCGAACTGCCGATGGAGTGCCAGGCGGCGCTGTGGGAACAGCTCGGCCGCGTGACCAATGCGTTGTCCTGGTGTTTTTCAGAGCCGCAGTCGTGGATGTTCGAGGCCTGCAGCGAGGAGCAGATCGAGCGTTACGTGCTGCCGCTGATGCGCGGCGAACGGAAAGACTGCTACGCGATCACCGAGGCGGGGCCCGGGTCCGACGTCGGCGGCATCGAGGCGACGGCAAGCCGCGACGGCGATGAATACGTGCTCGACGGCGAGAAATGGTACGTCACGAGCGGCAACCTCGCGGATTTCTTCTGGTTCCAGGCGCGGCTGCCGGACGAGGACGACGAAGCGCTGTTCCTCGTCGACGCGGACACGCCGGGGATCGAGGTCATTGCGTCGCCGAAGTTCAGCCACACCTACGCCGCCCATCACCCGACCTACCGCTTCGCCGGCGTCCGGGTCCCGGTGAGCGCCAGGGTCGGCCAGCCGGGCGACGGCATGGCGTACACGCACAGCTGGTTCCGCCACGAACGGCTCATGATCGGCGCGCGGAGCTGCGGCGCCGCGGCGCGGCTGATCGAGGAGGCGACGGCATTCGCACTGGACCGAACAGTCGACGGCGCCCCGCTCGCCGAGAAACAGGCCATCCAGTTCATGCTCGCCGACAGCGTGACCGAGCTCTACGCCGCGCGGCTGATGACCTACGAGGCGGCGCGGGCGATCGACCGCGGCGCGAGCCTGAAAGCCCAGCACAGCCGCTGCTCGATCGTCAAACTCTTCGTCTCCGAGATGGCCAACCGCGTGGCCGACCGGGCCGTGCAGATCTTCGGCGGCCGGGGTTACATGCGCGAGAACGTGGCCGAGCGCTTTTTCCGCGAACTCAGGGTCGACCGCATCTGGGAAGGCACGAGCGAGATCCAGCGCCTGATCATCGCCCGCTGCCTCGTCAAGCGCGGCCTCGACGGGATGTAATTGTCAGCCGCCTGCGCGAGTGGTCAAATCGGGGCGTCATGACCAGCCGCACCCGGATCCTTGCCAGCGCCGCCCTGCTCCCGCTCGCCTGCGGCATCGCGGCCTGCGGAGGCTCCACGGCCAACGACGCGCGCGCCGCGAACGTCGTCAACGTGTTCAACTGGGCCGACTATATCGCGCCCGATACGCTCGATAAGTTCGAGGCCGAGTTCGGCATCGAGGTCAACTACGACCTGTACGACAGCTCCGAGGTCGCCGACGTCAAGCTCCTGACGGGCAACAGCGGCTACGACGTCGTCGTGCACAGCAACCAGTTCTCGTCCCGGCTCGCACCGATCGGCGTGTTCGAGAAACTCGACTGGTCGAAGCTGCCGAACAGCAAAAACCTCGACCCGGAGCTGATGCAGACGATCGACGTCTACGAAACCGTCACGGACTACAACGTGCCCTATCACTGGGGCACGACGGGTTATGCCTGGAACGTCGAGATGGTGCGCGCGCGCCTTCCCGACCACCCGATGGACAGCGCGGACGTGCTGTTCGAGCCGGCCGTCGTCTCGCAGCTCGCGGACTGTGGCGTGACGCTGCTCGACGGGCCGACCGACGTGATCCCCATGGTGCTCGCCTATCTCGGCCGCGATCCCAGCGCGGTCGATGACGAAAGCCTGCTGCTTGCCCAGGAGCAGCTGATCAGCGTGCGCCCCTACATCCGGTATTTCAGCAACCAGAAGATGCTCTCCGACCTGCCGAACCGCGAGGTCTGCGTCGCGATGAGCTGGTCCGGCGACTACGCGCAGGCCGAGAGCCGCGCGGCCGAGGTGGGCCTCGACATCGAGCTCCGGTACACGATCCCGAAGGAAGGCGCCGGGCTCTGGGTGGACGGGCTCTACATCCCGGCGGATGCGCCGCACAGGGAAAACGCCTATACCTTCCTCAATTTCCTGCTGCGCCCGGAGATCGCCGCCGCCATCGTCAACGAGGTGCGCTACGCCAACTCGAACCGCGCGTCCTGGGCCTTCGTGCGGCCCGAGATCCTCAACAACCCGGCGATCTATCCGGACGAGGAAGTCTGGGAACGGCTGTACCCGATCGTCACCGTCGACCCGAAGTTCGAGCGACCCCGCACGCGGGCTTTCGTGCGCGGCAAGAGCGGCATCTGACCGGCGTGCCGGTAGAGGAAGGACGGCATGGCGGATAAAGGCGGCTCGATCACGATTCGCGGTCTATCGAAGCACTTCGGTGATTTCGTCGCGGTGGACGCGGTCGACCTCGAAATCGCCTCCGGCGAGCTCTTCTCGATCCTCGGCGGCTCCGGCTGCGGCAAGACGACGCTCCTCCGGATGCTCGCCGGCTTCGAGACGCCGACGGCCGGCTCGATCGAGATCGACGGCACCGACATCACGAACCAGCCGCCCTACCGCCGACCGGTCAACATGATGTTCCAGTCCTACGCGGTATTCCCGCACATGGACGTCGAAACGAACGTGAGCTACGGACTCAGGAAGGAGAAGCTCGCCAGGCCGGCGATCCGCGAGCGCGTGGCCGAGGTGCTGGAACTCGTCAAGCTCACGGATTTCAGCAAGCGCAAACCCGACCAGCTCTCGGGCGGCCAGCAGCAGCGCGTGGCCCTCGCGCGCGCGCTGGCCATGCGGCCCACGGTGGTGGTGTTCGG
>JAWWBD010000198.1:0-3914 GCA_033721115.1 Woeseiaceae bacterium | reverse complement strand
GTAACGCTCGACTGGCCGGCCGACGTGCGCGACGAACTCGCCGCCGATCCGGCGCTGGCCCGGCTCGCGCACGAGCTGCCGGGCGGTCGGCACTGCCGTCCCGACGGCGCCGCCGGCGGCACGCGCATCAAGCTGGGCTGGGCTTTCAATCGCGAGCCGTCCCGACCCGTCGAGGATCTCGCGAGCGCCCCGGAACTCGACCCGGTGTTTCCCGAACTCGCGCTGCGCGGGCTGGCGCCACTCCTGCCGGGCCTGGCCGCGTATGTCGACGAGCCGCCACGGAGGTACGCACACTACGGCGGTTATTACACGATGACCCGCGAGAACTGGCCCCTGATCGGTCCGCTGGGCCCGGACGGCGCCTTCGTCGTCGCGGCGCTGTCGGGCTTCGGCACGATGGCGGCCTGCGCGGCAGGTCACGCTGCCGCAGCCTGGCTCGACGGTACGGACCTGCCGCCTTACGCGGCGGACCTCTGTCCCGCCCGCTACTCCGACGCGAAGCGGATCGCGACGCTCACGACGCTGGCCGAAAAGAGCCTGCTGTAGCGCGCCGGTCCGTCAGTCAGCCGCCGTCGCCGAGCAGCTCCGCGCGCGCGGTTTCGAATTCCGCGCGATCTTCCGCCGACGGTTCCGGGTACTCGAGCCCGATGCTTGCAAGCGCGGCGATGATCGTCTCGGCGACCCGGGCCTGCATGTAGCGCTTGTCATCGGCCGGGATCGCATACCAGGGTGCCCACGGCCGGGACGTCCCGTTCAGCGCGTGCTCGTAGGCGGCCATGTAGTCGTCCCAGTAACGGCGCTCGAGAACGTCACGCGGCTCGAATTTCCAGTTCTTGTCGGCCTCGTCCAGCCGGGCGAGGAAACGTCGCTTCTGCTCTTCCTTCGACACGTTGAGCCAGAATTTCAGTATCACGGTGCCGTTGCGCGCGAGATGCTCCTCCTGCTCGCGGATGGAGCGCAGGCGATCGTCCCAGACGGTTTCGAGATCGGGCGGGTCGGGCAGCTGCTGGTTTTCGAGAATCTTCGGGTGCACGCGGACGACGAGCACCTCCTCGTACTGGCTGCGGTTGAATATGCCGATGCGACCCCTTTCGGGCAGCCGGCAGGTCGTGCGCCAGAGAAAATCGTGATCGAGTTCGAGGTTCGACGGCTTCTTGAAACTGAAGACCTGGCAGCCTGCGGGATCGACGCCCTGCATGACCGCACGGATCGTGCTGTCCTTCCCGGCAGCGTCCATCGCCTGGAACACCAGCAGTACCGCGTGCCGGTCCCCGGCCGCCAGCACGCGCTGCAGCTTGCGCAGTTCGCGCGTCGCGGCGCGCCGGTGCTTGCCCTTGTGCCGGTGGCCGTCCGATTGCGGGGTCGTGGCGGCGTCGCGCACGCGGAACGATGCATCGAAAGGCACGAGGTAGGGTGACGCTGGCGCTTCGAACATGGGTCTATTCTCCAGGTGACGATTGTTGCCGGCCCCGGCGACTGCCGTGTTGCGGCGGCCGCCAGGGCCAGCGGATCGAGGGCTCGCCGCGGATCGGCCGTTTTTCCACCTCGTAGGTTACGGGGACCATCCAGGGCTGGTAATCGGGATCCAGCTTTTTCATCTCGGCCACGAGCTCCTGCACGTAACTGGATTCGATCGGCTGGCCGCGGTTGGGCCAGATCCGGAACTTGATGCGGACGACTTCCTTGCCGGAGCTGAATGCGAGCCTGCCCTCGGACGACGGTTCGGTCATCAGGATTCCGGGAAACTGTTCCTGCGCGGCCCGCATCAGCTCGAGCGCCCGCTCCTCGGCAGCGGCCCGCTGCTCCGCCTCACCCCTGAGCGTCACGTCGACGATGCAGCGGACGTAGCCGCGCGGGTAGTTGATCACGTTGTTGATGGTACGGTTGGGGATGAATACGCTGGCGCCGAGCGCATTCTGCAGCTCGACGAAGCGCATCGTGATGCTGCGCACGACACCGGTCTGGCCGGAGATCTCGACGAGATCGCCGACGTCGACGAGGTCGGAAAAAATAAAGGTCAGTCCCGTGACGACGTCCTGCACGACGCCCTGCGAGCCGAAACCGATCGCGAGGCCCAGTACCGACGCACTCGCGAGATAGGCCGTGAGCGATACGCCGAATTCGCGCAGGATCATGCCGACGACCAGGAAATAGAGCGTGAACACCGCCGCGCTGGTTGCCAGTGTGCCGATGGAGCGCAGCTTGCGATAACGCCATTCCGGCACCCTCCCGAGCACGGCGCGGGCAGCGCGGCGGGCAACGATCACGACGAGATGCAGCGACACGGCGAGGGCCGCAAGGGCGACGACCCTGGCGGGCCACGGCAGTTCGGCGAAGAGCGTCTGCAAATACGTCAAGTCCGGGTCCTCGGCTGGCGGCACTCGGGATCACGGTGCCCGGGGAACAAATCCGGGCGTCCCGCGGTCGATCACGGTATCGTATCCGGGAGCGTTGCCAAAGCAATCGTTACGTCCCGTCTCGACACGGCCAGGGGATACCGGCATGCCAGTCAAGTTCATCGCATTGGTCCTGATCGCACTTTTCTCGGGCAGCGCAGCGGCCGAAGAACACGATACGCGGCGGTCCGCTGTCGTACTCGACGAAAACGTCTGGGTTGCCTTCTACGACCTGCCGTCGCGCCGGTTCCGTGACATCTATTCCGCGGTTGTGGCTGGCAACAGGTCGGCCGCGGCCGGGGATCTCGGGGTGGCGGCAGCCTACCTGGCGATCGAGTCGGATCGGGCACACGCGGAACTCGTGGAGCCGCTCGGCAACGCGGCGGCCGAGCTCCGGACGCTCGCCGCGGGCATCGAAACGGCGACCCTCGCCGAGTTCGACCGCGCCTTCGCCCGCGCGCACTGGCTGCTCGCCCAGCATTTCATCGCCGAGGCACGGGATGCCCGCGACGCACGAAACGGCAATGCGACCGGGCTCTATCTCTGGGCGGCGACCCATCACATCGAGCGCACGCTGCTCTGGAGCAACGAACGCATTGCGCGCGACGTGAGCAGGACGATTGACGAGCTGCGCGACATCGGCGGTCGCCTGCAGAAGGGCGCCACAGTGGAGGCCGCGTTCCGTGAAAAGCCCGTCGTTCGTGCCGAGGCGCTGCTCCGGAAAGTTGCCCGGCAGGTCGACAGGCCCGTGCGTCTCGCAGAGGATTGAACCGGGGCGTTCGCCGGCGCGCCGGGTCGTGCCGCTACTGGTAGCCCTGCGCCTGCAGGCGGAACAGGTGTGCATAGCGCCCGTTCTCCGCCATGAGGCTCTCGTGGCTGCCGCGCTCGATGATCCGTCCGCCGTGCAGCACGATGATCTGGTCCGCTGCGCGGACCGTCGAGAAACGGTGCGAGATCAGGATCGCGATCCTGTCCGAACTCATGTTCCGGAAGTGTTCGAACACGGTGGCCTCGGCCTCGGCATCCATCGACGCGGTCGGTTCGTCGAGTACGAGGATGTCGGCGTCGGAGCGCATGAAGGCCCGCGACAGCGCAATCTTCTGCCACTGCCCGCCCGACAGCTCGCGGCCGTCCCTGAACCAGCGGCCGAGCTGCGTGCGGTAGCCCTCCGGCAGCGTTTCGATGAACGGCGCGGCGAGCCCGCTCGTCGCCGCCGAAACCCAGCGCGCCGAATCGTCCATGTAGCGTACGTCACCGGCGCCGATGTTTTCGCCGACGGTGAACTGGTAGCGGCCGAAGTCCTGGAAGATGACGCCGATGCGCTGCCTGAGTGCCTCGACGTCCCATTCCGGGAGCTCGAGCCCGTCGAGCAGGATGCGGCCCTGCGTCGGTTCGTAGAGACGCGTCAAGAGCTTGATCAGCGTCGTTTTTCCGGAACCGTTCTCACCGACGAGCGCAAGACTCTGGCCGGGCCGTATCGCGAGGCTGATGTCTGACAGCGCGTCGCTGGCGGCGCCG
>JAWWBD010000197.1:0-4019 GCA_033721115.1 Woeseiaceae bacterium | reverse complement strand
GCGCCGAGGAGATCGAACAGCGCATGACGGCGATCTGGGACGCGATGGTCGCATGCATCGAGCGCGGGCTGCGTACCGAAGGCGTGTTACCGGGCAGGATGGCCGTGAAGCGGCGTGCTGCCCGGTTCAACCGCGAATTGCTCGCCAGGGGCGAGCCGTCGGCTCTCGACGCGATGGAGTGGGTCAACGCGTTTGCCATTGCCGTCAACGAGGAAAACGCGGCCGGCGGCCGCGTCGTGACCTCGCCGACGAACGGTGCCGCCGGCATCATTCCCGCCGTCATCAAGTACTACGAGCTGTTCGTCGACGGTGCGAGCGCGGAGGGCATCCGCACGTTCCTGCTGACGGCCGGCGCGATCGGGATCCTCTACAAGATCAATGCGTCCATTTCCGGCGCCGAGATGGGCTGCCAGGGCGAGGTGGGCGTCGCCTGCTCGATGGCGGCCGGCGGACTGGTCGCAGCGCTGGGCGGCTCCAACGACCACGTGGAGGAGGCGGCGGAGATCGGCATGGAGCACAACCTGGGCCTGACCTGCGACCCGATCGGCGGTCTCGTGCAGATCCCGTGTATCGAGCGCAATGCGATGGGTGCGGTCAAGGCCATCAACGCGGCGCGCCTCGCACTGCACGGCGACGGTACCCACAAGGTGTCGCTGGACAACGTCATCGCGACGATGCGCCAGACCGGTCTCGACATGTCCTCGATCTACAAGGAGACGTCGAAGGGCGGGCTCGCCGTCAACGTACCCGAGTGCTGATCTTTTTCGGGTAGTCGTACAGCAGCAGTTCTATGGTGGGCCGCTCGTAGAGCTGCCAGTCGTCCGCTTCGAACCCGACCGATACGACGCCCGCCGTGGGGACATTGTTGGTGACGCCCGGAGACAGGTAATTGGCGAATTCGGTGAGGCCGGGGTTATGGCCCACGACCATCAGGTTGTTGAAGCCGGGATCCTGCGCCGCGACGACGTCGAGCAGGTCGTCCAGCGAGGCGAGGTACAGTTCCTCTTCGCGCTGCAGGAACTCGACCGGGTAACCGATGGCGTCGGCGACGATTTTTGCCGTCACCCAGGCGCGTTCCGCGGGACTGCTGACAATGAGCGACGGGCGGATGCCCGCAGCTTCGATGCGCTGCCCCATCTTCGGCGCGTCGCGCTCGCCGCGCTTGTTCAGCGGCCGTTCGCGATCCCTGAGGCTCGCATCCTTCCAGCTGGACTTGGCGTGACGAACGAGGGTCAGCGTCTTCATGGGCGACTGCGCAGCGCGAACGGCCCCGGTATTCTACATGAGACCCGTCTGCAGGCGCGCTTCGTCGGACATCATGCTCGTGTTCCACGGCGGGTCGAAGACGAGCTGTACGTCGACGTCGGCGACGGTCGGCACGATCGCGATCTTCTCCCGGGCGTCCTGGACCAGAATGTCGCCCATGCCGCAGCCGGGAGCCGTCAGCGTCATGTCGACGCTGACCGACCGCTCCCCGTTGCCGAGCGGTTTCACCTCGCAGCGATACACGAGGCCCAGGTCGACGATGTTGACCGGGATCTCCGGGTCGTAGCAGGTCTTGAGCTGCTCCCAGATTACGTCCTCGATGTCCTGGTCGGAGGCGTCTTCCGGCACGTCGGGAGCCGGCACGGGCTCCTTGCCGAGCGCGTCCGCATCCTGGCCCGCGATCCGGAACAGGTTGCCCTCGACGTAGACGGTGAAGCTGCCGCCCAGCGCCTGGGTAATGAAGCCGGTCGTGCCTTCCTTGAGTTTCACCTCTTCGCCGGCGGGCACGATGATCGCCCTGACGTCGCGCGCCAGTGAAAAGGGTTCGTTCGTGTGTCCGAACATCGATCGGCTACTCCGTGGTGACCGGCCCGGACGCGTTCCCGAGCGCCGAATCCAGCGCATGCCATGCCAGCGTGGCGCACTTCACACGGGACGGGAACTCGCGAACGCCGTCGAGGGCGCGGATCCTGGCGAGGGCAGGGTCTTCCCCGCCGGCATCGGCCGCAGCGCCGGTCAGGCGCCGGGTGACCGTTTCGAAATAGCCGCGGGCCGCCGCCGCCGGGATGCCGCGGACGAGCTCGGTCATCAGCGACGCGGACGCCACCGAAATCGCGCAGCCGCTGCCCTCGAATGCGGTGGCACCGATGGTCCCGTCCGCATCCACTGCGAGGTACAACGTGAGCTTGTCCCCGCACAGCGGATTGATGCCCCGGGCGGTGTGCGTCGCGGAATCCAGCGTGCCGAAATTCCGCGGGTGCCGGGCATGATCGAGAATGAGTTCCCGGTACAGCTCGCGCAGCTCGGTGTCACTGTCACGTTCCGCCGCCATCATGCGAACAGCAGCCTCGCTTTATCCAGGCCTGCAACGAGCCGGTCGATGTCGTCGAAATTGTTGTACAGCGCAAGCGACGCCCGCGTCGTGCCGGGGATGCCGTAAAACTGCATGACCGGCATGGCGCAATGGTGCCCGGTGCGAACCGCAATGCCCTGGTGATCGAGAATGGTGCCGAGGTCGTGGGGATGTACGTCCCCCAGCAGGAACGACTGCACGCTGGCCTTGTTCGAAGCCGTGCCGACGAGGCGCAGGCCTTCGATCCCGGCGAGCCGTTCCGTCATGTAGCCGAGCAGGGCTTTCTCGTGTGCCGCGATCCGTTCCATCCCGATCGCCTGCAGGTAAGCGGCCGCGGCCCCCAGACCGACGACGCCCGAAATGTTGGGCGTGCCCGCCTCGAACTTGTAGGGCAGCTCGTTGTAGACCGTCCCGTCGAAGCGCACCTCGAGAATCATGTCGCCGCCGCCCTGGTAGGGCGGCATGGCGTCGAGCAGTGCCTCGCGGCCGTAGAGTACGCCGACGCCGGTGGGCCCGAACATCTTGTGTCCGGAGAAGGCGTAGAAATCGCAATCGAGTGACTGTACGTCCACGGCCATGTGCGGCACACCCTGTGCGCCGTCGACCAGTACCGGGACGTCGAGCGCGTGCGCGCGATCGATCATCTCGCGGACCGGGTTGATCGTACCGAGCGCGTTCGAGACGTGGCCGACCGCGAGCAGGCGCACCGATTCGTCGAGCAGTCGCTCGAATGCCTCGAGGTCGAGCTCGCCCGACTCGAGCATCGGTACGACGGCCAGTTCGGCGCCGGTCTGCTCGCAGACGAGCTGCCAGGGCACGATGTTGGAGTGATGCTCGAGGTGCGTGATCAGCACCTTGTCGCCCGTGCCGAGCCGCGGGCGCGCGTAACTCTGTGCGACCAGATTGATCGCCCCGGTCGTGCCGCTCGTGAGCACGATCTCGCGCCGGCTCGCCGCATTGACGAAATCCCGGATCCGGTCACGGGCGCCTTCGTAGGCCTCCGTCGCGCGATGACTGAGCGTATGGACGCCGCGGTGCACGTTGGCATGATCGTGCGCCTGGTAGCGCGCGACGGTATCGATGACGGCCTGCGGCTGCTGCGCCGAGGCCGCGCTGTCCAGGTAGACCAGCGGCTGGCCCTCGATCTGCTGGTCCAGCGCGGGAAAATCGCGGCGCCAGCCGGCGGCCGGCGCGTCGGTCACGGTCGTGGGGCGGGCCTGGCTCATGCGGCGGACTCCCCCAGCATGCCGGCGAGACGCTCGTCGACCAGTGCCTCGACGTGGTCGACGAGCACGGGAACCGGGTTGCGGGCCACCACGGAGTGCGCGAACGCGCGGGTCAACAGGCGTTCCGCTTCGCGGCGGGCGATGCCCCGCGTCTGCAGGTAATAGAGCGCGTTGGCGTCGAGCTGGCCGATCGTTGCCCCGTGGCTGCACCTGACGTCGTCGGCATAGATCTCGAGTTCCGGCTTGGCATCGATCTCGGCGCGCCCGGACAACAGCAGGTTGTGGTTCGCCTGCCGCGCATCGGTGCCGTCGGCACCGGGGTGCACGATGGCCTTGCCATTCCAGACGGCACGGCCGCTGCCTGTCGCGATGCCGCGGTATTCCTGTTCCGAGCGTGCCGGCCCGACGCGGTGGTCGACGCGCGTGTGGTTGTCGAGATGCTGACCGTCACTGGC
>JAWWBD010000196.1:0-4069 GCA_033721115.1 Woeseiaceae bacterium | reverse complement strand
TCATCCCGCGCGCGATGCCGGGTGCCGAATGGGACATCATCGAAGCCGGGCTCGTGCAGCGCGTCACGGCGCTGAACCTGTTCATCGACGATCTGTACAACGACCGCCGGATCATCGGCGACAGGGTCGTACCGGCCGAGATCATCGACAGTTCACGGAACTATCTCGAGCCCTGCATGGGCATGAGCCCGCGGCACGGCGTGTGGGCGAATATCTGCGGCACCGACCTGGTCCGCGGCGCGGACGGCACGGTCTACGTGCTGGAGGACAACCTGCGCGTGCCGTCGGGCGTCTCCTACATGCTGGAGAACCGCAACGTCATCAAGCGCGTGTTCCCGTCGCTGTTCCACAACCACCGCGTGCGGCCGGTGAGCGAGTACCCGACGCAGCTCTCGGGCATGCTGCGCTCGGTCGCGCCGGCAGACTCGAGCAGTGACCGGCCGGAGATCGTCGTCCTGACGCCGGGCATCTACAACAGCGCCTACTTCGAGCACAGCTATCTCGCCCGGACGATGGGCGTGGAACTGGCCGAAGGCGGCGACCTGGTCGTCGGCAGCGACGACTGTGTCTACCTCCGTTCGATCGACGGCCTGAAACGGGTCGATACGATCTATCGCCGGATCGACGACGTCTTCATGGATCCGGAGGCATTCCGCCCGGACTCGATGCTCGGCGTCCCGGGGCTGATGCGCGCCTGGCGCGCCGGCAAGGTCGCGATCGCGAATGCGCCCGGCTCGGGCGTCGCGGACGACAAGGTCGTCTATTCCTACGTGCCCGACATCATCCGGTATTACCTGGGCGAGGACGCGATCATCCCGAACGTACCGACCTGGCGCTGCTCGGACCCGGAGCAGCTCGACCACGTGCTGGCGAATCTCCCCGATCTCGTCGTCAAGCCGGCCAACGAGTCGGGTGGCTACGGGATGCTCGTCGGGCCGCATGCCAGCAAGGCGGATCACGAAACATTCCGCGCGTTGCTGAAAGCGGACCCGCGCAATTACATCGCCCAGCCGACGCTCAGCCTGTCGACGGCACCGACGCTCTGCGGCGATCATCTCGAGCCTCGCCACCTCGACCTGCGACCGTTCATCCTGCAGGGCAGAGAGGTCACCGTTACCGCCGGGGGACTGACCCGCGTCGCCATGCGCAAGGGTTCGCTGGTCGTCAATTCGTCCCAGGGCGGCGGCAGCAAGGACACGTGGATCGTCGAGGAGGCCGGTTGATGCTGTCGCGAGCGGCGGAAAGAATCTACTGGACGGGGCGCTATCTCGAGCGCGCCGAGGACACGGCGCGCCTGGTCCAGCAGTATTCGCAGCTGTTGCTCGATCTGCCGCCGGAAGCCGGCGTCGACTGGCGGGAGCTCGTGCGCATCGTCGGCGCGGCCCGGAACTTTGCCGCGAGCGGCCGGCCGGAGACGGAACGCGAGATCCTCGAGTTCCTGCTCGCAGACCGCGACGGCCCGTCCTCGCTCGCCTATTCGCTGCGCATGGCGCGCGAGAACATCCGCAACACGCGCGACCTGCTGCCGCAGGAGAGCTGGGAGTTCGCGAACGAGCTCTACCAGTACGCGAATCGGCATCTCGCGGCTGCAGCCGCCGGCGAGAATCGTTTCGAGATCCTGTCGGAGTGCGTCGTTCGCTGCCAGGGCATCATCGGCATCCTGCACGGCACGATGAGCCGGCACAGCCCCTACCACTTCCAGATGCTCGGCCAGGGCCTCGAGCGCGCCGACATGACGAGCCGGATCGTCGACGTCGCGGCGGCGTATATCCAGCACAACGAGCGCATCGTCAAGCGTTACGGGTCGAGCCTGTGGACCAACGTGCTGAAATCCGTCTCCGGCTTCCAGATGTATCGCCAGTTCTGCCAGCCCGAGGTCGAGGGCGAGCGGGTCATCGAGTTCCTGCTGCTCGATCGGGCCTTCCCGCGCGCCGTCGCCTATTGCGTCGACCGCTGCCGCGCCACCTGCGGCGAGCTGCCCCGCAACGACGCGGCCCGCGCCGCGCTCGATGCAGTGGATGCGCTGCTCGTTCCGATTGCCCCGGAGCGCATGACGGCCAGCGACGTCAGCGGCCTCATGGACACGGTGCAGCAAAAGCTCGGCGACGTGCACGCGGCGATCGTCGCCACGTGGTTGTTGCCCGGGGACGCTTGATGCGGCGCCTCAGCTGCCGCTGCGGACAAGCGGTTTTCTTCGACAACTATCGCTGCGCCGTCTGCACGCGCCGGCTCGGCTTCGATCCGGAAGCGCTTGCGATGCGCGCCGAGGAGGAGCCGGGCAGCGGGCTTCCGTTTTGCGGCAACCGCGAAGGCCCGAGTCGCTGTAACTGGCTCCTCGAACCCGGAATGAGCGAAGGCACCTGCGTATCATGCCGCACGAGCAAAGTCATCCCGACCCTGTCGAAACCGAAAAATCGCGATCGATGGCGCAAATTGGAGGCCGCGAAGCGGCGGCTGATCTACGACCTGCTGCGCCTGGGACTGCCCGTCGATGCATCCCGACTGCGCTTCGTCTTCAAGGAAGACCGGCGCACGAACCCTGACGTGCACGAGGAGCATGTTGCGATCGGGCACCGCGAAGGGGTCATCACGATCAATGCGGCCGAAGCGGACGAAGTCTATCGCGAACGCATGCGCGTGCAGATGAACGAGCCGTACCGGACGCTTCTGGGCCACGTCCGCCACGAGTCGGGCCATTACTACTTCGGCGTGATACTGGACGAGGCAGGTCGGGCAGCGGCCCGCGCGGCTTTCGGCGATGAACGGTCAGGCTACGATGCCGCGCTCCGCCGGCACTACAGCAACGGGCCCCTACCGGGCTGGGAATCCCGTTTCATCACGTCCTACGCGAGCGCGCATCCGGTCGAGGACTGGGCCGAAACCTGGGCGCACTATCTGCACATCTGTGCGGTGCTGGAAACGGCCGCGGCGAACGAGCTGATCAAGCCCGTCGACGGAGACGACTGGCAGGCCCGGTTCATCGATCTCATTGTCAAGGTCAACGAGATCCTGCGCGCGATGGGACTGGCGGATGCCTATCCGTTCGTCATTACCGACATCATCGCCGAGAAAATCGGCTTCGTGCACGCGGCCATCGGCCGTTTCACGGGTCGACGAGACGCACCCTGGTCGCCGGCAGATTGAGCGACGGCAGGTCTTCGAACGCGCGCCGGAGATTCTCGGCCCAGGCTTCGCGGATCTGCCGGAGGTAGGGATCGTCCTCCTTGTAGACGATGTGCGTGTGCGCTGGTGCGGTGCCGGCCCGGTACAGCATCAGTTCGATCGGCGGACCGACGCTCGCGTTACTGCGCATCGTCGAGTCCATCGAGACGAGCCCGCAGAGTGCCACGGTCTCGAGACGCGTGTCGGCGGCGACGATGCGATCGAGGATCGGTTTGCCGTATTTCTGCTCACCGATCTGCACGAACGGTGCGAGCTCGGTCGGCGCGACGTAGTTGCCTGCCGAATAGATGTGGAACAGCCCCGGCCCGCCGCTATCGATCTCGCCGCCGAAGATGAAATCGGCATCGGGCACGAAACCCGGCGTCTTGTCTTTCTTGTGCTTGTACCGGTCCTGGATCTGCCGGCTGGTTTCGCCGACGTAGTCGGCAGCATCGCGGATGCGTCCGACCGTCGCGAGGCTCCGGTCCGCGTCCTCGCGGATGTCCCGGCGCAGCTTCGCGACGACGGCCTGCGTCGTCGCCAGGTTGCCGGCCGAGAGCAGCGTGAAAAAGCGCCCGGGCAGGTCCGTGAACGGGTGCATCTTGCTGTAGATGCCGAGCTGGTCGATGCCCGCGTTGGTCCGGGAATCGGAGACGAAGACGAGCCCGTCGTTCACGATGGCGGCAAGGCAATAGGTCATGCGCCAAGCTTAGCGCCTGCCCGGGGGCATTGGAACAATGCGCCGTCCGGCGACGCAGGTTCTATCCAACTGGCGCCCCGGCTGCGGTATAGTCGGCGCAGCTTTCCCTCGAGAGGAGACAAAAATGTTTCTCAAGGAATTTCGCGCAACAATGCTGAGGACGGTGTCCCTTGCAATCGTGACGATGGGTTTCGCGCAGGTCGCGCC
>JAWWBD010000195.1:0-4221 GCA_033721115.1 Woeseiaceae bacterium | reverse complement strand
GAGGTCCTCGGGTTCTTCCTGTTCTGGATCGCGAACGTGGCGGTCGTCATCCGCGGCTCCGAGTCGATCAAGCGCCTCGAGGCGCTGGCCGCGCCGATGCTGCTGGCCGTCGCGCTCGGGCTCCTCTTCTGGGCGATGCCGAAGGTCGACGTCCCCGAGCTGCTCGCGACACCCCCGACCCGGCCCGAGGGGGCGCCGTTTTTCGGCTACTTCATGGCCGCGCTGACCGCGATGGTCGGCTTCTGGGCGACGCTGTCGCTCAACATCCCGGACTTCAGCCGCTTCGCCCGCTCACAGCGCTCGCAGGTCATCGGGCAGATCATCGGGCTGCCGCTGACGATGCTCCTGTTCGCGGGCCTGGGCGTCGTGCTGACGGCGGCCTCAGCATCGCTGGTCGGGGAAACGCTGTCCGATCCGATCAACCTGATCGGCCGCATCGACAGCCCGTTCTGGGTCGTGCTCGCGATGCTGATGATCATCCTCGCGACGATCTCGACCAACACGGCGGCCAACATCGTGTCCCCGACCAACGTGTTCCAGAACGTCGCACCCCGCCACATCGACGAGACCCGGGGCGTGATCCTGACCGGCATCATCGGCATCCTGCTCATGAGCTGGGAGTTGCTGAAGAAAATGGGCTGGCTCGATACCGACGTCAGCGTCGAGAGCCTGTATTCCAACTGGCTCATCGGCTATTCGAGCCTGCTCGGCCCCATCGCGGGCATCATGGTCGTCGATTATTTTCTTGTGAAGGGCCAGCGTTATGACGTATTGGCCCTCTACCAGGACAATGCCGGGTATCCTGCGTGGAACAAGGCCGGTTTCATCGCGTTCCTGATACCTGTCGGACTGACGGTGGTCGCGATCACGACGGGATGGCTCAGCTGGTTCTATACTTATGGCTGGTTCACCGGCTCGATCCTGGGCGGATTGATCTATTACCTCGTCGCCCGCGGCGAGAGGGGGGTTGAAGGATGACGGTGCTGATTCAGGGTGGAACGGTCGTCAATGCCGACCGGACATTCCGGGCGGACGTATTGTGCGACGGCGGCCGGATCGTCGACATCGGCGAGAAGCTCGACAAGCCGTCGGGTGCCACGGTCGTCGATGCCGGCGGCCAGTACGTGATGCCGGGCGGCATCGATCCGCACACGCACATGCAGCTGCCGTTCATGGGCACGGTCGCGAGCGAGGACTTCTATACCGGCACCGCCGCCGGCCTCGCCGGCGGCACGACGATGATCATCGATTTCGTGATCCCGGCGCCGCAGCAGAACCTGATCGAGGCCTACGACACCTGGCGCGAGTGGGCCGGGAAGTCCTGCGCGGACTATTCGTTCCACGTGGCCGTCACCTGGTGGGACGATACCGTCCATGCCGACATGGAAACGCTCGTGAAAGAGCGCGGCGTCAACAGCTTCAAGCACTTCATGGCCTACAAGGGCGCGATCATGGCCGACGACGAGATCCTCGTGAACAGCTTCGCGCGCGCCCGCGAGCTGGGCGCAATCTGCACGGTGCACGCGGAAAACGGCGAGCTCGTGTTCCGGCTGCAGCAGGCCATCTACGATAAGGGCATCAAGGGACCGGAGGGGCACCCGCTGTCACGCCCGCCCGAGGTCGAGGGCGAGGCGGCCAACCGCGCGATCCGCATCGCGGAGGTACTCAAGGTGCCGCTCTACGTCGTGCACAACTCGTGCATCCAGTCGCTCGAATCGATCACGCGGGCGCGGAACGAAGGCCAGCGCGTCTACGGCGAGGTGCTGGCCGGGCACCTCTTGATCGACGAGTCGGTCTACCAGCACAAGGACTTCAACGTCGCCGCGGCACACGTGATGAGCCCGCCGTTCCGCTCCCGCGAGCACCAGGCGGCGCTCTGGCGCGGCCTGCAGGCGGGCAACCTGCACACGACAGCGACCGACCACTGCTGCTTCATGGCCGAGCAAAAAGCGATGGGGAAGGACGACTTCCGCAAGATCCCGAACGGCACGGGCGGCGTCGAGAACCGGCTCGAGGTGCTCTGGCATCACGGCGTCAGCACAGGGCGCCTGACCATGAACGAGTTCGTCCGCGTGACGTCGACCAACACGGCACAGATTTTCAACATCTATCCGCGGAAAGGCAGCATCTCGGTCGGCGCTGACGCGGACATCGTCGTCTGGGATCCCGAGGCCACGAAGACGATCTCGGCGAAGACCCACCACCAGCGCATCGACTACAACATCTTCGAGGGCATGCAGGTGAAGGGCGGCGCCTCGCACACGATCAGCCAGGGCAAGGTCGTCTGGGCCGACGGCGAGCTCGACGTCGAGCGCGGCGCCGGCCGCTACATCGACCGGCCACCGTTCGCGAGTTATTACGACGCGCTCGCGATCCAGGCGCGGCGCGCGGAGCCGGTCCCGGTCAAGCGCTGAGGCGGGCTCGCCGAGATGGCCAGCGACACCTCGAACGCGCGCATCCGGCCGGGCCGGCTGGACAGGGCCGAGATCGACCGGAACTTCGGCGACATCCACCCGCCGCTCGCGCGGCCCGAGGCACTGATCGAGGCCGAGCGCTGCTACTTCTGTTTCGACGCGCCCTGCACGACGGCCTGCCCGACCGGCATCGACATCCCGGCCTTCATCCGCAAGATCGCAAGCGACAACGTGCGGGGCTCGGCCCGCACGATACTGTCCGAGAACATCATGGGCGGCATGTGCGCGCGGGTCTGCCCGACCGAGGTGCTCTGCGAGGAGGCCTGCGTCAGAAACCTGCACGAGGACAAGCCCGTCGAGATCGGCCTCTTGCAGCGCTATGCGACGGACCCGGTCTTCGAGCGCGGCGAAGAGCTTTTCACCCGCGCCGCGCCCACCGGGCGGACCGTGGCCGTGGTCGGCGGCGGGCCGGCGGGGCTCGCCTGCGCGCACCGGCTCGCGATGCTGGGGCACGACGTCGTGATCATGAGCCGGGACGACAAGCTCGGGGGCCTCAACGAGTACGGGATCGCGGCCTACAAGACCGTCGACGACTTCGCGCAGCGCGAGGTCGAGTGGATACTCTCGATCGGCGGCATCGAGGTCCGGACCGGCGCCGTGCTGGGCAGGGACTTCAGCCTCGCGGACCTGCTGGAGCAGTACGACGCCGTGTTCATCGGCATCGGCCTGCCCGGCGTCAACGACCTCGGCATCGACGGCGAGGACCTGGCCGGCGTCGAGAACGCGATCGACTACATCGCGGAACTCCGGCAGGCCGGCGACAAGTCGGCACTGCCGGTCGGCGAGCGCGTCGTCGTGATCGGCGGCGGCATGACCGCCATCGATATCGCCGTGCAGTCGAAGAAGCTCGGCGCAGGCGAAGTCACAATCGTCTACCGCCGCGGGCCGGAACAGATGGGCGCCAGCGCGGAGGAACAGGAATTCGCACAGACCAGCGGCGTTACGATCCGGCACTGGGCGCAGCCGGCCCGGCTCGAAGGCTCGGACGCGGTCGAGCGCATCGTCTTCGAGCGCACGACCGTCCGCAAGGATGGCCGGCTTGCGGCGACCGGTGAGACTTTCGCGCTGGACGCCGACGTCGTGTTCAAGGCGATCGGCCAGAAGCTCGACGGGCAGGCGGCCGAAACCGCGCTCGCGGGCCTCGACATCGCAAACGGCAAGCTCGTCGTCGACGAATCGCGCGCGACGTCCGTGCCCGGCGTCTGGGCAGGCGGCGACTGCGTTGCCGACGGCGACGATCTGACGGTCACCGCGGTACAGCACGGCAAGGTAGCCGCGATCAGCATCGATCGCGCGCTCCGCTCCTGAACGAGGACCAGCCTATGGCAGACTTGACCACGGAATTTCTCGGCATACGCTCCCCGAACCCGTTCTGGCTCGCGTCGGCGCCGCCGACGGACAAGGCCTACAACGTCAACCGGGCCTTCGAGGCCGGCTGGGGCGGCGCGGTCTGGAAGACCCTCGGCGAGGATCCGCCGATCGTCAACGTCGGCGGGCCGCGCTACAGCGCGCTGCACGGCAACGACCGGCGCGTCATCGGTTTCAACAACATCGAGCTCATCACCGACCGCCCGCTCAAGACGAACCTCGACGAGATCCGCCAGGTCAAGCGGGACTGGCCGGACCGCGCGCTGGTCGTCTCGGTCATGCTGCCGATGAACGAGGCGACCTGGGCGAAGTACCTGCCGATGATCGAGGACACCGGCTGCGACGGCTTCGAGCTGAACTTCGGCTGCCCGCACGGCAT
>JAWWBD010000194.1:0-4238 GCA_033721115.1 Woeseiaceae bacterium | reverse complement strand
TCCGGCGCATGCCCTCGCGCCCAACCATGCGCATGTAGACGTAGGCACGCAGCAGCACGCCCGCGTTGCCCATGAATCCCGACAGGCGACCGATTGACTGCGGCAGGTCGTCTTCGTCCAGCCAGTCGTATGTCGTCTCGCCGTTCGCCTCCTGCTTGCCGACGACGGGCAGCGGCAAAAACGGCAGCAGGCGCTCGCCGACCCCGACCGCACCGGAACCGGGGCCGCCACCGCCGTGCGGCGTCGAGAAGGTCTTGTGCAGGTTCATGTGGATCACGTCGAAACCCATGTCGCCCGGGCGGACCTTGCCGCAGATTGCATTCAGGTTGGCGCCGTCGTAGTAGAGCAGGCCGCCCGCGCCGCGAACGATCTTCTCGACCCCGACGATCTCGCGCTCGAACACGCCGAGCGTCGACGGGTTGGTCAGCATGATGCCGGCCGTCTTCGGGCCCACTGCAGCCTTCAGCGCCTCGACGTCGATGTCGCCGTCTTCTTTCGTCGGGATCTCGACCGCGACGCAGCCGCACATCGTGGCCGTCGCCGGGATCGTGCCGTGCGCCGCGTCGGGCACGATGATCTCGGTGCGCTCGGTGTCACCGCGCGCGTCGTGGTAGGCGCGGATCATCGCGACGCCGGCGAGTTCGCCCTGCGCGCCGGCCATCGGCGTCAGCGAGACGCCGCGCATTCCGGTCACGGCCTTGAGCATCTCCTGCAGCTCGTACATGCACTCGAGGAAACCCTGCCCCAGGCTGACGGGCCCGAGCGGGTGCCGCCCGCGGAAGCCCGGCAGCAGCGCCAGCGAATTGCAGGCCCGCGGGTTGTACTTCATCGTGCAGGAGCCGAGCGGGTAGAACTGCGTGTCGATCGCGAAATTCTGCTGCGACAACCGCGTGTAGTGGCGTACGACCTGTAGCTCCGAAGCCTCCGGCAACGCGGGCCGGTCGCTACGCAGGAAGCTTTCGGGGATGTCGGTTTGCGGCGCCTCCGCCGGCGCCTGCGCGAACGCCCTGCGGCCCGCGCGCGACTTTTCGAATATCAGTGTTTCCATGCTGCCGTCCCTGTCAGTCCCCGAGATCCCTGATGCCGAGCGCCTTCAATGCGGCCTCGTAGTCGGGTTCCGTCGATATGTCCTCGATGTGCTCGTTGTAGACGACCGTGTTGTTCTCGTCGAGCACGACGACCGCCCGCGCGAACATGCCGGCCAGCGGCCCCTCGGTGATCTGCACGCCGTAGTTCTTGCCGAACCCCGCATGGCGGATCGCGGAGAGCCCGAGCACGTGCGTGAGCTTGTTCTGCTTCAAAAACCGCTCGTGGGCGAACGGCAGGTCGTAGGACACCATGAGCAGCGCGACGTCGTTGACCCGGTCGCCATAACGGTCGAACTCGACGACAGATTTCGCGCAGACGTCGGTGTCGATGCTGACGAAAATATTCATCAGCTTTCGCATGCCCGTCCAGTTGGCCAGCGAGACATTTTGCAGTTTCGTGTTGACGAGCGAGACGTCGGGCGCCCGGCTGCCGACGGTCGGCAGTTCTCCGGCCGTGTGGTAGGTCGCGCCCTGGTACTTGACGATGGCCATGGCGTCAGGCCCGCTTGCGGGCGGCGCCCGACTCGAAGAGGCCCTGCATCGCTTCGACGTAGGTCCGGATATCGGCCGCGGTGCGCGTCTCGGTCGCGCAAACCAGCAGTGCGTTGCCGAGATCCGGATACGCGGAGCCGAGGTCGTAGCCACCGAGGATGCCCTGTCCGGCCAGGGCTTCCAGCAGCGGCGCGACCGGGCGGTCGACCTTGAGCGCCACCTCGTGGAAATGCGGCCCCTCGAACAGGCGCTCGATGCCGTCGATCGCGGTCAGCGCCTCGACCAGGCCGGCCGTGTTCGCGTACGAGCGGCGCGCGACGAGCGCGAGGCCGTCGTAGCCCATGAGCGCCATGTAGATCGTCGCCGCCGTCACCATCAGGCCCTGGTTGGTGCAGATGTTTGAAGTCGCTTTCGAGCGCCGGATGTGCTGCTCCCGGGCCTGCAGCGTGAGCGCGAAACCGGGCGCACCTTCGAGGTCGGTCGTCCGACCGACGATGCGCCCCGGCATCTGCCGCACGTATTGCTGCTTGCAGGTCATGAAGCCGAAATAGGGACCCCCCGAAGAGAGTGGCACGCCCAGCGGCTGGCCTTCGCCGATCGCGATGTCGGCGCCGTCGGTACCCCAGTGGCCCGGCGCCTTCAGTAGCGCCAGCGCGATCGGGTTGACGACGGCAATGACCAGCGCGCCGTGCGCGTGTGCCCAGTCGGTGAGGCGATCGACGTCTTCCAGCGTACCCGGGAACGACGGCTGCTGGATCACCACGGCGACAGGATCGCCCGGATCGTCGAGTTCGGCCGGCGCATTGCCGGACGCCTTGTCCATCGGCAGGCGCTCGAAGCGGAGCTCCTGGTTGCCTGCGATCGCCTTCGCGACTTTCTCGTAGACGGGATTGACGCCGGGCGCGAGCAGGATCCGGCCCGACTTCACCTTGCGGTTGCTGCGCACCGCCATCAGCGCGGCCTCGGCCAGCGCCGAGGCGCCGTCGTAGAGCGACGCGTTGCTGACGTCCTGCGCCGTCAGCGCCGTGATCATCGTCTGGTACTCGTAGATCGTCTGCAGCGTGCCCTGGCTCGCCTCGGCCTGGTAGGGCGTGTAGGCGCTGTAGAACTCACCGCGCGTCGCGATGTCCCAGACGGCCTGCGGGATGTGGTGCTCGTAGGCGCCGGCGCCCAGAAAGCACAGCGGCGCCCCGTCCCGCGCGGCGCGCTCCTGCATCAGCCGAGTGATCTCCATTTCCGGGAGCGCCTCTGGCACGCCGTCGAGCGAGTCGACCAGCAGCTCTTTCGGGATCTCGTCGAACAGCTCGTCGATGCTGCCGGCGCCGATGGCGTCGAGCATCTCGCGAACGTCGTCTTCCGTGTGGGGTATGAACGGCATCGGCTGGCTCTCAGGCTTCTTCCTCGTCGAGGAGCTCCTGGTACGCACCAGGCGTCAGCAGTTCGCTTTCATCGATGTCCCCGGCAGGCTTGAGGCGGACGATCCAGCCCGCACCGTAAGGATCGGAATTGATTTTCTCGGGATCGTCGGCCAGGTCCTCGTTGACCTCGACCACGGTCCCGTCGATCGGCGCATAAACGTCGGACGCGGCCTTGACCGATTCGACCACGGCCATGTCGCCGCCGCTCTCGACTGCCTGGTCGACCTCCGGCAGTTCGACATAGACCAGCTCTCCGAGCGACGACTGGGCATGGTCGGTGATGCCGACCGTCACGTTGCCGTCGTCTTCGCGGCGCAGCCATTCATGCTCGCGCGTGTAGAGGAGATCCCCGGGCAGTTCACTCATCGCTTGTTTCTCCCTCAGACTGGGTTTCGAGTTCTATCCTGATTTCGCCGTTGCGGACGAACGGCGTCGTAACGATACGCGCATCGGCCAGGCGCCCGCGGATGTCGACCCGGACGCGATCGTAGTCACCGGCCGGTACCCGCGCGAGCGCGATCGAGCGTTCGATCGTCGGCGAGTAACCACCGCTCGTGATCTCGCCTTCGCCGACGCCTTCCACGACGACCCGCTGGCCCGCTCTGAGCACGCCCTTGTCTTCGAGCAGAAGGCCCACGAAGCGGCGGAGTCCGCCGTCCTCGCGCAGCTTTTCGAGCCCGGAGCGGCCGATGAATCCGCGGTCCTCCGGCTCCCAGGCGACGGTCCAGCCGAGGCCGGCCTCGAGTGGCGACACGGTCTCGTCCATGTCGGCACCGTAGAGGTTCATCGCGGCCTCGAGCCTCAGCGTGTCGCGGGCGCCGAGCCCGCAGGGCACGATGTCCTGCGCGAGCAGGCAATCCCAGAACGCCGCGGCGCGGCCCTCGGGCATGACGATCTCGAAGCCGTCCTCGCCCGTGTAACCGGTGCGGGCAACGAACAGCTCGCCTGCTTCGAGGGCGCGGAAGGGCTTGAGTCCAAGGACCTTCCGGCGCCATTCCTCGTCGATGCAGGCCGCGGCAGGCTCCCGCGCTTCGGGACCCTGCACCGCCAGCATCGCGAGCTCGCGCCGCTCTTCGACGGCCACCTCGAAAGGCTCGGCGTTCTGCCGGATCCAGGCGAGATCCTTGTCGCGCGTGGCCGCGTTGACGACCAGCCGGAAGCGCTCGTCGGCCAGGTAGTAGACGATCAGGTCGTCGAGGACGCCGCCCTGCTCGTTGAGCATGCAGGTGTAGAGCGCCTG
>JAWWBD010000193.1:0-4318 GCA_033721115.1 Woeseiaceae bacterium | reverse complement strand
GGGCGCCGGATCTGCCGCGGGGGTCGACAGCTTCCTGACCAGCCGGTACCAGTACTCGGTCGCAACCTCGAAGGCCTCGATGCCGATGCGCTCGTCCTGGCCGTGCGCCCGGATGTCGTCCGGTTCCTCGGCGATCGCCGATATCGCGTAGACGGGAATTCCGGCGTTGCGGACGAAGAGGCCATCGGTCGCACCGGTGCTCATCTCGGGAATCAGCACGATGCCGGGCCAGAACTCCTCCGCGAGTTCACCGATCGGGTTGACGACGTTCGGCGTCAGCGGGCTCGGCGGACTCGGGCGGTAGGGATAGATCTGCTCCACCGATATGTCGTTCGCCGCGGCCGCCGCGGTGATGACGCCTGCCGCTGATGCATTCGAGAACTGCGGCAGGATCCGGCAGTTGACCGTCGCCGTCGCCCGCTGCGGGATCGCGTTGATGGCATGGCCGCCATGGACCTGGGTGACGATGCAGGTCGTGCGAGCGAGCGAGTTGTAATAGGGGTGCGCGTCGAGATCCGCCGAAATCTCTTCGTCGGGCGCGTCCGCGAGCAACGCGCCGATGAGTTCCGCGTCTTCCTCCGGTGCGAAGTCCCGCCAGCGCTCGAAGAACGTCCGCGTGGTCTCGTTGAGATCGATCGGGAAGCGGTGTTCGGACAGCGCGACGATCGTCCGCGCCATGCGCGCGATCGCGCTGTCGGCCCGCGGCACCGAGCTGTGGCCGCCGGGGTCGGTGGCTTCGAGAAGAAAATCGACGTAGACCTTTTCCGCGGTCTGCATGATGAAGGCGCGGGGTTCGCCGCCTGCGAGCATGACGCCGCCGCCGTCCGTGTTCAGCGCGAACTCCGCATCGATCAGGTGCCTGTATTCCGTCGTGAGCGCGATGGCACCGGCGCCCGTCGTCTCCTCGTCGGCCGTCAGCATGACGATCAGGTCGCGGTCGGGTTCGAAGTCCTCCTGCTTCATCCGGATCAGGTTCGCGACGAGCATCGCGCCGCCGGCCTTGTTGTCGTTCGTGCCGCGGCCGTAGTAATGGCCGTCCAGTTCGGTCATCTCGAAGGGCGGGACGGTCCAGTCCTCGGGCAGCGCCTCGACGACGTCGAGATGCGCCATCATCAGGATCGGGTCGCGCTGCGGATTCCCGCTCTTGTAGCGCACGACCAGGTTGGGCAGTTTTTCGGCCGGCGTGACGATATCGATGTCCTCGTCCGTGAAGCCCGCGTCGCGGAGCAGGCCCTCGACGTAGGCCATTGTCGGCCGCAGGTCGTCGCCGCCGCTCGGCGCGGTGTTGAACGCGATCAGCTCACGCAGGATTTGCGTCGCGAAGTGCCCCTCGTCGGCGAGCGCGGTCCCGGCGCAAAGCCAGGCAATCCCGCAGGCAATCAGTCCGGAACGTCGCATGCAAGTACTCCCCAACCGGTCGCGAAAACCGGTGCTATGCTAGCAGGCAACGCGTGCGTCCGGGAATCTCGTCCTTGTCTCTCACTCGACTGCCGGGCCTTCGGGCCGCCCGACCGTTGTTCCTGCTCGCCGGCCTGGTCCTCGGCAGCGCGCCGGCACAGGCGGCGCTCGACCTCGCGGCCGCGGAGCGCTTCGAGCTCGACAACGGCATGACCGTGTTGTTGCTCGTCGACCGCAATTTCCCGGTCGCGAGCGTGCAGATGCTCTACCGCGTCGGCGCCCGCAACGAAGTGACGGGGCAGACGGGGCTCGCCCACTTCCTCGAGCACATGGCGTTCCGGGCGACGGAATCTTTTCCGGGCACGGAGGTCGTGAGCCGGATCTATGCCGTCGGCGGCGAGTGGCACGGCTACACCTGGACCGATCAGACGACCTATTACGCGACGGTGCCGAGAGAGCACCTGGGACTGTTGCTCGAGATCGAGGCGGACCGCATGGCGAAGCTCGTCATCGATCCCGGCATGATCGAAGCCGAGCGCGGCGCCGTGCTGGCCGAGCTGCACATGTACGAGAACGACCCGGGCACGCTGCTGCTCGACGCGCTGATGTACACGTCGTTCCTCGCGCATCCGTACCGGAACAACACGATCGGCTGGGAAAGCGACCTCGAGGCGCTGACCCACGCCGACGTCGCGGGATTCTACGAAGCGCACTACCATCCGGCGAACGCCGTGCTCGCCGTCGTCGGCGACATCGATTCCTCCCGCGTGCGGGCGCGGATCGAGGACCTGTTCGGCGGCCTCGGCCGGCGGCCGGCCACGCCCCTGCCGCACACGATCGAGCCCGTGCAGCGCGGCGAACGCCGGATCGCGATCAGCGGCACGGCGCCGGGGCGGCGATTCCTCATCGGCTATCGCGCGCCGGCGGCGGTGCATCCCGATTACGCCGCGTTCCTCGTGTTGCAGGAACTGCTGGCCGGGGGTTCCGGCGTCAGCTTCCTGCAGAACGACTGGGGGACGGCGGTGAAGGAGTCCCGCCTGCTCGCCGGTGCCGCTGAGGGACTCACAACGTGGTTTCCGCCGAGCGCCGAGGACTACCTGTTCGTCATCGGCGGGCGGCCGGGCGACGATCGGGCGGAGCAGGCGGTGGAGAACGGTATCGAGCAGGTCATTGCGGACCTGCGGGAGAGCGCCCCTGCCGCGAGCCGGGTCAGCGCCGCGATCGCGGCCGTGCGTGACGAACTCGTCTACGACATCCAGACGACCGAGGATGCGGCACACCAGCTGGCGTTCTTCGAAGGGCTCGGTGCGCTCGACGTGCTGCTCACGCTGCCGCAACGCGTCGCAACCGTGACGCCCGCCGACGTCTCCCGCGTAGCAAGGACCTGGCTCGCACCGGAACGCCGGACGATCGCCTGGTACCGGCCGGGTGTGGCGGTAACGGCAGAAGCACCGGTCACCGCACCGCCGCCCGCGCCGTCCGCCGGCAGTCCCGACCTCGAGCCGGTGGCCGGCGCGGCGCTGCGGCGGCTGGCGAACGGCCTGCCCGTGATCGTCTTCTCGTCGGACCTCGCACCGTCGGCGGACCTGGCCGTGTTCGTGCCCGGGGTGGCCCTCGGGGACAGCGAATTCACGGCGGATGATCCCGACCCCGGATTCCTCGCGTGGCGCGGCCGGGCCCGACCCGCCGCGCTGGGCGATCTCGCGGCGCGCGCCGCCGCAGCCCTGGCACGGGCGCGACACGATCGCGGCGCCGGGGCGCCGGCGTCGCTCGATCCGGCGACGCGCCTGCGGGAGGAGTTCGGGATCATCATGGATCCGCCCGCCGTTGCCGCGGGTGCCGCGGCGCGGCCGGCACTCGTCGTCGTTGCGGGCGACGTCGAAGCGGAAGCGGCGTTTGCGGCAGTCGATACGGCCTTCGGCCGCTTCGAGCCGGCGGCGACCGTCGTCGACGCCCGCGCGACGCGTCCGACCGGCACACGCGAGATACGGCTGGGCGTGCCGGTGGCGCAGGCACAGCTCGGCTACATCACGGCGGCACCGGCGCCGCGCGACCCGGACTACCTGCCCTGGCGGCTGCTGTTATACGTCTTCGCGCACGACTACGAGGGCCGACTCGGCACAGCGGCCATCTCCGAGCGCGGGCTCGCGTATTACATCGATGCGCGCTATGAATCGACCGGTGCCGCCGGCTGGACGACACTCGCGATCGGGGTCGATCCCGGCAAGCGCGAGGCCCTGGCGGCGCTTCTCGCGGCCGAACTCGAGCGGCTCGTGTCAGACCCGCCGACCAGAGCCGAGATCGACGAAGCGAAACGCCATCTGCTCGGGCGCGCCGTCAGTGCCGCGCAGGCGAACGAGGAACTCGTCACGAAATATGCGCGGCACTGGTTGCGGCACGGCGAACTGCCGGCGACGGAAACCCTGGCAAGCGAACTGGAAAACGTCTCGCGGGCCGACGTGCGTGCGCTGGTGCCGCGCTTCGCCGGCGGACTCACGATTTCCATCCTGCCCTGATACGCGTCAGGCGAAGAAGTCCGGACGTTCGCCCGGCGCGTGCGACGTCGCGAGCGACACGCCCACGAGCACCGGCAGGCCGATGACCCAGCCTGCCCACGACGCCGCGATGCCGTAGGGCTCGCCGGCGAGCGACCAGCCGACGGCGAAACCCCCGGCCGTCAGGATGCTCCAGAACGCACCGGCCGCCGTGGCGCGCGGCCAGAACAGCAGCGCGAGCATCGGGAAGAACAGTCCGGCTGCACCGAAGGTATAGGCGTAGAGCACGAGGTCGAGCACATTGGGCACGAACCAGGCGAGGCCGATGCCGAGCGTGCCAAGGACGAGGGTCGTCACCCGGGCGACCCGGACGAGCGAGCGCTCGCTGGCCTGCGGCCTCAGGTGCTTGCGGTAGATGTCGTTGG
>JAWWBD010000192.1:0-4428 GCA_033721115.1 Woeseiaceae bacterium | reverse complement strand
GGCGCAGACCGGTCACCTCGTGCTGTCGACGCTGCACACCAACGATGCGCCGCGGACGCTGACCCGGCTGGTCGACATGGGCGTGAAACCCTACGCAATCGCGACCTCGGTCAGCCTGATCATCGCCCAGCGCCTCGCGCGCCGGCTGTGTGACAACTGCAAGGAAATCATCGACATCCCGCGCGAAGCGCTGGAAAAAGAAGGCTTCGAGGCCGAGGATCTCGACAAGGGCCTGAATATCTATGCCGCCAAGGGCTGCAAGAGCTGCAACGACGGCTACAAGGGCCGCGTCGGCATCTTCCAGGTGATGGAAGTGTCCGAGACGATGGGCCGGATCATCATGGAGGGCGGCAACGCGATGCAGATCGCGGACCAGGCCGCCAAAGAGGGGGTCATCGATTTACGACGGGCAGGATTGAACAAAGTCAAGGACGGGGTTACCAGCCTTGACGAGATCAACCGGGTTACAATCGAGTAGGTTTGCGCCTCTGCTTAACGGAATACGACGATGGCTGAGACAGCAGTAGCAGGAAACGTCCCCTTCATCTGGGAAGGGACCGACCGGAAAGGCAACAAGGTCAAGGGCAAGAGCATGGCTGCCGACGAGGCCGCCGTGCGTGCCGACCTCCGCCGTCAGGGCGTCGTGCCCAGCCGGATCAAGAAACAGTCGAAAGGACTGTTCGGCGGCGGCGGCAATATCACGACCGGCGATATCGCCATTTTCAGCCGCCAGCTCGCGACGATGCTCGCGGCGGGCATCCCGCTGGTGCAATCCTTCGAAATCGTCGGCAACGGCCACGAGAACGCGGCCATGCAGAAACTGATTCTCGCGATCAAGGCCGACGTCGAAGGCGGCAGCGCACTCGCCGAGGCGCTGGCCAAGCACCCGCTCTATTTCGACGACCTCTTCATCAACCTCGTCGAGGCCGGTGAACAGGCGGGTGCGCTCGAAACGCTGCTCGACAAGATCGCCACCTACAAGGAAAAGACCGAGGCTCTCAAGAAGAAGATCAAGAAGGCCCTGACCTATCCGGCCGCAGTGCTCGTCGTCGCCTTCGTCGTGACCACCATCCTCCTGATCTTCGTCATCCCGGCCTTCGAGGACCTGTTCAAGGGCTTCGGCGCCGACCTGCCGACCTTCACCCGCATGGTCATCGATCTGTCGGTGTTCGTGCGCGAGAAAGGCTGGTATCTCGCATTCCTGATCGGCGGCGCGATCGGCGCGTTCCTGTACTTCAAGAAACGCTCACGCAAGATGCGGCATTTTCTCGACCGCATGTCGCTCAAGATCCCGATCATCGGCCCGATCCTCGAGAAGGCTGCCGTCGCACGCTACGCACGTACGCTGTCGACGATGTTCGCAGCCGGTGTCCCGCTCGTCGAGGCCCTGGAGTCGGTTGCCGGTGCAACCGGCAACATCGTTTACGAGGAAGGCGTCATGCAGATGCGCGACGAGGTCTCGACGGGCCAGCGCCTGCAGCAGGCCATGGAGAACACCGGGCTGTTCCCGAACATGGTCATCCAGATGATCGCCGTCGGCGAGGAATCGGGTTCGCTCGACGAGATGTCGGCCAAGGTGGCCGATTTCTACGAGGAAGACGTCGATAACGCGGTCGACAACCTGTCGAGCCTGCTCGAGCCGATGATCATGGCCATCCTCGGCGTGCTGGTCGGCGGACTCGTCGTCGCGATGTACCTGCCGATCTTCAAGATGGGCTCCGTCATCTGACGAAGCACGTCAAGCCGTTCGCCTGGCGGCGCCCGGAGTGACCTCCGGGCGCCGTTTTCGTTTATGCTCTGCCCGGTGACCGGAGCCCCCGATGCCTGAGCTGTTCGTCCAGTCCCCCGCGATCTTCGTGGCTTTCGTGTTCGCCTTCGCGCTCGTCGTCGGCAGTTTTCTCAACGTCGTCATCTACCGGCTCCCGGTCATGATGGAGCGTGACTGGCGGGCGCAGGCCCGGGAACTGCTCTCGGCGCCGACCTCCGACCTCCCGGAAGGCCGCTTCGATCTGGTCGTGCCCCGCTCCCGCTGCCCGGCCTGCGGCGCGCCCGTCAGGGCATGGCAGAACATCCCCGTGCTGAGCTACGTGTTGCTGGGCGCGCGGTGCGCGAGCTGCCGGGAGCACATCTCGCTCCGCTACCCGCTGGTCGAAGCCGTCACTGCCCTGCTGGCCGCGGTCGTCGCCTGGCGATTCGGCGCCTCGTGGGAGGCGCTCGCGGCCGTGGGCCTGACCTTCGCACTGGTCGTGATCAGCCTGATCGACTACGACCACCAGATCATTCCGGACTCGATCGTGCTGCCGCTTGCCTGGATTGGCCTGCTGCTGGCCCTGTTCCATCCCCTCGCCGGCAGCGAGGTGCTGTTCATCGCGCCGCGCGATGCGATCATCGGCGCAGCGGCCGGGTACCTGAGCCTCTGGAGCGTCTACCAGTTGTTCAGGCTGGTGACGGGCAAGGAGGGCATGGGCTACGGGGACTTCAAGCTGCTGGCCGCGCTCGGGGCCTGGCTGGGCTGGCAGGCATTGCCGATGATCATCCTGATGTCGGCCATCGTCGGTGCCGTCGTCGGCCTCGGGCTCATCGTGCTCCGCGGCCGCGACCGGCAGCTGCCGATTCCGTTCGGCCCCTATCTCGCAGCCGCGGGCTGGATCACGATGCTCTGGGGGGACGCGATCCGGAACGCCTACTTCGACCTGTTCCTGTAGCCGATGCCGCAGAAGCAGAACGGTGAGCGGCAGCCGTTGCGGATCGGGCTCACCGGCGGCATCGCGAGCGGCAAGTCGACCGTGGCCGACATGTTCGCCGCGCTCGGCGTCCCCGTCATCGATACCGACGTCATCGCGCGCGAGGTCGTGGCGCCCGGCGAACCGGCGCTAGCCGAGATCCGCGCCGAATTCGGGCCCGGCGTGTTTGACGTGGACGGCGGGCTCGACCGGCGGGCCCTGCGTGGCATCGTGTTCGCCTACCCCGAGAAACGGCGCCGGCTCGAGGCGATCCTGCACCCGCGGATTCGCAAAGTCACGCTGGCTCGCGCAGCCACCGCCGGCGGTCCCTACCAGCTGATCGTCGTGCCGCTATTGACCTCCTCGTCGCTCAGGGACGAAGTCGACCGCGTGCTCGTGGTCGACGTGGAGGAGGACACGCAGGTCGCGCGGCTTTTGGCGCGGGACGCGGAATCCGAGGCCCAGGCGCGGCGCATCCTCGCCGCCCAGGCGAGTCGCGAGGAACGGCTCGCCATCGCCGACGACGTCATCGACAACAACGGCAGCCTCGAGGCGACGGAGGCCCGGGTACGTGAGCTCGATGCGGCTTACCGCCGCCTCTAGGGCGGCGGCGACAGTTTGCGAGCCGGCGGACGCTGGCGCAGAATAGCCGCATGGCGAAGCCCGCGACCGACATCGGCACCGATTCCGCCCGCGCGGCGCCGGCGCACTACGAACAGCCGGTCGCGGAACGCATGCGGACCTTTCTCAGGCTCGAATTCCTCTACGAGCAGATGCTCTATAACCGCGAGCTCGACAACAACTGGGCCACGCGGGCCACGGTTGCCGGGCTTCTCGAGATCGCCGCGATCCTCTCCCGCGGTGACGTGCGGAGCGAGGTCCACAAGGAGCTGGATCACCAGCTCGGCCTGCTGAAGCGCTACCAGAGCCAGCCGGAGGTCGATTCGGCGCGGCTGGACTCGCTGGTCCGGAACTTAGTCGAGAGCCGCGCCGACGTCGACGGCATCGGCACGGGCTACCTGCAGCCGATCAAGGACTCGGAGTTCCTGCACGCGATCAAGAACCGATCGACGATCCCGGGCGGGACCTGCGAGTTCGACCTGCCCGAGTACAACCACTGGCTGCGCCAGCCGTTCTCGCGCCGGCAGGAGGATCTCGACCGCTGGATCGGGGCGATCCGGCCGCTCTGCGATGCCGTCCTCGAGATCCTGTGGCTTGTTCGCGAGAGCGCGCAGCCGACGCGCAAAGTCGCGATCAACGGCATGTACCAGCACAGCCTGGCCAAGGACTCGCCGTGCCGGCTCCTGCGCGTGCACGTGCCGGGCAATACGGCCCTCTATCCCGAGATCAGCGGCAACCAGTACCGCTTCACGATCCGCTTCCTCGAGTGGTCGACGACCGACCGCCGCGCGGTGCAGACAGGCCACGACGTCCCCTTCCAGCTCAGCATCTGCTGAGCGAGGCACACAAGCAGGCCGACAGGCCTGCTTCGCTCAACACCGAATTCGCGCTGGAGGCCCGTCAGCCTGCCTTTTCGTAAGTCCGAAAGGCGATCCGGGCGTTGCTTCCTGGGAAGGCTCGCTTTGCGTGGTTGGCCGTGCCCGGGAGCCCGTTACGGGGAGGGGCCGATGGCAGCGCGTTATTGCACGGTAAACCCGTAACCGCACGGCGGTAGTAAGGCGCGTCGCGCGGTAAAACCCACAAG
>JAWWBD010000191.1:0-4437 GCA_033721115.1 Woeseiaceae bacterium | reverse complement strand
TCCCACGGGATCCCGTGGCCGCGGTCGAGCTCGAGAATCCATCCGGCGACGTTGTCTAGGAAGTAACGATCGTGTGTGACTGCAACGACGGTGCCGTCGAACTCGGCCAGGAAGCGCTCGAGCCAGGCGACCGACTCGGCGTCGAGATGGTTGGTGGGCTCGTCCAGCAGCAGCATGTCGGGCTGCGAGAGCAAAAGCCGGCACAGCGCGACGCGCCGGCGCTCGCCGCCGGACAGTTTTGTCACGTCCGCGTCCCAGGGCGGCAGGCGCAGCGCGTCGGCGGCGATCTCGAGCTTGCGATCGAGCTCCCACGCGCCGGCCGCATCGATCGCGTCCTGCAGCTTGCCCTGCTCCTCGAGCAGCGCGTTCATCTCGTCGTCGTCCATCGGCTCGGCGAAGCGGTCGCTGATTTCATTGAACCGGTCGATGAGTGCCTTGGTCTCGGCCACGCCGTCCTCGACGTTGCCGCGGACGTCCTTTGCCGCGTCGAGCTCGGGTTCCTGCGGCAGGTAGCCGATGCGGATGCCCGGCTGCGGGCGCGCCTCGCCGTCGAACTCGGTGTCGAGCCCGGCCATGATCCGGAGCAGCGTCGACTTGCCGGAGCCGTTCAGGCCCAGGACGCCGATCTTGGCGCCGGGGAAAAACGACAGGGAAATGTCCTTGATGATGAACCGCTTGGGCGGGACGATCTTCGCCACCCGGTTCATCGTGTAGATGTATTGCGCCATGAAGCCCGAATTGCCTGCTAAAAGGCGCGCATTATCCGGTATGCTGCCGCGATAGCCAACAACAACGACAATGCCGATGCAGACTCCTGTTTACGTCTACCGGGGCGAGGCCCTGGCGAATTACGGTTTCGGCGACCCGCATCCCTTCGGTCTCGATCGACACGATGTTTTCCAGGCGGAGCTCGAGACGGCCGGGCTGGGCGACGGCATCCATTACGCCGCGCCCCGCCGGGCGAGCGTCGACGACCTGCGCCTGTTTCACACGCCCGACTACATCGAGCGGGTGGCCCGCCTGTCAGCCGAGGGCACCGGCTTCCTCGACGACGGCGACACCCCGGCCATGCCGGGAATCTTCGATGCGGCGTCGGACGTCGTCGGCACGACCCAGGCCGCCGTCGACGCGATCATGGCCGGCACGACGCGGCGCGCGTTCGTGCCGATTGCGGGCCTGCACCACGCGGGCCGCAGCCACGCGGCGGGGTTCTGCGTCTTCAACGATCTCGGCGTCGCCGCCGAGTACCTGCGCAGCCGCTACGAAATCAGCCGGATCGCCTACGTCGACATCGATGCCCACCACGGCGACGGCATGTTCTACGCGTTCGAGGACGACCCGGACCTCCTGTTCGCCGACATCCACGAGGACGGGCGCTTCCTGTACCCGGGCACCGGGGCCGAGACGGAAACCGGGTCGGGCAGGGCACGCGGCACCAAGCTCAACATCCCGCTGCCCCCGGGCGCGGACGATGACGATTTCAGGGCGGCATGGGCACGGGTCGAGGACTACCTGGTCGAGGCCAGGCCCGAGTTCATCCTGTTCCAGTGCGGCGCCGACAGCCTGGCCGGCGACCCGATCACCCATCTCGCCTTCAGCGAGGAGGCGCACGCGGCCGCGGCGCTCGCCCTGTGCCGGATCGCGGACGAATTCTGTGCCGGCCGGATCATCGGGACCGGCGGCGGCGGCTACAACCGGCAGAATCTCGCCCGCGCCTGGACCCGCGTGGTCCAGTCCTTTGTCGCCGCGGGGTAAGCGAGTATCATCGCGGGCTTTTACGCGGACTCCAAGGAAACCACCCATGTTCGATACCCGCACGTCGCTCGGCGACTTCGACCCCGAGATCGCGACGGCGATCGCCAACGAGACGCGCCGGCAGGAAACGCACATCGAGCTGATCGCTTCCGAGAATTACGCGAGTCCGCGGGTAATGGCGGCGCAGGGTTCCGTGCTGACGAACAAGTACGCGGAAGGCTACCCGGGCAAGCGCTATTACGGCGGCTGCGAATTCGTCGACGATGCCGAGCAGCTCGCCATCGACCGCGCGAAAGCGCTGTTCGATGCCGACTACGCGAACGTACAGCCGCACTCGGGCTCGCAGGCGAATGCGGCCGTCTACATGGCGCTGCTCGAGCCGGGCGACACCGTGCTCGGCATGAGCCTGGCCGACGGCGGGCACCTGACGCACGGCAGCAGGGTGAACTTCTCGGGCAAGCTCTACGAGGCCGTGCAGTACGGCATCGATGCCGATTCGGGCCTGATGGACTACGACGCGATCGCGGCCCTGGCCGAAGAGCACCGGCCGAAGATGATCGTGGCCGGCTTCTCCGCGTATTCGCGGGTCATCGACTGGGAACGGTTCCGCGCCATCGCCGACAGCGTCGGCGCCTACCTGCTCGTCGACATGGCGCACGTCGCCGGCCTGGTCGCGACCGGCCATTACCCGTCGCCGGTCCCCGTAGCCGACGCCGTGACGTCGACGACGCACAAGACGCTCCGGGGGCCGCGCGGCGGCATCATCCTGGCGCGTGCCAACGACGAGCTCACGAAGAAATTCAATTCGCTGGTATTCCCGGGCACGCAGGGCGGCCCGCTCGAACACGTCATCGCGGCCAAGGCCGTCGCATTCAGGGAGGCGATGGATCCGTCGTTCAGCGACTACCAGGCCCGGGTCTGCGCCAATGCAAAAGTGCTGGCGGAGGCGCTGATCGGGCGCGGCTACGATATCGTTTCCGGCGGGACCGACAACCACCTGATGCTCGTGAGTCTGATCGGCAAGGGGATCACCGGCAAGGCCGCCGACGCGGCACTCGATCGCGCCCACATCACGGTCAACAAGAACGCGGTACCGAACGACCCCGAGTCGCCCTTCGTCACCAGCGGGCTCCGGCTCGGGACCCCCGCCATCACGACCCGGGGCTTCGGCGAGGCCGAAACCCGGGAGCTTGCGGGCTGGATTGCCGATATACTGGACGATATCGACAACGAGGGGACGATCGACCGGGTGCGGAGCCAGGTCCTCGAGATCTGCCGGCGGTTCCCGGTCTACACATGATCCCGGCCACCCATGCACTGCCCGTTCTGCAGCCACGAGGAAACCAAGGTCATCGACTCCCGCCTGGCGGCTGAGGGCCGCCAGATCCGGCGCCGTCGGCAGTGCCTGGACTGCAACGAGCGCTTCACGACCTTCGAGTCGGCGGAACTCGTCATGCCGCGCATCGTCAAGAACGACAGCTCGCGGCAACCCTTCGACGAAGAGAAACTCAGGAACAGCATGGTGCGGGCGCTCGAAAAACGGCCGGTCTCGAGCGAGGATCTCGAGCAGGCGGTCGGCCGGCTGCTGCACCAGCTGCGCACGATGGGCGAGCGCGAAGTGCCGTCGCGACTGCTCGGCGAGCTCGTGATGCGCGAGCTGCACGAGCTGGACGAAGTCGCCTACGTGCGCTTCGCATCGGTCTACCGGCGCTTCCAGGACATCACCGAATTCGAGGAGGAGATCCGCCGCCTGCAGCGGATCTCGGACATGGCCGCGAACCGCGAGCAGATGTCCCTCCTGCCCGAGCTCCCCGGCAAGAAGCCCTGACATGAACGGGTTTACTGCAGCCGACAGCGCTTTCATGGCGCGGGCACTGCGTCTCGCCGCGCGCGGCAGATACACCGCACACCCGAACCCGATGGTCGGCTGCGTCATCGTGAGTGCCGGTGAAATCGCCGGGGAGGGCTATCACGAGCTCGCGGGCGAAGCACATGCAGAGGTCAATGCGCTGGCCGCCGCCGGCGATCGTGCGCGCGGCGCGACGGTATACGTGACGCTCGAGCCTTGCGTGCACGAGGGCAAGACGCCGCCCTGCGTCGAGGCGCTCCGCGAAGCGGGCGTTGCGGAAGTCGTCGTCGCGATGGAAGACCCGTACCCGGAAGTTCGCGGTCGCGGGCTCGAGGCCCTCGGGCGCGCGGGTATCGCGGTCCGCACCGGGCTGATGGCGGAGGCGGCACAGGCGCTGATCGCAGGTTTCGTCAAGCGCACGACGCGGGGCCGCCCGCTCGTGCGTGCCAAGATCGCCGCGAGCCTCGACGGGGCCATCGGGATGCTCAACGGCGACAGCCAGTGGATCACGGGCCCCGAGGCGCGGGCGGACGTGCAGCGCCTGCGGGCCCGCTCCGGCGCGGTGCTCACCGGCATCGGCACGGTCCTCGCCGACGATCCGTCGCTGACCGTGCGCGACCCGGCGATCGAGATGCGCGGCCGCCAGCCGTTGCGCGCCGTGCTGGATCCAATCCTGCGCATGCCGCTGTCGGCGGAGATGCTCGCCTTGCCCGGCACGACGCTTGTCTACTGCTCGGACGACGCGGGCCGGGACCGGCTGGTCGCGGCCGGCGCGGAAGTGGTCCGGGTGGCGGCAGACGCCGTCGGCGTGGCGCCGGGCGCGGTCCTCGAGG
>JAWWBD010000190.1:0-4446 GCA_033721115.1 Woeseiaceae bacterium | reverse complement strand
TCGGACATGATCCTGATGCCGGACCCGGCCTCGGCCGTGCTCGACGTCTTTGCTGACGAGCCGCAGCTCAACCTGCGCTGCAACGTCATAGAGCCCTCGACCATGCAGGGCTACGATCGCTGCCCGCGCTCGCTCGCGGAGCGCGCCGAAGCCTACCTGAAGTCGACCGGCATCGCCGATACGGCCTACTTCGGGCCGGAGAACGAGTTCTTCATCTTCGACCACGTCTCGTGGGCCGACACGATGCAGGGCGCGTTCTACAAGGTCGATTCGGACGAGGGCGCCTGGAACACCAACCGTAGCGCAGAAGAAGGCAACATCGGGCACCGGCCGACCGTCAAGGGCGGCTACTTTCCGGTCCCGCCCGTCGACTCGCTGCACGACATCCGTTCCGCGATGTGCCTGGCACTCGAGGACATGGGGCTCACCACCGAGGTGCATCACCACGAGGTCGCGACGGCCGGCCAGGGCGAGATCGGCGTCAAGTTCAACACGCTGGTACGCAAGGCTGACGAAGTACAGGTGCTCAAGTACGTCGTCCACAACGTCGCGCACGCTTTCGGCAAGACCGCGACGTTCATGCCGAAGCCGCTCGTCAACGACAACGGCAACGGGATGCACGTGCACCAGTCGCTGACCAAGGGCGGTGACAACCTGTTCTCCGGCGACGGCTATGGCGGGCTGTCCGAGACCGCGCTCTACTACATCGGCGGCATCATCAAGCATGCGAAGGCGCTGAACGCGTTCACGAACCCCTCGACGAACAGCTACAAGCGGCTGGTTCCCGGGTTCGAGGCGCCGACGATCCTCGCGTACTCGGCGCGCAACCGCTCTGCATCGATCCGCATCCCCTACGTGTCGAATCCGAAAGCGCGGCGCATCGAGGTCCGCTTCCCCGATTCGATGGCGAACCCGTACCTCGCGTTTTCTGCGATGATGATGGCGGGCCTCGACGGCATCCAGAACAAGATCCACCCGGGTGACGCGATGGACAAGGACCTCTACGACCTGCCGCCCGAGGAAGAGAAGGAGCTGCAGCTCGTCGCGTTCTCGCTCGAGGAAGCGCTCAAGTCGCTCGATGCGGACCGGGCATTCCTCAAAGCCGGTGACGTCTTCACCGACGACCTGATCGATGCCTACATCGATCTCAAGATGGAGAACGTGACCCGGCTCCGGATGACGACCCACCCGGTCGAATTCGACATGTATTACAGCCTTTGAGCCAAAAACTGTGACCCGGGCGGCATTTTGCCGCCCGGTCACTGGCGACGCTCCGGCGTCACTTGCTATGCTGATTTCATGGACACCCGTGCCTGTCTCGCCCTGCTGGGCATCCTGGCCGCCGGCCTCGCGGTCGCGGCGGGCGCCTATCGCTGGGTCGACGAAGAGGGTGTCGTCCATTACTCCGACGTGCCCCGCGAAGGCGCGGATTACGTGGACCTCTCGGGCTATTCCGCAACGACGGGAGCTCGCATCGGGCCGCAGCGGGACAGCGCCCAAGCGGATGCCGCGCAGCCGGCCCCGGCCGACCAGCCGTTCGAATACCAGAGCATCGAGATCGTGTCACCCGCGGCCGAAGAGACCTTATGGAACATCGAGGGGACTCTGAACGTCTCGCTGGCCCTGCAACCGGGGCTGCAGGAAGGACACCAGGTCCGGGTGTACTTCGACGGGGAGCCGCGGCTCGTTGCGGGGACGAGCTTCACGATCGACGAGGTCTGGCGGGGCGTGCACAACATCCAGGCGGAGGTGATCGACGCCACGGGCCGCCTGATGATACGGAGCCAGCCGAACCGGTTCTACGTGCAGCAGAACTCGATCATTCAGCGCCGGCCGGTTCCCTAGCCGGCAGCGGGCGCCCGGGCGGTCCGGGCGGTGAAAGTGACGACGCCAGGGCCGCGCGCGCCGTCCTCGACAGCCTGAGTTCCGGGGTCATACTGCTGGACCGCGCCTTCCGTATCCGCCACCTCAACCCGGCGGCTGAGAACATCCTGGGCATCAGCGCCAACCGGGCAGCGGGCCAGGCGCTCCTGAAGCTGCTCGACGACGATCCCGAACTCCGCGACATCCTCGCGCGCGTCAGCCGGACCGGTGATCACTACGCGAACGAACTGAAACTCGCCGCGACCGAAGTGCACTCGGACGAGCGCATCGTCGACTGCCGCGTGTCGCCCATCGCGATCGGCGACGCGTCGCTGCTGGTCGAGCTGACCGATGTGACGCGGCGGTCGCGCATCACGCGCGAAAACGCGCTCTTGATCCAGCACGGGGCGGGGCGCCAGATGATCCGGCAGCTCGCCCACGAGATCAAGAATCCGCTCGGCGGCATCCGCGGCGCGGCGCAGCTGCTGCAACGCCAGCTCGGCGACGAGGAACTCCGCGAGTACACGGACGTCGTGATCAGCGAAACCGACCGGCTCGCGGCGCTGGTCGACCTGCTGCTCGGGCCTGGCGGGCCGCCCAACAAGGCTCCCGTCAATATTCACGAGCTGCTCGAATATGTCGTCAGGCTCATCGAGGCGGAGGAGCCGGGCTCGCTCACCATCCGGCGCGACTACGACCCGGGGCTGCCGCTGATCGACCTGGACCGCGATCTGATGGTGCAGGCCTTCCTGAACCTCGTGCAGAATGCCGTTGCCGCGCTCGACGGCCAGGGCACGCTCACGCTCAGGAGCCGCGCCGAGATGAACTTCACGATCGGCAACACGCGGCATCGGGTCATTGCCTCGATCGAGATCGAGGACGACGGGCCGGGCATCCCGGCCGAGCTGCAGGATTCGGTGTTCTACCCGATGGTCACGAGCCGGCCGGAGGGGACCGGCCTCGGGCTGCCCGCCGCGCAGGAGCTCCTGAGCCGCCACGGCGGCATGATCGAATTCGACAGTCGGCCGGGGCGAACGGTTTTCTACGTTCGCATCCCGCTCAAGCAGGAGGGCTGAGGTGGCGGCGAAGGAACTCGACGTCTGGGTCGTGGACGACGACCAGTCGGTGCGCTGGGTGCTGGAAAAGGCACTGCGCCAGGCCGAGATGCGCCCGCGGAGCTTCGAACGGGCCGAGCATTTGCTCGAGGCCATCGAGCGCAAGACGCCCGACGTGCTGATCACCGATGTTCGCATGCCCGGAATGAGCGGAATCGCCCTGCTCGAACGCCTGCGGGATACCTCGCCCGATCTGCCGATCATCGTGATCACGGCCCACTCCGACCTCGAGAACGCTGTCGCGGCCTACCGCGGGGGCGCGTTCGAGTACCTGCCAAAGCCGTTCGACATCGACGAGGCCATCGAACTCGTCCGCAAGGCGGCACGCAAGAACGGGCACGAGCACCAGGCGGAGACCGCCGAGCGCTCGACGATGTCGTCGATCATCGGCCAGGCGCCGGCGATGCAGGAGGTGTTCCGCTCGATCGGTCGCCTCGCCGGGTCGAGCATGACGGTGCTGATCACCGGCGAGTCCGGCACCGGCAAGGAACTCGTCGCCCGCGCGCTCCACGAGCACAGTCCGCGCGCCGCGAAACCCTTCGTCGCCCTCAATACCTCGGCGATCGCTGCGGAACTGCTCGAATCTGAATTGTTCGGCCACGAAAAGGGCGCGTTTACCGGCGCCGATGCGCGCCGTATCGGGCGCTTCGAGCAGGCCGACGGCGGGACGCTGTTCTTGGACGAGATCGGTGACATGTCGCCCGCGCTGCAGACGCGGCTCCTGCGCGTGCTCGCGGAAAACGAGTTCTACCGGGTCGGCGGCCAGCAGTCGATCCGCGTCGACGTGCGGGTCATCGCGGCCACCAACCAGGATCTCGCCCGCGCCGTCAAGGAGGCCCGGTTCCGCGAGGACCTCTATCACCGTCTCAACGTGATCCGGATCAATACGCCGCCCTTGCGGCAGCGCCGCGAGGATATCCCGCTGCTCCTGCGCCACTACCTGGCCGAAGCGGCACGCGAACTCGACACGACGGCCAAGAACATCGACGCAGAGGCGCTCGAATTGCTCGGGTCCTACGACTGGCCCGGTAACGTGCGCCAGCTCGTGAACGCGACGCGGCGGCTCACGGTCACGGCGCCCGGTGGCACGATCACGGTGGCAGACATCCCGTCCGACATCGGCGGCAAAAGCGCGCCGGGCAAGGGCGCGCAGGACTGGACCCGCAGCCTCGCATCCTGGGCCGAGGGGCAGCTCGGCGACGGTACGCCGCTGCTCGAGCAGGCCCTGCCCCGGTTCGAGCGAACGCTGATCGAGATTGCGCTCAAGAAGACCGGAGGCCATCGCCAGGAAGCGGCCAAGCTGCTGGGCTGGGGCAGGAACACGCTGACCCGGAAGATGAAAGCGCTGCAGATGGATTGAGCGGTTTGGCGGGGGGGGGGGGGGGGGGGAACAAAGGGGGGGGGGGGGGGGGGGGATTGTTGGTGAGGCCGCCCCCCCCCCCCCCCCCACACACCGCCCAGGGGCGAG
>JAWWBD010000189.1:0-4527 GCA_033721115.1 Woeseiaceae bacterium | reverse complement strand
GAAGCTCAGGCGCAGTGCATCGTTCACCCGGTAGTTGCTCCTGAGATTGACGAACACGTACCTGTCCATCACACCGTAGACCTCGGAAGCCACGTCGGAGTTGTCGAGCTGCTGAAAACCCTTGCTCGCGTAGCGGACGCCACCGCCGACGTCCCAGCGGTCATTCATGTGCCAGGTGAGGACGAGATTTCCGCGCCACTCCGGCAAGCGCGGGAACTCGTTGCCTTCGATGGCCGTATTGACGCGGTTGCGCGTGATCTCCGCATCCATCCACGTCATGTTGAGGCGCCAGTCGAGCCTGCCGTCCATTGCACCGCGGCGGTCGTAAACGAGTTCTGCGCCGGTCGTAGTCACTTCGTCCACAGGCAAGAACGTGCGGATCAATACGTTGTCGACGGTACCGCTCTGGCTGAAGATCACGTCGTCCACGACTTCGTGCATCAGGTTCAGGCGCAGGGAGCCGCCGCCGTCGGTTCGGGCACGCTCGATCATGAAGTTGTGATGCAGGCCGTCTTCCGGCTCGAGCATTGCATCTGCGAGCGCGGTCCCGACGGTGTCACTCTCGAATGCGAACAACTCCTCGACTATCGGGAAGCGGTAGGCTTTCGCGATCGAATACCTGAGCCGCCAATGTGCTGTCGGCTCGAATCCTACCGACAGCTTGGGCGAGAACCGCCGCTCCGACCGGTCGGCGTGATCCTGCAAATCGCCGGTCCGAAAATTGTAGAGAAAACCGTCCTCGCTCTCCCAGAATTCCTGCCTGGCCCCGAGCAGGACGTCCCAGCGCTCGTCGAGCTGCCAGCCC
This sequence comes from Woeseiaceae bacterium, assembly GCA_033721115.1. Lineage (GTDB taxonomy): Bacteria > Pseudomonadota > Gammaproteobacteria > Steroidobacterales > Woeseiaceae > UBA1847. The sequence goes on along the minus strand of JAWWBD010000189.1, from coordinate 3,722 downwards.
AGCTGTGCAAACAGCGCATGTGACGTGGTCTCACCCCCGCTCGAATTGCGCCGGTCCGCCCGGATCCCCGTGCGGTAATCGGGGGAGTCGAAGTCAGTCAGTGTCATGCTGTAGGTCGCGAACTGATAACCGGTCACGAATTCCAGCGCCTCCCGACCGAGAAAGCGGTCCGTTTCGAGTTTCAGCTCCGCGGTGCGCCAGCCGGTATCGTCGTAGGCCCGGACCCGGCCTGCGGGCGTGTATGCGGGATCCTGCGGGTGCCGCAGGGAACCCAGACGCTCGTCGGTCAGCATTTCGTAGTAGCTGAGGTTTGCCTCCAGCCACCAGTCCCCGGGCAGCGGCCCCTGCAGGCGAGTCGCCACGAGGAGGTTCTCCCGGTACGAGAGATCTTCTGTCAGGCGACTGCCGTTGATTTCGAAGCGAATGCCGTCCTGGACGACGGCCCCGTTCCAGACGGGCTCGCCCGTCGTCGCCGAAACGACGTAGTTGTTGACGGCGGCGCGGATCGTCTCACGATCTTCGAAAGCGAGGTTCAAAAGCCCGAACCAGTCGCCGAAGTCATACCCCACCTTGACCTTGAACTGGTCGGTGTCGGCAGCCTGGACGCCCGAATCGCCGTAGTTGATGACCGCTGTGCCCGTGCTGTCGACGCCGGCAATGCCGCCCCGGACTTCCGGCTCGTCGCCCGCAGGCATTGCCACGGGGGCGAAACGAAAATCCATGGGCTGGCTGTCGTTGGCAAGGTGGATCCACGAGGTGTACAGGCTCAGGTTGCCCCACTTGTTGCCGAAGGAACCGAAGTAACGGGAACCACCGAGCCGGTCATCGAAGCCGAGTTCGTCGAATTCCTGGGCGAACACCGCGCTTTCGAAATGCACCTCTCGCTCAACCGGGATCCGGGTCTCTATATTGACGACACCGCCCATCGCATTGCCGCCGTACTCCGCGGAGAAGGGGCCGTAGACCACCTCGATGGCGCCGACTTCGTTGCCGCCGACCAGCGCCCAGCGCGGTGCGCCGTTGAAAGCCGTTTGCAGGAAATAGTGCAATGGCACGCCGTCGGCATAGACCGATGTCCGTGCCGTCTGGAACATGTTCGCCGATCGCATGCCCAGCGTGCTGTTGGGGTCGCCGATGTAGCGCTGGCGAATGATGAGGCTCGGCTCGTACTTGACGAGATCCTCGGTCGTCATCGCGTTGATGCTGACGAGGTCCTCCTCGGTCAGGAGAACGGTCGGACTGGCGCGACGCGATTCGTCCACCGGCCTCCCCTGGCCCCAGACCGTGATCTCGTCCAGTGGCTGGCCCTGCTCCGCCCTGGCGGGCGACGCCGGTATCGCCAACACCAGCAAGCTCGATGCGAACAGTGTCGCTCTGTCGAATTTCATGGCTCTATCCCGTCTGACAAGGCACCGCCGAAGCAGCGCATACGCGCAGCGGCCGACGGCTCTGTGATGCGGGCAGCGTGCGCTGCCCTGTGAGTCGCTACGTCGCGACGGGCGGTGGTCCGCGGGCGTGCCGGGTCAGGATGGGTGCCGGAGGTACGCTCTCGACGGGCGAGGTACCGGGGGACTCGGATTCCATGCTGGCCGGCAGCGCGGCCGCCGGCACGGGCGCGATCGCAGCGAATGCCGCAGCGGCGAATTCGCATTGCGACCATGGCGCTGCGGCGCTACCGCCCTCTGCATCATGCGCATGGTGGGTGGTCGCGGCACGGGTCTCGAGGAAGTGCGCGAGCGCCGGGCTGCTGCCCGGGCACAGGACGAAGAGCGTGCCGTCGGCGAGTGACCCGGGCATGTATCCGGCGGGCGTTGCCGCACGCAGGGCAAAGGTGCTCGCGATCAGCGCGGTCAAAAGCCATCGCGAACGCTTTTCGGCGCGTTTTTGCATGACGCAAGCCTGTAGAGGCGGCTTTCTCTCCCGTCGGGCCGGCAGCGGCGCATCGCCGGTGATGACCCGCGTTTACTCGTTCGATACGCTGAATCTATACTGGTTGTCGGATTCCCGTCGAGCAATGTTTCACATGACATCGATCGACAGACGCGTGTTTCTCGCCGGCCTGACCGGGCTGCTGGTTTTGCCGCCGCGCCGGGCGCCAGCCTACGCCGAGGACGTGCCGCGGAGTCCGTTCGGCCCGGCCGCCACCGCCGAGGAAGTGACCGCGGGGATCGATCTCGGCGGCAAGACGGCGCTCGTCACCGGCTGCAATTCGGGCATCGGCTACGAGACGATGCGGGTGCTGGCGCTCCGCGGCGCCCATGTGCTCGGCACTGCGCGGAACGCCATGAAAGGAATGCAAGCCTGCATGAGCGTCGAGGGCCATTGCACGCCGCTCGTGCTCGAGCTGACGGATTTCGACTCGGTCGTCGCCTGCGCCGACGCGGTCCGAGCGCTCGACCGGCCGCTCGACATCGTGGTCCTGAACGCCGGCGTGCTGTTCCGCGAGCACCGCGAGGTCAACGGCCTCGAGATGCACTTCGTCGTCAACCATCTCGGCCACTTCCTGCTCACCCACCGGCTGCTCGACATGATCACGGCCGCGCCGCAGGGCCGTGTCGTCGTCGTCAGCAGCCGCGTCCACGACCGCGCCCCGCCCGAGGGCATTCGCTTCGACGACCTGTCGGGCCGGACCTGGGATTTCTCGGCCTATGGCCACTCGAAGCTCGCCAACGGTCTCTTCTCGCTGGAGCTCGCGCGCCGCTTCGCGGACACTGCGGCGACCTCAAACTCCCTGCATCCCGGCAGCGTCGACACCAACATCTTCCGCAATGCCAGCCGCAACAACCCGGGCAGGGAACTCAAGGATCTCGCAGAAGGCGCCGCCACGCAGTGCTATCTGGCAACGCACCCGTCGCTGGCCGACGTCAGCGGCTACTACTTTGCCGACTGCAACCCGGTCGAACCCAGCCCGCAGATGCAGGACAGCGCGCTGGCCGCGAAGCTCTGGGCCGTCTCGGAAGAACTGGTCGCCGACTACCTGGCCTGACAGGGCATCATTCGAAGGGATGCCGCTTGATGATCGTCTGGTCGCGATCCGGGCCCGTGGAAATGATATCGAGCGGCACGCCCGCCAGCTCCTCGATCCGCGCGAGGTAGTCCCGCGCCGGCGGCGGCAGGTCGCCGTAGCGCGTCAACCCGACCGTCGACTGCTGCCAGCCTGGCCACTCCTCGTAGACCGGTTCGCATTCGGCAAACCGGTCGACGACGACGGGCAGTCCCTGCACCGGCGTGCCGTCGATCTCGTAGCCGACGCAGATCCGGATCGTCTCCAGTTCGTCGAGGACGTCGAGCTTGGTCACGCAGAGGCCGGAGACGCTGCTGTTGATGATCGAGCGCCGGAGCGCCACCGCGTCGAACCAGCCGACCCGTCGCGGCCGGCCCGTCGTCGCCCCGAACTCGGCGCCGACGCGCGCGAGATGCCGGCCCATGTCGTCGAACAGCTCGGTCGGGAACGGCCCGGCACCGACGCGGGTCGTGTAGGCCTTGACGATGCCGAGTATGTAGTCGAGGTTCTGCGGTCCGATCCCGGTGCCGGTGCTCGCGGCTGCCGCCACGGTATTCGACGAGGTCACGAACGGATAGGTGCCGTGGTCGATGTCGAGCAGCGCCCCCTGCGCGCCCTCGAAGAGGATCCGGTCGCCGGCGCGGCGGCGCTCGTTCAGGATCTTCCAGACCGGCTTTGCGAACGGCAGCAGCTTCGGCGCGACCTCCTCAAGCGCCGT
>JAWWBD010000188.1:0-4556 GCA_033721115.1 Woeseiaceae bacterium | reverse complement strand
GGACCAGCGGGTTCGTCCAGCGTGCGCGGTCACCGACCACCAGCACGCTGTTCACCGCCATCGACGAGGCCAGGCTCGCGAACGACTCCTGGGCATCGAGCGCGCGCAGCTGATCCGCGATCTCCTGGATCCTCGACAGCTCGGTATTGCGGACGCAGGCGTACCAGTCCGCTTCGTAGCGCCGCCCGCCGAGGTTCAGCGGCAGCGGGATGGGGCCGAGGATGCTGATCGAGCCGGGGCTTGCCTCGGCGTCGAGCGCGATCTGCCGGCCGTCGCTGTCGATACGGTTGAGCTTGCCCGCCGCGACGAGGCGCTCCCGCACCGTCGGGTCGATATAGGTGAACATGGGGGCGGATTATGACGGAAACCGCGCGGTTCCGCGGCGGGCCCTGCGCAGCCGGCGGAACGCGGCAGGCTTGCTGACCGATGAGTCAGCAAGTATAGTTACTGACCTCTCGGTCAGTAAGGGAACAGGACATGGCCAGGCCCCGCTACCGCCGCCGTCCCGAGGACCGGCCCGGCGAAATCACCGCGGCCGCTTTTCACGTCTTTGCCGAAAAAGGCTATGCCGCGGCGCGCGTCGAGGAAGTGGCCCGGCGCGCCGGCGTCAGCAAAGGCCTGCTCTACCTCTACTTCCGTACCAAGGAAGAACTGTTCAAGGCGGTGATCCGGAGCGTCGTCGTGCCCCGCATCGACGCGCTCAGCGCATCGATCGAGGCTTCCGAACTTTCTGCCGAAGACTTCCTTCGCGGCCCGTTCCTCGAATTCGTCAAAGAGCTGCCGGGCTCGCCCGTCGCCGTCGTGATCCGGCTCATGATCGCCGAGGGGCCCAGACACCCGGACCTCGTCCGGTTCTACTGGGACAACGTCGCCTCGCGCGGTCTCGCCACCATCCGGGGCCTCGTCGAGCGGGGTGTCGCGAACGGCGAGTTCCGGCGCACGCGCGTCACCGAGCTGCCGCATCTCGTGATTACCCCGGTGCTGTTCGCGGTCATTTTCCGGCTCCTGTTCGAGAAAGAACCGCTCGACACCGACGCACTGATCGAGTCGCATCTGGAGATGCTGCTCGCCCACATGAAAGGAGTATCCGCATGAGCATCTGCGCGCGTCATGCCGCGCTCGGCATGCTGCTGGTCGTCGCCGGCTGCAGCCACGACGAGGCCGTCAACGTCGTCGTCGGCGAGCTCGCGTCAGACCGGATCGAACTCGCGGCCGAAGCCGCCGAGCCGGTCGTCGAACTGCTGGTTGCCGAGGGCGAACGCGTGACCGAGGGCCAGCCGCTCTTGCGCCAGGACGCGGCACGCGCGACCGCCCGGCTGGCCGAAGCAGAAGCGGCGCTCGCCCAGGCCGAGGCCAGGCGCGACGAACTCATCCGCGGGCCGCGCAGCGAAAGGATCGAAGCGGCCCGGGCGACGGTTGCCGGTGCCGCGGACGAGCTCGCGTTCCGCGAGGCCGAGTTCGAACGCATCCGCAAGCTGGCAGCGCAGAACCTCGCGTCCCCCGACCAGCTCGACCAGGCCAGGGCAGCGCAGGATGCGGCCCGCTCGGCGCTCCGTCGCCGGCAGGCCGAACTCGAGGAACTGCTGACCGGCACGACGGTCGAGGAACTCGCGCAGGCCGAAAGCGCAGTCGCGCAGGCGGCGGCCAGGCGCGAACTGGCGCGCGTCGACCTCGAGCGGCTCGAGATACGGGCGCCCGTCGCCGGCGTCGTCGACAGCCGGCTGTTCGAAGTCGGCGAGCGGCCGGCGCCGGGCCAGCCGGTGCTGGTGCTGCTGGGCGGCGCGCAACCGCATGCGCGGGTCTACGTACCCGAAGCGATCCGCGTGCAGATCCGGCCCGGGACGCGGGCCGCGGTGCGGATCGACGGCCTCGACGAGCCGCTCGCCGGCCGCGTCCGCTGGATCTCCAGCGAAGCCGCGTTCACGCCCTACTTCGCGCTGACCGAGCGCGACCGGGGCCGGCTGACCTACGCGGCCAAGGTCGACCTCGACGCGGCGCGCGAGCGCCTGCCGGACGGCGTACCGGTCGAGGTCGAACTCGCGATCGGCGACGCGCAGTGAACGAGGAGTTCGCGATCCGGGCGCGCGGCCTGACGAAGCGCTTCGGCAGCCTGGTCGCCGTCGACCACGTCGACCTCGACGTGCCGCGGGCGCGGATCTACGGCTTCCTCGGCCCGAACGGTTCCGGCAAGTCGACGACCATCCGCATGCTCTGCGGGCTCCTGACGCCGACCGAGGGCAGCGCGACGGTACTCGGTGTCGACATTCCGGCCGACGCGCGCATACTCAAGCCCCGCATCGGCTACATGACCCAGAAGTTCTCGCTGTTCGGCGACATGACCGTCGTCGAGAACCTCGAGTTCGTCGCCGAGATCTACTCGTACCCGCGCCGCGAACGCGCCGCGCGCATCGACGAACTGCTCGAAAAGTACGATCTCGGCGACCAGCGACGGCAGTTCGCCGCGACGATGAGCGGCGGCCAGAAGCAGCGCCTCGCACTCGCCTGCGCCGTGCTGCACAAACCCGAGCTGCTGCTCTTGGACGAGCCGACCAGCGCCGTGGATCCGCAGAGCCGGCGTGACTTCTGGGCCAACCTCTTCCGGCTCGCCGAGGCCGGCACGACGATCCTGGTGTCGACCCATTACATGGACGAGGCCGAGCGCTGCCACCGGCTGGCCATCCTCGACCGGGGCGCCAAGGTTGCGGACGGCTCACCGGAAGAACTGAAGAACGGCACGGGAATGAACGTCGTCGAGGTCCAGGCGGTGGATCCGTACCGGGCCCAGACCGTGCTGCAGGCCATGGCAGAGGTCGTCAGCGTCACCCAGCTCGGGATCCGGCTGCGCGTGCTGATCCCCGAGCAGGTGGATAGACCGCTGGAGCGCGTCGAAACCGCCCTCGCCGGGGCCGGCATCGAAGCGGAATGCGCGCTGACCACGCCCTCGCTCGAGGACGTGTTCGTCGCGGCGACGCTGGACGAAACCCGCGAGGCGGCATGAAGTCGCTCACCCGGTTCCTCGCCGTGATGCGCAAGGAGGTCCGGCAGATGCGCCGCGACCGGCTGACCTTCGCGATGATCTTCGGCATTCCGCTGATGCAGATCCTCCTGTTCGGCTACGCGATCAATACCGACGTGCGCAACCTCCGGGCCGCCGTCGCCGACGAGGCCGGCACGCATCTCTCGCGGTCCTTCGTCGACGGCCTCGACGCAACCCAGGTCGCCGTCATCGACCGGCAGGTGGCGCGACCGGCCGACCTCGAACGCCTGCTGCGCGAGGGACGAATCTCCATCGGGATCGCGATCCCGGCGGACTTCGACCGCCGCGTACTCGATCCGGAACGGCCGGCCGCACACATCCTGGTCGACGGCAGCGACCCGACGATCGCCGGCATCGCGGAGCAGCTCCGCCGGGTGCCGCTCGGCTTCGACACCGGGGCCGGGCCGCGCGAGATCGAGCGCATCGAGATCCGTCCTTATTACAACCCGGAAGGCCGCACGCCGGTCAACGTCATCCCGGGGCTGATCGGGGTGATTCTCACGATGACGATGATGATGTTCACCGCGGTTGCCGTCGTCCGTGAGCGCGAACGCGGCAACCTCGAGTTACTGATCAACACGCCCGTGACCGCGCTCGAGCTGATGCTAGGCAAAGTCGTGCCCTACATTGCGATCGGGCTCGTGCAGCTCGCGGTGATTCTCGTCGTCGGCGACTGGCTGTTCGACGTGCCGGTGCGCGGCAGCATCCCGGACCTCTACGCGGCGGCCGGCCTGTTTATCGCGGCCAACCTGGCACTCGGCCTGTTCGTCTCGACTGCGGTCACGACGCAGTTCCAGGCGATGCAGATGACCTTCTTCCTGATGCTGCCGTCGATCCTGCTTTCGGGGTTCGTCTTTCCGTTCGACGGGATGCCGGTCGTGGCACAGTGGCTGGGCGAGGCGCTGCCGATCACCCATTTCATCCGGCTGACGCGCGGCATCATGCTGCGCGAGGCGGACCTGGCCGACATGCCCTACGCGCTCGTATACCTCGGGGCCTTCGCCCTGCTGGCGCTTACGGCAGCCGCGCTGCGTTTCTCGAAACGGCTGGACTAGCTGCCACGTCAGGCCGGATCGCCCTCTGCCGGTGCAGGGAGCGGGACGCGCCTTGCCAGAGGCGCGCCAATCTCGCAAAATCGGCGCCGTTCCGTCCCGATCCGGACCAGGACTCAACGCCCCGGGGGCACATGGCCCACAGCACCGCAGACACACCGACAGTCTTCATTGTCGACGACGATCCGGCCATTCGCTTCGGGATGCAGGCGCTCATGGACTCGGTCGACCTTGCGCACGAAATTTATCCGTCGGCCGACGAGTTCCTCGCGGCCGTCGACGACCATCGGCCGGGATGCCTGGTCCTCGACATCCGGATGCCGGGCCTCGGCGGACTCGAGTTGCAGGAAATGCTCCTCAAGCGCGGCAATACGCTGCCGATCATTTTCATCACCGGCCATGGCGACGTACCGATGGCGGTCGAGGCGATGCAGAAAGGGGCCGTGGACTTCATCCAGAAGCCGTTC
>JAWWBD010000187.1:0-4562 GCA_033721115.1 Woeseiaceae bacterium | reverse complement strand
GCCAAAGAAATTGCCGGCCTCGATTTGCGTCGGCAGGCGGTAGCCGTCGAAGGTCTCGAAACCGGCCAGTGTCCCGCCGAAGGGCTGCAGTCTGAATGTCTTTTCCGGGTTCGCGTCGCTCCAGCGCGGCAGGACCACGCTCACCGGCCGGCCGTCGGAGGCGACCGTGACATCGGCGCTCTGGGTCAGGCCCGCGAACTCAACCGTCACCCGCGCCGTATCGGCGTCCACCGCCACCCAGTGCACGCCGGTGCCGGGCAACAGCGCGGCAGGTGCCCAGAACACCGCCTCGCCGACGAGCCGGCCAAACGCTGCGCGCCGGTGATCCTCCGTGCCGCCGGCACGCACCACCGGCAGCAGCCCGAACAGTGCAAAGTGCGACCACGACGTCGTCGCCGTCATCCCGTCGGACCCGGTGATCCGGGCCAGTCCCGAACCCGTGTCGACGGCCCAGATGAAGCCCGCGGGCGGCGCGAGCACCTGGCGGGCGCGCATCGGCCGGTAATTCGGCGCGTTTTTCGTACCCAGGCCGAGCTCGCCGTGCATGTCGACCTCGACGACGGTGTGAAGCGGAGCGCCAGGCTCTATTGCAAAGCGGAAAAGACGCTGCGCCGGCGCAGGCAGTCCACCGACGCTGGCCGGATCAAAGGCGGCCCCGGAAGCTGCGCCTGCGCCGACCAGGCTCTGCCAGCTGCGACGGAGTGCCCGCCTCTCCGCCCGGCGCCAGGCATAGAGGCCGGCAAAGAGCACGAACAGCAGGCCCCAGGCGACGGTCACGACCGCTCGCCGACGTCGTAGTCGATGGCCTCGATGACGGCCGTCGCCCTGCCTTTCGGCCGGTCGATCTCGACCTCGTCATCGATGCGCTTTTTCATCAGGGCCTGCGCGAGTGGCGAATCGATGTTGATGTCGCCGGCGGCCGGATCCGCCTCGTCGACCCCGACGAGCCGGTAGCTGACCGTCTCGCCGTCGTCGAAGCCGAGCGTCACCCGCGCGCCGAAGTAGACGCCGTCGGGCGCCCTGTCGTGGCGCACGATCTTCAGCACGGGCAGCCGCTTCTGCAGGTAGCGGATGCGGCGGTCGATGCCGGCGAGTTCCTTCTTGCGGTAGGTGTACTCGGCATTCTCCGAGCGATCGCCCTCCGCCGCCGCTGCGGCCAGCGCCTTGACGACCTCGCGCCGCCGCGGCCACAGCGCATCGAGCTCGGCTTCGAGCGCGCGAAACCCGCCCGCCGTGATGTAGGGAGATCCCTGCTTCTGCGGTGGTCGCCAGCGACCCATCTCGTCCTCGCCCTGCGGTCGGCTCGTCCCGCTGCCGATTGAAACAGAAAGTGCCGGTCGGGGGCGAACCGGGCTAGACTCTCGCGACACCGGCCGGGATCGGAGTACATGCAACAGGAGCTCGCGCGCTGGCAGGAACGGCTCGTCGCCGACGGCTTCGTCCTGCTGCGCGCGTTCTGCGCCCGGGATTTCGTTGCGCGCGTTGCGGCGATCGCACGGCATCGTGCGGACGAGGTTCTCGCCGCGCTCGGCGACCGCGAGATCGGCATCGGCAGCGCGGCCGGCTACGCCGAGCTCGTGCAGCGTTCGCCCGGGCGCTGGGACGTACCCGTCACGCCGGCCGAATTCGGGATCGACGATCACGAGCTGCCGTGGTGGCCGCTGGTGGCGGCGGTACTCGGCTCCGACGCCGAGCACTCGTTCAGCGGCGTCGTTTTCTCGGATCCCGGCAGCCCTGCGCAGTGCTGGCACATCGACTCGCCGCACCTGGCCGGGGAACACCTGCCCCCGCACGCGCTGAACGTGCTCGTCGCGCTGCACGACATCCCGCTCGAGATGGGGCCGACCGAGTGCGCGCGGGGCTCGCACAGGCTCACCAATCACCTGCGCAATTCCTCGCTGGTGAGAAACGAACTCATCTACCAGACGGAAAGGACGTCGCCCGCCCTGCTGGTTGCGGCCACCGACGAGCCGCTCCCGCCGCGCTCCGTGGAGCCGATGGCCGCCGGCAGCTGCCTCGTGTTCGACGACCGGCTGCTGCACCGCGGCCTCGCCAACCGCTCCGCGCAAACGCGGCACGTCGCCTACTTCTCGTACCGGCGAAACGGCTACGGCGAGAACACCCACTTCGAATCCGCGCGTTCCCTGTTCGACGGCTGACCCGAGCGGTCCTCAGCGGCCTTTCGCTTCGGGGTGCGCCGCCCTGACGTTTTGCGCCGCCAGCCGCACGGTCTCGGCCACGCGCTTTGCCCGCGTTTCCTCGCGCTTCGCGCTCTTGATCCAGTAGAGGATGATCTTCTTCGCCGACGCGTTGAACGCATCGAAACGCGTTCGTGCGCGCGGGTTGTCGTCCAGCGCCCGGGCGAGGTCCGGGGGCACCTTCAGCCTCTCGACGTCGTCGAGGAACGTCCAGGAGCCGTCCCGTTTGGCCGCATCGACGCACGCGGCGCCGGTAGGCATCAGCCGGCCTTCTTTCGCGAGCTTCGCGATGCGGCGCTTGTTCGACGCGGACCAGTTGCTGCCGGGCTTGCGCGGGCAGACGTAGAGCATGGTCCGGTCCTCGTCCAGGCGGCGCGTCCGCGAGTCGATCCAGCCGAAGCAGAGCAGTTCGTCGACGACCTCGTCATAGGGTAGGTGTCGCCTGCCCGTGTGCTTCTTGAAGGTAACGAGCCAGAACGGATCGGCCGCGGCATGGTTCTTTTCGAGCCAGCGGCGCAGCGCCGCCCGGGAGCGGAACTCCCGGCGCCCGGCGGCGTCTCCGCGCGCGGCCACCGCCGCCCCGCCCCCTTATCGCCTCAGGATGCGGCGCGCTTCTCGCCGAGTGACTCGGGCGGCGCCTCCGCGTAATGGCTGAACTCCATCTCGTAACTGCCCTCGCCGGCCGACAGCGACTTGAGCCGCGAGTGATAGTCCTGGGCCTCCTTGAGCGGCACGAGGCCGTTCACGACGATCCGGCCATCGGGGAGCGCCTCGGTGCCGCTGACCATCCCGCGCATCGATGCGAGATCGCCCGTGACCCCGCCCGCGCAATTCGCGGGCACCGTGACCGCGACCTCGACTAGGGGCTCGAGCAGGATCGGCCGGGCCTTCGCAACGGCATCGAGGAAAGCTTTCCTGCCCGCCTGGATGAACGCGATCTCCTTGGAATCGACCGAGTGGTGCTTGCCGTCGTAGACGACCACCTCGATGTCCTGCATCGGGTAGCCGTAGACCGCGCCGGCGTCCATCGCCTGGCGCACGCCCGTCTCCACGGCGGGAATGTACTGCGAGGGGATGTTGCCGCCGACGACCTCGCTCCGGAACCGGAAGCCCTCGCCGCGCGGCAGCGGCGTGATCCGCAGGTAGACCTCGCCGAACTGGCCTGCCCCACCGGTCTGCTTTTTGTGCCGGTGATGGCCCTCGGCCGGTCGCGTGACGGTCTCGCGGTAGGCGATCGACGGCAGCGCCGTCTCGACCTCGAGGTCGTAGCGATCCTTGAGCACCTCCAGCACCGTGCGCAGGTGCAGCTCGCCGAGCCCGCGCAGCACGATCTCGTTCAGCGCGGTGTTGTGCTCGACGCTGAGCGATGGATCCTCGGCCTCCACGATGCGCAGCGCATCGGAGATCTTCTGGGCGTCGGAGTCCTTCGGCGGCCGGATCGCCAGCCCGTAGATCGGCTTCGGCAGGTCGATGGACTTCAGGTGGAAATGGTCCTCGTCGTGCGAATCGTGCAACACGGCGTCGTAGTGCACCTCCTCGACCCGGGGGATCGCGCAGATGTCGCCCGGCACGGCCCGGTCCAGCGGGCTGTGGGTCTCGCCGTTGAGCTTCAGGAGCTGGTTGACCTTGATCGGCTTGCGCGCATCGCCGACGTAGAGCTGGTTGCCGACCCTGATCATGCCCTGGTGCACGCGGCAGACACCGAGCCGGCCCTTGAACGGGTCGATGTTGACCATGAACACGTGCGCGATCGTGTGGCCCGAGCGATCCGGCTTGATCACGACCACTTCGGGGTCTTCGCCTTCGCCTTTCAGAAAGCGCGGCGGGTTGCTTTCGAGCGGACTGGGCATCAGCTCCTCGAACACCTGCAGCAGTTCCGGAATGCCGGCGCCGGTACGCGCCGACACGAAACAGACCGGCACGAGATGTCCCTCGCGCAGCGCCTTTTCGAAGGGATCGTGCAGCTGCGCGGGCTCGAGTTCCTCGCCCTGCTCCAGGTACATCTCCATCAGCTCCTCGTCGACCTCGACGACCTGGTCGACGATCTGCGTGTGCGCCGTCTCGAACGAGCCGATCAGCGTCTCCGCGCCCGTGGGCTGGAAGAAGCAGTCGACGACGCCCTCGCCGTCGGCGGCGGGCAGGTTGAGCGGCAGGCACTCGGGTCCGAAAGTCGCCTGGATGTCGTTCAGCAATGCGGCGAGATCGATCTCCTCCGCATCGATCTTGTTGATGATGATCATCCGGCACAGGCGCTGCGCCGCGGCCGCCTTCATGACGCGGCGGGTCACGGTATCGATGCCGGACTGGGCGCTGATCACGATCGCGGCAGTATCGGCCGCCGGCAGGACCGACAGCGCGCGGCCG
>JAWWBD010000186.1:0-4739 GCA_033721115.1 Woeseiaceae bacterium | reverse complement strand
GATCACGCGCGCGCGGTCCCGGACCTGCGTCAGCACGCAGAGCTCCCAGCTCGGGAAGTTGACGAGCAACACTCTTGTCGTCTTCACGTCGTTCGTCAGGTAGGCCCCCGGCTTCTCGAGCAGGGTCTCGGCGACGCGGATCAGCGTGTCGGTCGTCGAGTATCCGACGACGACGCGCTGGTCCTCGATCTGGTGGTTGACCCAGAAGACGTCCGGCTCCCGCGACCAGTAAATGCCGATCACGGTCCAGGTCAGCAGGATCAAGCCGGCGGCGACGGCAACGATGCGTAGCCAGGCGGGTCGGGCGAGTAGGCTGGCGGCGGTCTTTTCGGCCACGGCGGCTCCGTCGGGTGTCTCAGGTTACACGACCTGTCCCGGGACAGGTTTTAGTCGCCGAGGCAGTCTAACAGTTCCGGCAGCGCGCGCCCGGCCGGGGCAGCGATCGTGAAGTCGGCGTGTGCCGCGAGGCCGGTCGGCTCCGGGTTGATCTCGACGAGCGTTGCGCCGGCCTCGCGCGCGATCCCGGCCAGGCCCGCGGCCGGGTAGACGAGGGACGACGTGCCTACCGAGAGAAACAGGTCGCAGCGCGCGGCCGCGGCAAATGATCGCTCGAGGGCATCCGCCGGGATCGCTTCTCCGAACCAGACGACGCCGGGCCGGACGGGCCCGCCACAGCCCGGGCAGCGCGGTACCGCGGCCGCCGGGTCTGCATCGACCGCGATGCCTTCGACGGCACAGCGATCGACGAACAGGTTGCCGTGAAACTCGATGACTTCCGGGCTGCCGGCGCGCTGGTGCAGCCCGTCGACGTTCTGCGTGACCAGCGTCAGGTCCGACACCCGCCCGGCGAGCCGGGCGAGGGCCCGGTGCGCCGGGTTGGGCAGGGCGGCGGCCACGAGTTCGCGCCGCCATCGGTACCAGCGCCAGACGAGGGCCGGGTCGCGTTCAAATGCTTCGGGTGTGGCCAGCTCGAGCGGGTCATAGCGGGCCCAGAGCCCGCTTTGTGCATCCCGGAAGGTCGGCACGCCGCTCTCCGCGGAGACACCCGCGCCGGTGAGCACACAGACGCGCCGGGCTCGGGCGAGGCGGGCGACGAGCGCGGGATCGATCGCCGCGGCGGCCGCCACCTGCGGCTCAGGCGGCGAGCTGGCGCAGGACGAAGTGCAGGATGCCGCCGTGCTCGTAGTAATCGCGTTCCTTCGGCGTGTCGATGCGAACCCTGGCCTCGAAAGTGACGGGCTCGCCGTCCGCCGGGGTCGCCGTGACCGTCACCGTTTTCGCGGCCTGGTCGCGGTGGCCCGTGATGTCGTAAGTCTCGGTGCCGTCGAGGCCGAGCGATTCGGCACTGTCGCCGTCCATGAACTGCAGCGGCAGCACGCCCATCCCGATCAGGTTCGACCGGTGAATGCGCTCGAAGCTCTTGGCAATGACGGCCCTGACGCCTAAGAGCAGGGTGCCCTTGGCAGCCCAGTCGCGCGACGAGCCGGTGCCGTACTCGCTGCCGGCGATGACGACAAGCGGCGTTTCCTCCTCCGCGTAGCGCAGCGACGCGTCGTAGATCGTCATCTGCTCGCCGCTCGGCTGGTGTCGCGTCCAGCCGCCCTCGGTGCCGGGGGCGAGCAGGTTGCGCAGCCGGATGTTGGCAAACGTGCCCCGCATCATCACCTCGTGGTTGCCGCGTCGCGAGCCGTACGAGTTGAAGTCGGCGGGCTTCACGCCATGCTCCTCGAGATATTTTGCCGCCGGGCTGTCTTTGGCGATCGAACCGGCGGGCGAAATGTGGTCCGTCGTGACCGAGTCGCCGAGCAGTGCGAGCACGCGGGCGCCGCGGATGTCCTCGACGGGCGGTGCGGCCGCCGTCATGTCCTCGAAGTAGGGCGGATTCTTGACGTAGGTCGACGCCGCGTCCCACTCGTAAATTTCGCCTTCCGGCGAATCGATGCTGTTCCAGTTCTCGTCGCCGTCGAACACGCTGGCGTAGTTCGTCTTGAACATGTCGGAGCTCACGGTGGACCCGATGATGTCCTGGATCTCCCGCTGGCTCGGCCAGATGTCCTTCAGGTATACGGGCTTGCCGTCCCCGTCCTCGCCGAGCGGATCCTCGAGCAGGTCGACCTCGAGGTTGCCGGCGAGCGCATAGGCGACCACCAGCGGCGGCGAGGCGAGAAAGTTCATCCGCACCAGCGGATGGATACGGCCCTCGAAGTTGCGGTTGCCGGACAGGACGCTGGCACCGACGATGTCGCCCTGCTCGACGGCGGCTGCGATCTCCGGCTTGAGCGGCCCGGAGTTGCCGATGCAGGTGGTGCAGCCGTAGCCGACCGTGTAGAAGCCGAGCGCGTCGAGGTCGTCGAGCAGGCTGGATTTCTCCAGGTAGTCCGTCACGACCTTCGACCCCGGGGCGAGGCTCGTCTTGACCCAGGGCGGGACCGACAGGCCCTTTTCGGCCGCGTTGCGGGCCAGCAGGCCGGCGGCGACCATGACGGCGGGGTTCGACGTGTTGGTGCAGCTCGTGATGGCTGCGATCAGCACCGCGCCGTCACGAATCTCGACGTCCTGCCCGTCGAGCTTCGCGACCGCCTTGCCGCCGCCCTCGCGATCGGCCGTCTCCTTGTCGAGATGCTTGCGGTAGGTCTTGCTGGCCGCGCTGAGCGCGATGCGATCCTGGGGCCGCTTGGGGCCGGCGATACTGGGTTCGACGTCGGCGAGGTCGAGCTCGAGCGTGTCGGTGTAGAGCGCGTCGGCGTCGCCGTCTTTGCGCCACAGACCCTGCTCGCGCGCATAGGCCTCGATCAGCTCGATATGACCGGGGTCGCGGCCGGACAGCTCGAGGTAGCGCACGGTCTCGCGATCGATCGGGAAGATCGCGCAGGTCGAGCCGAATTCGGGCGACATGTTGCCGATCGTCGCCCGGTCGGCCAGCGGGAGCTGCCCGAGGCCGTCGCCGAAGAACTCAACGAACTTGCCGACGACGCCCTTGTTGCGCAGCATCTCGGTGACGGTCAGGACGAGATCGGTGGCCGTAGCCCCTTCCTTCAGCTTGCCGGTCAGCTTGAAGCCGATGACTTGCGGAATCAGCATCGTGATCGGCTGGCCGAGCATGGCCGCTTCCGCCTCGATGCCCCCGACACCCCAGCCGAGCACGCCGAGGCCATTGATCATGGTCGTGTGCGAGTCGGTGCCGACGACCGTGTCCGGGTAGGCTTTCCTAGTGCCGTCCTGTTCCATGTCGAACACGACGCGGGACAGGTATTCGAGGTTGACCTGGTGCACGATGCCCGTGTTGGGCGGCACCACGCGGAAATTCTGGAATGCCGACTGGCCCCAGCGCAGGAACGAGTAGCGCTCCTTGTTGCGCTGGAATTCGATCTTGTTGTTGAGATCGAGCGCATTCGCGGCGCCGTAGTTGTCGACCTGCACCGAGTGGTCGATGACGAGTTCGGCCGGGGACAACGGGTTGATCCGGTCCGCTGAGCCGCCGAGCTTGACGACCGCGTCCCGCATCGCGGCCAGGTCGACGACCGCCGGGACCCCGGTGAAGTCCTGCAGTATGACCCGGCTCGGCGTGAAGGAGATTTCCGTGTCCGGCTCGGCCTGCGGATCCCAGGCTGCCAGCGCGAGGATGTCGTCGCGGGTCACGTCGCGGCCGTCCTCGTGGCGGAGCAGGTTCTCGAGCAGGATCTTGAGCGAGTAGGGCAGTCTGGCGACGTGCCCGTCGGTCACTGCATCGAGTCTGAAAATCTCGTATTGCCGGTCACCGACGTCGAGCGTCGCGCGGGCGCCGAAGCTGTCCTTCATCGTAATGTCTCCAGGGGTTCGACCGCCGCGGCCTGTCGGCCGCAGGGTCGCGCATTATAGCCGATGGGCGCGCGCGCTGCTGTGCGGTTCCGACGCCCCGGGGGCGTCGGCCGGACCTTTCGCCGCGGCAGTGCACTGCGTTGCCTCGATGCGGGCGCCGCCGAGGCACCGGTCGCCGGCGTAGAAGACGACGTACTGCCCCGGCGCGACGGCGCGCTGTGGCTCCGTGAACTCGACGACCAGCGAGCCGTCACCGGCCGAACGCACCCGGCATGCCTGGCCCGGCTGGCGGTAGCGGACCTGTGCCGTGAGCCGCGTGCCGGCCGCGAGGCCTGCGGGCGGGCCGCCGATCCACGTGGGCTCCGCGGCGACGAGCGCAGTCGACAGGAGCAGGGGCGAATCGCCCTGGTCGACGATCAGGGCATTGTCCGCCAACCTCTTGTCGACGACGTACCACGGCGCGTCGCCGGCGTCCTCGCGCCCGCCTATCCTCAGGCCCTGGCGCTGGCCCAGCGTGTAATACACCAGGCCATGGTGGCGGCCGATCTCCGCACCATCCGGGCGCAGGATCGGGCCCGGCTGCGCCGGGAGGTACCGGGCAAGAAACTCGCGGAACGGGCGTTCGCCGATAAAGCAGATGCCCGTACTGTCTTTCTTGGCAAACACGGGCAGGCCGCTGCGCCGCGCGATCCGCCGCACCTCGTCCTTCGCCAGCTCACCGAGCGGAAACACAGTCTTGGCCAGCGCATCCGCGGTCACCGCGTGCAGGAAGTAGGACTGGTCCTTGTTCGGGTCCCGCCCCCTGCAGAGGGCCGGCCGCCCCGCGAAGGTTTCGCGGCGCGCATAGTGGCCCGTCGCGATCAGGTCGGCGCCGAGGCGGCGGGCGTGATCGAGAAACACGCCGAACTTGATTTCGCGGTTGCAGAGGACGTCGGGATTCG
>JAWWBD010000185.1:0-4758 GCA_033721115.1 Woeseiaceae bacterium | reverse complement strand
GGCCTTTCGGGCCACGCGCTGAACCTGCCCGACGGCAGCGTCGAGGTACTCGCCTGCGGCCCCGCTCCGGCGCTCGACGAACTCGAGGTCTGGCTGCAGGAAGGTCCTCCGGGTGCGAGGGTCACGGGCGTCGAGGCCCGGCCGGCCGAGCCGCAGTCGCTCGAGGGCTTCCGGACGGGCTAGCCCTTGAACCACTTGCCGCTGAGTTTGTCGATCACCCTGTTCGGGTACTTGCGCCGCCCCAGGCTGCCGTTGTAACGCCCGAGCGCCCGCCTGAGGTCGCCGTTCTCCTTGTCCAGGTAGAACTTGAGGATCGTGCAGCCGTAGCGCAGATTCGTCTCCAGCCGGATCAGATTGTCGTCGGGCCGGCCGATCTCGTCGCGCCAGAACGGCATAACCTGCATGAGCCCCAGCGCGCCGGCGACCGAAACCGCGTAGCGGTCGAAATTGCTTTCGACCTCGATGACGGCAAGGACGAGTTCCGGCTCGAGGCCCGCGCGGCGGGCCTCGTAGTGCACCCGGGTCAGGATCGCCATGCGTTCGTCGGGGTCGGGGACCTGGCGGGCGAGGCGCGCGGACATATCCGTCAGCCAGACTTCCGCGTCGAAGCGATCCTCGAAACTGTCCGCCGCCCCTGCGGCCGCGCGCAGCAGCTCCCTGAGTTCCGGGTCGGGAACCTGTTCCGCGTGCACGGCGGCCTGGGCGAGCAGGACGCCTGCGAGCAGGATGTGCCGGAGCCGAAGCATCTGTCGATTCTTTCCGGATCAGTAAATCAGGAGCTTACAACCGAATCCTGGAGTAATTTGAGAGCGTCTTCACGTTTCAGGCTGCGCGCCTTTTCGTCGCGGCGGTGCCGGTATTCGAGTTCGCCCGCGGCGAGCCCGCGCTCGGAGACGACGAGGCGATGCGGGACGCCGATCAGTTCGGCATCGGCGAACTTGACGCCGGGCCGCACGTCGCGATCGTCGTAAAGCACTTCCAGGCCCGCCGCGCCGAGTTCCGCGTACAACGCTTCGGCGGCCTCGCGGACCGCGTCGGAGCGCTGCAGGTTGATCGGCACGAGCACGACGTCGAAGGGCGCGAGCGGCGCGGGCCAGATGATGCCGCTCGCATCGTGGTTCTGCTCGATCGCGGCGCCGACGATGCGCGTGATGCCGATGCCGTAGCAGCCCATGGCCATCGTGCGGTCCCTGCCGTCGGCATCCTGGACCGTCGCGCCCATCGCGCGGCTGTACTTGTCGCCGAGCTGGAAGATGTGCCCGACCTCGATACCGCGCGCGATGCTGAGCCGGCCATTGCCGCCGGGCGTCGGGTCGCCGGCAACCACGTTGCGCAGGTCGACCGTAACGGTGTCGGGGAGATCGCGGCCGAAATTGACGCCGACGTAGTGGGCGTCGGCCTCGTTGGCGCCGCAGACGGCGTCGGCCATCGCGGCCGTCGCATGGTCGAAGTAGACCGGTATCGCGAGCCCGACCGGGCCCACGAACCCGGGTGCCGTCCCGGTGACCTTCTGCACGTCGCCCGGGTCCGCCATCGTGAGCGGCGTAGCGACACCATCGAGTTTCTGGGCCTTGACCGCGTTGAGCTCGTGATCACCGCGCAGGACGAGCGCCACGGGCCCGTCGGTACCCTCGACGATCAGCGTCTTGAGCGTCTGCTCCGGGGCGGTGTCGAGGAATTCGCACAGTGCATCGATCGTGCGGACGTCCGGCGTTGCGACTTTTTCCAGCTCGCGCGCCGGTGCGGGTCGCTTCACTTGCGGCCGTTCGGTGGCCGCCGTTTCCACGTTGGATGCGTAGTCGTCCTCGTCGCAATACGCGATCGCGTCCTCCCCCGAGTCCGCGAGGACGTGGAATTCCTGCGACTTGCTGCCGCCGATCTCGCCCGAGTCCGCCCAGACGACGCGGAATTCGAGCCCGAGCCGCGTGAAGATGCTCGTGTACGCCGCATGCATGCGATCGTAGGAGGCCTGGAGCCCGGCCTCGTCGATGTCGAAGGAATAGGCATCCTTCATGATGAACTCGCGGGAGCGCATCACGCCGAATCGCGGCCTGATCTCGTCCCGGAACTTCGTCTGCACCTGGTAGAAATTGACCGGCAGCTGCTTGTAGCTCCGGAGTTCCCGCCGGGCAATGTCGGTGATGACTTCCTCGTGGGTCGGACCGAAACAGAATTCCCGCTCGTGACGGTCGTGCATCCGGAGCAGCAGGGGGCCGTACTCCTCCCAGCGCCCCGACTCCTGCCAGAGTTCGGCCGGTTGCACCGCGGGCATCAGGAGCTCGAGCGCGCCGGCACGATCCATTTCCTCGCGCACGATGGCCTCGACCTTGCGCAGGACCCGCAGTCCGAGCGGCATCCAGGTGAAAAGCCCCGAGGCGAGGCGGCGGATCAGTCCGGCCCTGAGCATGAGCTGGTGGCTGACGATCTCGGCCTCGGCAGGCACTTCCTTCAGCGTCGTCAGGCCGAATTCGGTAAATCGCATCGATGGGTAACCCGTGACGGCAACGCGCGAATTCTAGTGCATCGACGGTCCCAATTGTTGGCGAATGTCCGCCCCGGGTTGACTCGGGAGCGAAAGCAGGGGATCGTCGCGTCCGTTTCAGCCGGGATCGAGATGTGAAAGGCCGACGCAATCCGTTCGTGGCCCGCGAGGGCATTCCGTTCCTGCTGCTCGTTGCGGCCGCCGGTCTCTATGCGCTCGTCTACTGGCATTTCGTGTTCGCAATCGCCGCGGCGGCACTGTTCGTGGCACTGTACCTCGTGTTCCGCGATCCCCGGCGCCGCGTGCCGGCGGAACCTTTGGGCGTCGTGAGCCCGGTCGACGGCCGGGTCGTCGGGGTCGACCTGACGGACAAGGGCGTGCTGCAGGGCGAGGCGCACATCGTCAAAATCCGCATCGACGCACTCGGGACCTACACGGCGCGCGCGCCGGTCGAGGGCAAGATCATGGACCTGCGCTCGGTCGGCGAGGACAGGGTTGCCGAGTATCGTACCAACGCGATGTGGATCCAGACCGATGAAGGTGACGACGTCGTCCTGCAATTTTCGGGCTATCGTTTCCGGCTCGCACCGCGCTCGTTCATCGGTTTCGGTGAGCGCGTCGGCCAGGGCCAGCGCTGTGCCTACCTGCGCCTGACCCGCTATGCGGAGGTGCATTTGCCCGTCGCGGCAAAGGTCAGCGTTGCGCCCGGGGACGTCGTCGTTGCCGGCACCGGGCTGCTCGCACGGCTGCCGTACCACTGAGTGTAATGCGCACGGCACCATGGCAGACTAGAAGCTGCCGCGGAATCCCGTGTCCCGGGATTCCGGCATAGTCTCAATCGAGTGGCACAGAGCCGCAGGATCGCCCCGATGCCGCAATCGGAACTGAATCGACGCGCCTACCTCGATGCGCTCGGCATCGATGTCTGGGTTCCGTGTGACGAACCGGCGCCGGCAGCGGCCGCGACCACGGCGGATGCCGGGGCTGCGGCGGACGTGGCAGGCGCGGCGGACGCGGAGGATGTGGCGTCGCTGGACTGGCAAGCGCTAAAGCGCCGCGTTGCGGCCTGCACGCGCTGTCGCCTGCACGAAAGCCGCACGCAGACCGTGTTCGGCGTCGGCGACCCGGCTGCCGACTGGATGTTCATCGGCGAGGCGCCGGGCGCGGAGGAAGACCGGCGCGGGGAGCCTTTTGTCGGCCGCGCCGGCAAACTCCTCGACGAGATGCTGCGGGCCCTGGGCCTCGCGCGCGAGACCGTGTTCATCGCCAATATTCTGAAATGCCGGCCGCCCAACAACCGCGACCCGCAGGCTGACGAGGCCGCCCTGTGCCGGGACTATCTCGAGCGGCAGATCGCGCTGGTTGCACCCAGGATCATCATCGCAGTCGGGCGCATCGCGGCGCAGCAGCTGCTCGCGACCGATGTTCCCGTCGGCAGGCTGCGCGGTCGCGTGCACGACGTCGGCGGGCGGCCAGTGGTCGTGACCTACCACCCGGCCTACCTGCTGCGCAGCCCGGCCCAGAAGCGCAAGGCGTGGGCCGACCTGTGCCTCGCGCGGCGCGCAGCGGAGAGGCGTGCGTGATCCGGGCCGTGCACGAGCAAAACGTGACGATCCGCGACATGCGCGCTGACGACCTGGCCACGGTCTCGGACATCGAACGCAGGAGCTACGACTTCCCCTGGAGCCACGGCGTGTTCCGCGACTGCCTGCTCGCCGGCTACCAGTGCATGGTCCTCGAGGAAGACGGCGCCGTGGCCGGCTACGCGATACTCTCGGTCGCTGCCGGCGAGGCCCATATCCTGAATCTCTGCGTCGCACCGGCGCGGCGCTCGCTGGGTCACGGCGCGAGGCTCCTCGAGGAGCTGCTGAAGCGCGCCCGCGCGGCGGCGGTGCGCGAGATATTTCTCGAGGTGCGCCCGTCCAATGTCAACGCGCTGGCGCTGTATCGCAAGAAAGGTTTTCACAAGGTCGCCGACCGGCCGGCCTACTATCAGTCCGCGGACGGCCGCGAAGACGCCGCGGTGCTCGTCAAGAAGCTGACGGTCGACCGCTAGCCCCCGGCGCCCATGAAGAAAATCGACGACCAGGTCCGCAGGCGGCGTACGTTTGCCATCATCTCCCACCCGGACGCGGGCAAGACGACGCTGACCGAGAAACTCCTGCTTTACGGCGGCGCGATCCAGCTCGCGGGTACCGTGAAAGGCCGCAAGGCGCGGCGGCACGCGACGTCCGACTGGATGGCGCTCGAGCAGCAGCGCGGCATCTCGGTGACGT
>JAWWBD010000184.1:0-4776 GCA_033721115.1 Woeseiaceae bacterium | reverse complement strand
CTCATTCCCTTGCGGGCAATGCACTTCATCGTCGCGTCGATGAGCTCGCGGCGCCGCTTCTCGCGGATCGCCGTGCGCTTGGTCTGCGCCACTGTCGGCTGGGCTGTCACGCCCCGATTCTGCCATAAAATGAATGAATACTCATTCATTTTTCTGGACCCGCGGCCCCGAAAATGAGAGACTCGCGGGGTCTGAACACGGTGTTTTTATGCGTAGCCTGGCCAATTCGAACCGCCATTTCAGGAAGGCGGCACAGCGTCTCCCGCTCGGGGTTTCATCCAATTTTCGCTACTGGGGCGATGACCGCACGATCTACGTCGAGCGCGGCGAGGGCGGCCGCGTCTGGGACGTAGACGGCAACGAGTACATCGACTACCGGCTGGGCTACGGGCCCATCATCCTCGGTTATGCCGACCCGCGCGTCGACGCGGCTGCGCGCGAGGGCATGAAGGTCGGCGGCGTGTTCGCGCTGTCGACGGAAGGGGAACTGGAACTCGCCGAACGCGTGTGCCGGATGGTGCCCAGCGTCGACAAGGTGCGGCTCTCGAATTCCGGGACCGAGGCCGTCATGGCCGCCCTGCGGGTCGCGCGCGCCCATTCGGGCCGGGACGGTCACCTCGTGCTCGAGGGCGGCTACCACGGCGTGTTCAGCGAGGTCATGTGGTATGCCGAGGTGGAGGACTGGGATCCCGCAGACGGTGACCCCGAAGTGCTGCCGTTCGGGGACGGCGTGCCGCGGGTCACGAAGCGCCTTTTCTACACGGCGCCGCTCAATGACGCCAACGCGATCGAGGACGTGCTGAAGCAGCACCGCGACGACATCGGGGCATTCCTGATCGAACCGATCATGGGCAACTGCTGCGGGATCACGGCGCGCCGCGAGTACATGCGTGACGTGCGCGAGATCTGCGACCGTTACGAGGTGCTCCTGATCGTGGACGAGGTGAAGACGGGCTTCCGGGTCGCGCGCGGCGGCGCGCAGGAGCTTTACGACGTGCGCGCCGACATCTGCACGTTCGCAAAGGCCATTGGCAACGGCTACCCGATCGCCGTGCTCGGGGGCAACGAGGAAGTGATGAGCTGGATCGGCGACGATGTCGTCCACGGCGGCACCTTCACCGGCCACTCGGTCTCGCTCGCCGCGGCCAACAGGACCCTCGAGATTCTCGAGGAAACGGACGCGCTGGCAACGATCGAGGGTTACGGCCGCGAGCTGCAGGACGGGCTCGGGAGGATCCTCGCGGCCAGGGACATCCCGCACAGCTTCACGGGCCATCCCGCGCTGATGGGCCTCTTTTTCGCCGCCGAGGCACCCGAGGACTACCGCGGGTGGCTCGAATCCGATTACGCTTTCTATGATGCGCTCGCCCCGGAGCTCCACGATCAGGGTATCCTCGTGGAGCCCGACTCGCGCGAACCCTGGTTCCTTTGCGAAGCACACAGCCGGGACTGCATGGACGATACGCTGGCCCGGTTCGAACGCGCGGTGGACAAGACCCTCGACAAGCTGAGTGAAAATTAATGAATTCCTGTGATGCGATCGTCGTCGGCGCCGGCCACAACGGGCTGACGACGGCAGCCTTTCTCGCCAAGGCGGGACTCGACGTCGTCTGCGTGGAGAAAAACGACTACATCGGCGGCGCGGCGGTCAGCCGCGAGCTTTACAAGGACTGGATCTACTCGAACTGCTCCTACGTCTGCAGCCTGCTGCGCCCGGAGATCTACCGCGCGCTCGAGCTGCACCGGCACGGACTGCAGGTCACGCCCTACGGCGGCTCGGTGACCTTCACCGAGGACGGCGACTACTTCGCGAAGTACCACGACGAGGACGTGTCGTACCGCGAGTTCGCGCGGTTCTCCCGCAAGGATGCCGATGCGTACGAGCGCTACGCCGCCGATACGCTGCGCCAGTGCCGGTTCATCCGCGACTTCCTGCTGTCGACGGCACCGGACCCGACCTCGTTTAAGCCCGCCGACATCCGCGAGCTCGTGAAAATCGGCCGCAAGTTCCTCGACATGGGCGAGGACCGGATGTACGAGACGATCCGGTTCTGGACGATGAGCGTCGCCGACTATCTCGACGAGTATTTCGAGACCGACGTGATCAAGGCCGCGATGGCGCCCTCGGGCATCATCGGCACGGCGCTCGGCGTGCACTCGCCGGGGACGGCCTACGTCCTGCTGCATCACTACATGGGCGACGTCGACGGCAACGTCGGCGCCTGGGGCTATGCCCGCGGCGGCATGGGTGCCGTGTCGAAGTCGATCGCCGGCGCCTTCCAGGCCTACGGCGGCAAGCTCAGGACCGAGGCGGGCGTCGAGAAGATCATCGTGAAGAACGGCCGCGCGGCCGGCGTCGCGCTGGAGGACGGCGAGGAGCTGACCGCGCCCGTCGTCGTCTCTGCCATGGACGTCAAGCGGACGTTCCTGAACTGCATGGATCGCTCCGACCTGCCGGCGGCGTTCTACGAGCGGGTGGAGAACTTCAAGATCCGCGGCTCGTCCGGCAAGCTGAACATCGCGCTCGACGGCATGCCCGAGTTCCCGGCCCTGCCGAAAGGCAGCGAGCTCTATCACAGCGACATGCATTTCGTCGACTCGATGGAACGGATGGAGCGCGCGTACGACGACTGGAAGGCGGGTACCTGGTCGAAGGATCCCTACGTCGACATGGTCATCCCGACGACCATCGACCCGACGATGGCACCGCCCGGCAAGCACTTCATGAGCTGTTTCATCCAGTACTGCCCGCACAAGCTCGAGGGCCGGGACTGGACCGATGCCGAGCGCGAGCAGTTCGCCAAGACGGTGATCGACCAGATCGCGAACTACAGCCCCAATTTCAAGGAGCTGATCCTGCACTACGAGATCCGCACGCCCGAGGACATCGAGGCCCAGATCGGGATCACCGAGGGCAATATCTTCCACGGCGAGCTGACGATGGACCAGCTCCTGTTCAACCGGCCGGTGCCGGGCTACGCGCAGTACCGCGCGCCGGTCAAGGGCCTTTACATGTGCGGCTCCAGCACGCACCCGGGCGGCGGCGTCATGGCGGCGCCCGGCGCGAACGCGGCGCGCGAAATCCTTGCCGATCTCAGGCGGCCGAACACGGTACCGGAGAACTTCGGCGATGACTGAGCGATTCGATGCGATCGTCGTCGGCGGCGGCCACAACGGGCTCGTCTGCGCGAGTCTCCTGGCCAAAGGCGGCAAGCGCGTGCTGCTGCTCGAGGCGAACGAGCAGGTCGGCGGCGCGGCCGTCACCCGCGAGTTTGCGGACGGCTTCTCGGTCTCGGCGTGCGCCCACCTGCTCGTGCAGCTGCAGCCGAAGGTGCAGAAGGAAACGGGACTCGACGTCGAGCTCGCGACGTCGAAGATGACGACGATCGCGCTCGGCGACGACGGCGAACACGTGCGGATCAGCGGCGACCGAGTGACGGGCGCGCGCGACGCGGACGCGAGGCAATACCGGGCATTCCACAAGCGGATGACGCGTTTCGCCGACCTGCTGGCGACCTACTGCAACGTCACGCCGCCGCGGCTCGGCACGAAAGATTTCGCCGACCTCGCGACGCTGGCCCGGCTCGGGTTCGACGTCCGGCGGCTCGGCAAGACCGAGATGCGGGAGTTTTTGCGCATCATCGGGATGAACATCCACGACGAGGTCACGGAGCGTTTTGCCTCTCCCCTCCTGAGGGGCGCCGTCAGCCTCGACGCCGTGCTCGGTACTCACCTGGGGCCCCGCTCGCCGAACTCGATGCTGACCTATCTCTACCGGCTGGCCGGCAATCATGGCCGCCCCGCGGTGCCGAAAGGCGGCATGGGCGCCGTGACCCAGGCACTCGCAAGCGCGGCCCGGTCGGCCGGCGTCACGATCCGCACGGGCACGCCCGTCGCGCGGATCGTCGTCGACAACGGGCGCGTCACGGGCGTCGAAACTTCGGCCGGCGAGCGCTTCGAGTCGCTCACCGTCGTGTCCAACGCCGATCCGAAGCGGACGCTCCTGGACCTCGTCGGCGCGCGCCACCTGGAAGCCGGCTTCGTGCACCGCGTACACCACCTGCGCTCGACCGGCAACGCCGCGAAGCTGCATCTCGCGCTGGACGGCCTGCCGTCGATCGCCGGGCTGTCGAAGAAGGAGTTCGGCGAGCGCATCGTGATCGCGCCCGGCGAGCACTACGTCGAGCGGGCGTTCAACCCGGCCAAGTACGGCGAATCGTCGCCAGAGCCCGTGCTCGAGATCTCCGTCCCGAGTTTCCGCGACCCGACACTGGCGCCAACCGGCAAGCACGTCTTGTCGGCCGTCGTACAGTACGCGCCGTATGCACGTAAGGGCGGCTGGACGGACGCGGCCAAAGCGGAGTTCGAAGCGGCTGCGATCCGCGTACTCGAGCGCTACGCGCCGGACATTGCGGGCCGCATCCTCGCGAGCGAACTGCTGACGCCGGCCGACCTCGAGTCCGAGTTCCACATGACGGGCGGACACTGGCATCACGGCGAGCTCGCGCTCGACCAGTTCCTGTTCGTGCGCCCGGTCGGCGGCGCTCAGCAATACCGCATGCCGCTCGACGGGCTCTGGCTCTGTGGCGCGGGCACGCACCCCGGTGGCGGTGTCAGTGGTGCGCCCGGCAGGAACGCGGCCCGGGCAATACTGAAAAGGGAGAACGCAGGATGACGGCGAGCGAAGTTCCGCAGGGTCGCCTCGAGACGCCTTTCCACGATCGCCTCAAGGCGCTGGACCGCCTCAATGCGTGGCATACCTGGAAGGGCTACACG
>JAWWBD010000183.1:0-4815 GCA_033721115.1 Woeseiaceae bacterium | reverse complement strand
TGATCATCGTCCTGTTGCTCGTCGCGCAGTTCAACAGTTTCCGCCGGCCGCTGATCATCCTGATGACGATCCCGCTCTCCATCATCGGCGTCGTCTTCGGGCTGCTCGTCGCCGACTCCTATTTCGGCTTCATGACCCTGCTCGGCATCATTTCGCTGGCCGGCATCGTCATCAACAACGCGATCGTGCTGCTCGACCGGATTCGCATCGAGCAGGAGGAGAACGGCCTCGCGCCGGACCAGGCCGTGCTCGAGGCTGCGCAGCAGCGGCTGCGCCCGATCCTGCTCACGACGGCGACGACGGTCGGCGGGCTTCTGCCGCTCTGGATCGGCGGCGGGCCGATGTGGGAACCGATGGCGATCGCGATCATTTTCGGCCTGGTGTTCGCGACCGTGCTGACGCTCGCCGTCGTGCCGATACTCTACTCGCTGCTGTATCGCGTGCGCTTCGGCTGACCGCTCGCGCTCATTGCGCCGCGGTGAAGCGCATCGAAAGGTCGATCGCGCGGACATTCTTGGTCAGCGCGCCGACCGAGATGAAGTCGACGCCGGTTGCGGCGATCTCGCGGATGCCCTCGAGCGTGATACCGCCCGAGGCCTCGAGTTTCGCCGGCGGGTCCCCGGTCTCGCGGTTGATCGCAACGGCGGCGGCAAGCGTGTCGAGCGGGAAATTGTCGAGCAGCAGCTGGTCGGCCTGCGCGGCAAGAGCCTCTTTGAGTTCGTCGAGCGTCTCGACCTCGACCTCGACGGGCAAGTCGGGGTGGTGCTCCCGGGCCGCCGCGATCGCGGCGCCGATGCCGCCGACGCTCAGGATGTGGTTTTCCTTGATCAGGATCGCGTCGTAGAGGCCGATGCGATGATTGACGCCGCCGCCGCAGCGCACGGCGTATTTCTGCGCGAGCCGCAGGCCCGGGATCGTCTTGCGCGTGTCGAGGATCCGGCAGCCGGTGCCGTCGACCGCGGCGACGTATTTCGCGGTCTCGGTCGCGGTCGCTGACAGGAACTGCAGGAAATTCAGCGCCGTACGCTCGCCGGTCAGTATCGGCCGCGCCGGCCCGTCGAGCGTGCAGATGACCGCCTCCGCTGCCACGCGCTCCCCGTCTTCGTACCGCCAGTCGATCGCGATCGACGGCTCGACGCAGCGCATGACCTCGTCGGCCCAGGGCCGTCCGGCGAGCGTGCACGCCTCGCGGGCGACGATCGTCGCTTCGATGTGGCGGCCGGCCGGGCCCAGGTCGGCCGTGACGTCGCCCGTGCCGACGTCCTCGGCGAGCGCCCGCCGCACGTTGGCGCGAATCTCGTCGGCGAGGCGCTCGTCGATGTCCATCGGCTCAGGGAACGAGAATCGTCGAGCCCGTCGTCTCGCGCGCCTCCAGCGCGCGGTGGGCGGCGGCGGCGTCCCGGAGCTCGAAGGTCTGCCCGATGCGAACTTCCGGCCGGCTGTCGCGCAGGAACGCAAACAGGGTGTCGGCGGCTGCCAGCAGTTTGTCACGCGTCGGGATGAAGTGCTCGAGGATCGGACGCGTGACGTACAGCGAGCCGCGCCGGGCCAGCTCGACCGGCGCAAACGGCTGCACCGGGCCCGACGCGTTGCCGAACGTCACCATGGTGCCGTGCGGGCGCAGGCAGTCGAGCGAGGTCATGAACGTGTCCTTGCCCACCGAATCGTAGACCGCCGCCACGCCGGCACCGCCGGTAAGTTCCTTCACCATGTGCGGGATGTCGGAGTCGTCGGCCATCAGGATGTGGTCACAGCCGAGCCGCTCTGCGATCCCGGCCTTCTCCGGCGTGCCGACGATGCCGATCACCGTCGCCCCGAGCTGTTTTGCCCACTGCGTGGCGAGCGACCCGACGCCGCCCGCCGCTGCGTAGAGCAGGACCGGGTCACCTTCGCGCACCGGGTAGCTGTGGTGCAGCAGGTACCAGGCGGTCAGGCCCTTCAGGAAGACGGCAGCGGCGGTCTCGTCGGAGAGAAACTCCGGCAGCTTCACGAGCCCGTCGGCGGCGAGCGTCCGGCGTTCGGCGTAGGCGCCGAGCTTGTTGCCGGTATAGACGACGCGGTCCCCGACTTTGAGGTCGGAGACGTCGGCGCCGATCGCCTCGACGACGCCTGCGGCCTCGCGGCCGAGGACGGTCGGCAGGTGGATCGGGTAGAGACCGGTGCGGTGGTAGGTGTCGATGAAGTTGAGACCGATCGCTGTGTGCCGGACGAGCGCCTCGCCAGCGCCCGGCTCGTGGAGTTCGGTCTCCTCCCACCGCAAAACGTCGGGTCCGCCGTGCTCGTGGATGCGTATCGCTCGGGTTTTCATGGCCCGGTAATCCTACCGCGATCGGGGCCGCGATGGCGGCCTTCCGCGCCGGTCCCGCGGCTGGCACACTCGGGGCATGCGGACCACCCCCGTCATGCTCGGTCTCCTGGCCGGCTGTTCCGCGGCGCTGCTGGCTCCCGGGGCCGACACCGTCGCTTTCGACGACTGGACGCGCACCGGCGAGGCGCACTGGCGGCCGACGGCCGAGGGAATTGCGGCAGGCCCCGGCGGCGGCGCCGGCTTCCTCGTGTCGCCCGGGTGGTATGCCGACTTCAGGCTCACGGTCGAATTCCGGGTCGACGAGGGCACCAACAGCGGCGTGTTCATCCGCTGCCGGGACAGGGCCAGGATCACGCCGTTCGACTGCCACGAGATCAACATCTGGGACAATCACCCGAACCAGGACTTCCGCACGGGCAGCATCGTGACCAAAGCGGTTCCGCTCGCGCGGGTCGACACGCTGGGACGGGACAACCGGCTCGTGATCGAGGCCGAGGGTGCCCGCGTGACGGTCACCGTCAACGGTGTCGTGACGGCAGAGCACGCGGACCCGGGGCTGCTGTCAGGTCACATTGCGCTGCAGCGTGCAGAACAGGGGCGCGTCGAGTTCCGCAACCTGCGCATCGAGCCGCTCCGATAGTCGGCGTATCACCGAGGAGGCATCATGAAGCTAACGATCCCGACCCGCCTGCTGCCTGTATTGCTGGCCGTGGCCTGCTCGCCCGCGCTGGCGAGCTACGGCATCTACGTCGGCCGCAACCTGACCGCGGACGGCAGCGTGTTTCTGGGCGGCAGTGGCGACGAGGTCTCGAGTCACTGGCTCGAGATCGTACCGGCGCGAGACCATCCCGCGGGCGCGACGATTCGCGTCGGTGTCGACGCATCCGCGGTCCTGCCCGGCGAGTTCATGGAGATCCCGCAGGTACCGCACACCTTTCGTTACATCACGATGAACTACTCGGAGTACGAGGGATTCCCGCCGCCTTTGACCAACGGCGGGCTCAACGAGCACGGCGTCGCGGCACGCGACATCTGGAGCGACTCGAGGCCCGAACTCGTCGCGATGACGCCGAATCCGCAGCGCGGGCCCAACTACAGCGACCTGTCGCGCATCGTCATGGAGCGCGCACGGTCAGCCGAGAAGGCGGTCGAGATCGTGGGCCGGCTCATCGATACCTACGGCTATTCGTCCTACGGCGGCAATTCGCACCTGTTCGCGGATGCCAAGGAAGGCTGGGTACTGATCGACTACGCGGGCGGCAAGGGCCTGTGGATCGCGCGCCGGCTCGGACCGGACGAGATCTTCATGTCCTACCCCGGCCACGTCGGTGCGATCCCGCTCGATTTCCGGGACCATCCCGATTTCCGCGGTTCGGCGAACTTCATCGACTTCGCGGTCAGCCAGGGCTGGTACGACCCGGCGAGCGGTAAACCCTTCGACCCCGACGTCGTCTACGGCACGGGCTACGTCCGGTACCCGCGGGACGAGCTGCCCGAGGAGCTCAGGGCCGTCGCGCCCGTGACGCTCCGGATCATGCTGAACGCGGTCCGCGACCCGCGGATCGCGAAGGACTCGACCGGCTACGGCCAGGTTGCGCAGCTCAAGGAAGGCGTAAGGCCCGAGCTGCGCACGCTCTGGGTGGCGCCCACAGGGTCGGTGACGGCGCCGTTCATCCCGTGGCGGATCGGCGTCACCTCGGTGCCGCCCGAGTACGGCAAGCACCGCTACCTGACCAAGGGCGAGGCGACGCGCTTCGTCACGCGCGACTGGCAGATCCGTGAAGCGACGCTGTTCGCCGGGCGCCTGTTCAAGCGGCTCATGTACTACACCTGCGACCGGCCGGCCGAATTCCTGCCCGAGGTCACGCAGGCGCTCACGGCTTTCGAGAACAACGCGATGGCGGAACAGCCGGACCTCGAGGCGACGGCCCTGGCACTGTACGATGCCGGCAAGCCCGGCCTGGCAGCGGCCGTCCTGACGCGCTATGCGCATCACCAGGCCGAGGAGGCGCTGGAGCTGGGCGCCGCGCTGCTCGCGAGCATCGAAGCCCGCACACGCGTGCTCTACGGCCTGCGCGAGCCCGAGACCGACGTGATGAGCAGCCTCGACTACCAGCTGGTGTCCTGCCGCGGCCCCGCCCCGTAGCAGCGGCCTGCGGCCGCGATTGCCGTTCGATCGGCTTCGGATTCTTTCGGCATGGTCGCCGGACTCCGGTGGCGTTTGCCCGGAATGGCTCGCTGCGCTGCGCTTGCTGCGCTTTATTTCCGGTCAATCGCCACCCTCGCCCGGCTGGCCGGGCGATCGCATGGGTGCTGACGATCAATGCGCTGATGCGGTACGGGTCGGCCGATCGCAGCGGTTGACTCTCCGACGCGTGGCGCGATGCCGGGTGTGCGGGCGAGCGTCGTCCGGAGCGAGCGAAGCAGGACGCCCGAGGGAGCGGAGGCCGATGCTCGCTCGGCAGGGATGCCGAGCGAGCCTAAGCGAGCCCGCATACCCGGTAGCG
>JAWWBD010000182.1:0-4956 GCA_033721115.1 Woeseiaceae bacterium | reverse complement strand
CCCGTTCTCGCGCAGCGCGTCGAGCGCATCGGCCGCGCGGGTCGTCGCCTCGAGCGCCACGAGGGTCCGCGTCATGATCGAACCGACTGCGTCGGCCGGGTACTCCAGCGAGTCCGCCACGTGGCGCCGCGCCAGGTCCGGCAGACACTCGAGCAGCGCGTCGCGCTCGGGTGTCTCGAGCAGGCGCAGGATCGCGGCGGCGCTGGTATCCGGCAGCTCCGCCAGGATGGCCGCCGCCGCGTTCCCGTCCATTGCCAGGATCAGCCGGGATGCCCGCATCGTACCCGCCTGCGCCAGCGCGCGCGCCGCGACGCCGGCCCTGAGGGCGGCCAGAAGCGCGGCGGCGTCGGCCACCGGTACATCCCGGAGCGCCCGGCCGGCGGCCTCCGGGTGCCGCTCGATGTAGGCGCTGCAGAGGCCGAGGCCGTCAGCCGCGGTCACTGGCTGCCGTCCCCGTGCGCGGCCGGGCCGGCCGTTACCGTCAGCGTATGCTCGTCGATCATCCGACCCGGCACGTAGACGACGCCCTCGGCAGTGTCCAGCGCGAGATGGGAACGTGTTATCTCGACCACCGTACCTTCGATGCCGTCGATCCGGACGGCTGCACCCGTCGCCACCCGCCGGGCCGCGGCGCGCGTGCCGATCAGGTTGCTGACGTGCGCCCGGGCACCGAGTGCGAAGGCGAGGGAGAACCCGATGCACACCGCACTTGCGAGCACGACGAACAGCGCGATCAGGAACCGCACGTCGACCCCCATCTGGTCGAGTCCGACGATCAGCCCGATGCCGGCCACCGCGTATTGCGCGAGTCGCGGCAGTGCGAGCCCCGGCGTCGCGATGTCGTCGGGCAGCCAGAGCAGCACCTGGTCGCGGGCAAAGACGCCGAGCAGGTAGCCCAGCACGATGATGACGAAGCCGGCGATGATGTTCGGCAGGTGGATTGCGGCCCGGCCGAACCAGGCGACGGCGGCCTCGAATCCCGCGAGTTCGAGCGCGGCCGCCAGCGCGAGCAGCAGGACGACCGCGAAAGCCGCGTGCCCGATCAGGTTCGTGAGCCCCGGCGGCACCCCGATCTGCGAGGCCCGGCTCTTCGGCACCAGGCTCTGCAGCAGGCGGTTGGAGCCACGGACGAGGCGGCGCACGACGACGCGGGCAAATTTCGCGAGGAACCAGCCCGCGATCAGGACGACGATGGCGAACAGCACGCCGGGTGCATGCGCGGCCGTGGCGTCGATCGCCGTCGACAGTGCCGTGCGAAAGGACTCCAGCCAGGACGATCCGGTCTCCATCTTGCGTGGCTCCATACCCGGTCAAGCGACCGGCCAAGCATAGCATGCCGGCTCCTGCCGCCAGCCGCCGGTGCCCGGCGGCAAACGTGCCTCAGCCGGTCGGAAAAACGAGCGACTTGATGACGACCGGCACCGCGCCGGAACTGTCGAGGATGCTGCCGATGTCGATGAAGTCGAATTCGTTCACCACGATGCCGTCGATCGAGACGACGGGACTGGCGAGCTTGCGCTCCTCGTAGAAATGCAGTCCGACGAGACCGCCGACGTCACTGTCGGTGACCAGTACCAGCGGCGCGCCCGCGGCGAGTTCGGCGCCGAGCCCGGCGCTCACGCCGCGGCAGAAATCGTCGAGGCGGCGCCAGGTTGCCGAGCCGTCCCACTCGAAGCACAGAGCGACCGGCTGGCTGCCGTCGGCCAGATCGAGGCGCTCGAGCGCGGCACCGATCGCGGTGGCGATCGCGTCCGCGTCGAGTTCGTCGGCGCCGAGGTCGAGCGCGGGCTTGATGACCGCGAGATTCCTGAGCGGCAGCGTCTCGTCGGGCATGACGAAAATCGTGCTGCCGCTGACCTGCACCGTGTACTGGGACGCGCCGATCACGGTGGCGCGGATGCCCTGCAGCGGCACCCTGAGCTCCGGGCCCCAGCGCTCGGCACGCTCGCGGATGGCGCGGGCGAGCTCGGGCCCGAGATCGCCGTAGCCGGCCGCTTCGGACCCGTACAGGTACTCCGAGACGCCGCCCGAGAACGACAGCAATGCCGGCTTGCGGTCGTCGGCCAGCGGCGGCAGCAGCAGCAGGTCGCGCGTCGCATCCTGCAGCGCGGCGGCGCCCATCGCCTCGAACAGCCGGTCGGCCATGGCGGCCGCGAGTGCCGCACGATCCGCGTCGACGATTCCGCGACCGGTTTCCACGGTCACGCCGGCGGCCGCCGCATGGGTCCGGGCCGCCGGTTCGACGCGCGTCACGCGGCCATCCGGGTCGAAGCAGACGAGCCGTGCGCCGACGTCGATTGCGGTCCGGGCGACGATCTCGCCGTCGACGCAAAGCGCGATCTTGGACGTGCCGCCGCCGACGTCGACGTTCATCACGGGCACGGCCTCGCGTTCGGACAGCGCCACCGCCCCGGAACCGTGCGCGACCAGCGCCGTCTCGAGGCTGTCACCCGCGCTGACGGCCACGAACTTGCCGGCCTGGCCGGCGAACAGGTCGGCAATCGCGCGGGCGTTGCGGCGCCGCACGGCGACCCCGGTCAGGATCAGCGCGCCGGCATCGACGTCGTCGAAGCCGATGCCGGCTTTTTCGTACTCGCGGGCGAGGAACGGTTCGAGCCCTGCGGCATCGATCTCTTTATCGTCGCTGTACGGCGTCAGCATGACCTCGGACTCGTACAGGACTTCGCGACCGGTCACGACGTAGCGATTGTCCCGCCGGTCCATCACGATCTTCGAGAACACGAGATGCGAGGTGGACGAACCGATGTCCACGCCGACGCTCGTGAGGACGATCTCGTCCTCGGTGTCGAGCGTCCGCGCGTGGTTCGAGAAAAACGTCGTCCGGCCGGCGCTCAACGCATCAGCCCGCGATGCCCTCTGCGCCCAGCTTGTACTCCTTCGGCGCATCCTCGGGCGGCTCGTACTGCTCCGGCTCCATGCGTGACTTCGCGCCGTTCTTTTCGAGCAGCGACTCGAACTCCTCGCGCAGGAACGGATCTTCCATCCAGTACGGGATCGAGGTGCCGCCTTCGTGCAGGTCCATCGCCGTGTAGTCGATGTGCGGGGCGCCCGGCGGACCCGGGTCGCGGCCCGGGTTGTGCGGTCCGAACCAGGCGGTCAGGCGCAGGCCCTCCGACGCGACCGCGAAATGCTGGTGGTACCAGCGCGCGCCGCCCGGCGCGGCCGTCACCATCCCGCCCTGCTTGTAGTCGACGCGCCGGACCTGGTCGGCATGCCCGTCCTTCCACGGCGTCGGCCCGAGGCGCTCCGGCCAGCTGTAGGTATAGCCCTCGCCCTTGAGGCAGATCAGCACCGCGGCCGAGGTGTGCGCATGCCCCTTGGAGTAGCGGCCGACCTCGTGTTCGCCGATCCAGAGGTAGAAGGTGTTGTCGGTCATGTGCGGTTCGACCCGGCGCCAGCCTTTCGAGCGGCGGTTGTCGAGCGGCAGTTCGCAGTTGATCGCGTCCGGCACGAGATTCGTGCGCCGCATCGCGAGGCCGCGGACCGGGTCCGGCTCGACCTCGGTACGTTCCTTGTAGAAATCCTCGTCGGTGCTGAAGCGCTCCTTGAAGACGTACGGGTTGTTGAATACCGAGTCGATGTTCTGCAGCGCGTTGATCAGGATCGGCGCGGTCGTGCCGGCCTGCAGCAGGGCAGGCTCGTTGGTCGCGTTGACGATCCGGTGCCAGGCGTTGAGCGGGATCGAGAACATCGAGCCTTTCTGCCATTCGAAGACGTGCTTCTTGCCGCCGTCCTCGAGCCAGACCTCGGTCGACCCGCGGCCCTCGACGACGAGATAGATCTTCTCGAACATGTGCTTCTCGGGATTGAGCGCCCCGCCCGCGGGCACCTCGACGGCGTAGCCGCCCCACTTGCCCTCGGTGCCCCAGAGCTGGATGTAGCTGCCCCGGCCGCCGACGCGCTTCCAGGGCTTGAGCGGCAGTTCGCGGATGTCGTAGATCCCGAGGTCACGGAAGACGGGTATGCCTTCCGATTCCATGAACTTGTCGTAGGGTGTCGGCAGCTTCTTGAATTTCCCGAAACCGGCACGTTCGCCCTCTTTCGGCTCGGTCCAGTGTTCGTGTCCCATGGTTTGCTCCTTGAAGTAACTTGTCTGAAATCAGTCGAACAACACGCCGCGGTGCAGGTTGTAGGCGAGCGCCACCTCGAAGACCAGGAAAACCGCGAGCGAGGTCACTGCCGTCACTATAAGCGCTGTGCGCAGCGGCTGCCCGCCCAGCCACCGTACCGATGCAAACAGGTACAGTGGAATCGCGACGTGAAAACCCAGGTAGTACACGGCGGCGACGGCCGCCGCCACCAGCGCGATTGCCCCGATTTCGCGCGCCGGCGCCACACCCTCGATCGCGACGCCGCCTCCTTCCCCGGCTCCCGCCGGATCGCGGTCCCGACCCAGCATGACGCGCAACAGGTCGGCGACGACGAGCAGTAGCGTAACGCCTGCCGCGAGCACGGGGACGAAGCGCGTCGTCGGGTCCAGCGTGACGAAGCCCGTGACGATGTAGGCCAGGACGAAGCTCAGCACGACCAGCACCGGCCAGTGGCGCCGCCCCGGATTCGTGCCGGGCCGGGTCACGACGGCCCTCCGATCGTCTGCCGGCCGCGCCGCTTGCGGATGAGCGGCACGAACGACCAGCCGAGACTTAGAAGGATCAGGCCGATCAGCACGATCGAGGTCGTCGACTGCACGAAAATCAACCAGTTGCCCTGACCGATCTGCATGGCCTGCTGAAAGCCGCGTTCGGCCGTCTCACCGAGGATCAGCGCAATCACCAGCGGCAGGCGCGGGTAGTTGAAGCGCAGCATCAGGTAGCCGAGCACGCCCACGACGGTCGCCAGCACGACGTCACCCGGCTCGAGGTTGATGGCGAACACGCCGACGAGGCTCACCGCGATGACGACCGGCGCGAGAATCTGGCCGTTGACCAGCGTGAT
>JAWWBD010000181.1:0-4958 GCA_033721115.1 Woeseiaceae bacterium | reverse complement strand
CGGATTCTTTTTTCAGATTTGGCGGTGCTGCAGGGCCCGGACGGCGGCGCCCGGCTCGATGCCGTCGGGCACGAGCGGGTCGGTGTCGAGTTCGCCGGTGCGCGTCGTGACCGGCAGGACCCCGGCCCAGACCGGGATATCGTAATCCTCCTCCTCGTCCTCGGGCATACCCGTTGCGACCTTGGCGGACGCCGACTCGATCTCGAGGGCGATGACGCCCGTCATCTTGAGCTCCTTCTCGAGCGGTGCCCTGAGCTCGGCCCAGCGGCCGGGCATCGTGTGCTCGCTGATGATCTCGAGTGCTTTCAGCTTTTCGTCGTCGCTGTCGACGAGGCGCGGCGCGCCGAACACGGTGACCGAGCGATAGTTCAGCGACGAGTTGAACGCGGAGCGCGCGAAGACGAGGCCGTCGACCAGGGTCACGTTGACGCAGGCGCGCCGCGTCTCGTCGAGCCACCGGACGACCCGGGCCTTGCGGGCGCCGTGCAGGTACAGCGTTTCGCCGTCGCGACCGAAGATCATCGGCACGACCACGGGCCTGCCGTCCTCGACGAAGCCGACGCTGGCGTGAAGCGCGCTGTCCAAGATCCCGTGGACGGTCTGCCTGTCGTAGGCGGCTTTCTCGCGGAGCTGGCGGACCCGGTTCTCGGGCGACACCGCGTATTCGTCGGCCATCGCGTCTACCTCGTATCGGTCTTCGGGCATCGTACCGGGTCGGCGACCCGACGTCGCCCTCCACATGTTGTGTATTATTAGCCTTCAGCTACAAGATGTAGTAGCATCCCCCGCCGTACCAATTCGGTACGCACGGAGATGGGATGTAGAAGGCAATGTCGGCGGGGCGCCATGCCGGATGCATGATTTCGCGGCAGGCATCACGTGCTTCCTCTCAACACGTCGCCTGGAAGGCCGGTTACCTGCGTTACCGGCCCGACCGCGCGAGAAGCAAACCGCCGGCAGGTGAATTCCGATACGGGCCTGCCGTGTGACAGGATGTCCCGGAACCGAAACGCGTATCTTTTCATCGGCCGGATACATCTTCTGCTTGCAATGCCGCCCAGTTCCCCCTGGGCGGCTTTTTTTATCCGCCTGCAGCGCCGGGAACAGCCGATGCGACGACTGACGATTGCCCTATGCGTCACGGCATGCCTCGCCGCTGGCTGCGCGACGGGCCCGCAACCACCACCATACCCGGCTTTTGTGCAGGCCGATGCGCTGCCCGACCAGTTCATGGCGACGTTGCCCGGCATTCGGGCGCGGCAGTTCTCGGGTAACGCGGAGACGGGCACGAGCGGCAGCCGCATCGACCTGCCGCCCGACTGGCGGGGCACGACCGGCGGCATGCCGGGCCGGTCGCTCGAGCTATTCGTGCTGGCCGGCACGCTCAGCCTCGCCGACATCGAGCTGGGTCCGGGCGGCTATGCGTACGTGCCGCCCGGCAGCATCGGCTTCAACCTCGCAACCGACCGCGGCGCACGCGTGCTCTGGTTCGTCGACGAGGTCGACCCGGCCGCCGTGATCCGGACGCCGATCGTGCTCGACAGCGAACTCGTCGACTGGGTACCGGCCGGCGCGGCCGGCACCTGGGAGCGGGAACTGCGGAGCGACCCGGGCAGCGGCGCCCGGACCCGGCTCCTGCGCGTCGAACCCGGTGCCGTCCTGCCGTTCGAGGCGTCCACCGAACGGGAGGAAGGATTCCTCGTCAGCGGCGAATTCCGGCAGGTCGAATGCGTTGCGGGCGAACCGT
The DNA here is from genome assembly GCA_033721115.1 of Woeseiaceae bacterium. Classification (GTDB taxonomy): domain Bacteria; phylum Pseudomonadota; class Gammaproteobacteria; order Steroidobacterales; family Woeseiaceae; genus UBA1847. Next base: position 3,211 of record JAWWBD010000181.1, on the reverse strand, counting down.
ACGTCGATACCTATACGCCCGGCGGCTACTTCAATCGCCCGCCAGGCGCGGTCCACGGCGGCCAGGCCGCGGCCGCCCTTAAGGAGTCCGTCTGGCTCCTGCGCGAAGCCCGCGCGGGTCGGCGCGCGGCGGCCGCCGGTTGCCCGCCGCCCGACTGAGCGGGGGCGGGCCTAGCGAACCAGCCGCGTGATGCCGCGGCCGAGTTTCATGAGCCTCCGGAGTGTCGGCGTCGGAATGTCCCGGATCTCGTCGTACCAGGCGCTGGTCGACTCGACGAATTCGAGCATGTTGTGAATGCGCTCCTTCGTGGCCGCGTCCGTGTCGGCCTCGGTGTCGACGACCTCGGCGCAGTCCCGGAGCATGGCGAGCGTCGGGTTCAGCTCGCGCTGCTTGCGCTGCTCGAAGATCACGCGGAACAGCTCCCAGACGTCGTGCAGCGACTCGAAATAGTCGCGGCGGTCGCCGAGAACGTGGGTCATGCGGACGAGCCCGTAGCTCTGCAGTTCGCGGATGCTGGTCGAGACGTTGGAACGCGCGACGGACAGCGCGTCCACGATCTCGTCGGCGCAGAGCGGCTCCGGGGAGAGATACAGGAGCGCCTGGATCTGGGCAACCGTCCGGTTGGTGCCCCAGCGGGTGCCCATTTCGCCCCAGTGCAGCACGTATTTCTCGACGGCCGGGGACAGCTTCATGGCGCTTTCCTTGGTTTTCGTTTTGAACAGAAACTAAAGAAACTACGGTGCTTTCGCAACCACGACAACCCGCCGCGGTGCCGGCCAGCCCTCCGCCGTCAGCTCGGGATTATCGGGGTCGAGCGCCTCGGCCAGGGACTCGAAGGGCATCCACGGCGTCGTCCGCTGTTCTTCGGTCGTCGTCCGGCTGGTGTCGACGACCCGGATTTCGCGAAAGCCCGTGCGCTCGAGCCACGTCCCGAGCTCGGCCAGCGTGGGCAGCAGCCACACGTTTTTCATGCGTGCATAGCGGCCGGGCGGCGTGCGTGCGCACGCCGTCTCGCCGGGCAGGAACAGCGTCTCGAGCACCAGCTGGCCGCCCGGGCGGAGCGCCTGGCGCAACTGCCGGAGGTGCTCGAGCGGCGATCGCTGGTGGTAGAGCAGGCCCATCGAAAAGGCCGTGTCGAAGGCGCGCGCGTCGCCGGGCAGTTCCTCGAGCCGGAGCGGCAGGACGTGGATGCTGTCGTCGGGCCAAAAGTGGTGCACGGCGCGAAACTGCATGACGTAGAGCAGCGTCGGGTCGACACCGATCACCAGGCGCGCCCCGGACTCGCGCATCCGGTAGGCGTAGTAGCCGTTGCCGCAGCCGACATCGAGCACGGTCCGGCCCGGCAGCGGCTCGAGAGCCGGCTCGACGCGCGCCCACTTGAGGTCGCTGCGCCACTCGCTGTCGACCGTGACGCCGCCGAGTTCGAACGGGCCTTTGCGCCACGGCACGAGTTCGCCGAGCGCCGCGGCGAGCCGGTCCGGATCCCCGGCGACCACGGGCAGGCTGTCGACAGCGGTGTGCCAGCGCGGCATGTCGCCGTGCGCGGCGGCGTCGAGCCGCGACTCGACCACAGGCTCGAGCACGGCGCGCCAGCCGCCGAGGCCGGCCTCCGCGAGCGCGCCCCAGGGCGACGTCCGAACCGCCTTGCCCACGGGCCGGGTCACCGGATCGCGATCATCGACACGAAATTGAAGTAGCGCAGCCAGACCGCGACGTGGCGGAACCCGGCCGCCGTCAGCCGCGCGCGGTGCGCCGCGACGGTCTCGGGCACGAGCACGTTCTCTAGGGCGGCGCGCTTGGCGCTGATCTCGAGCTCGCTGTACGCGTTCCGGCGCTTGTGCTCGTGATGCAGCTCGACGAGCAGTTTCTCCATGGCCGGGTCCTCGTCGACCACTTTCTCGGAGAGCACGAACAGGCCGCCCGGCACCAGTGCGGCGGCGATGCGCTCGACGATGGCCGCCCGGTCCGCGAGGCTCAGGAACTGCAGCGTGTAATTCATGACGACCATCGACGCGTCGGCTAGCGGCGCATCGCGGATGTCGGCGAGCAACACCTCGACCGGTACGGCATCACCGCGGCCGGCCGTGTCCCGGGCCACGATCTCCCGGCAGCGTTCGACCATGGCCGGGGCGTTGTCGATGGCGAGGATCCGCACGCCCGGCATCCGGCCCCCCGCCCGGATTCCGTGGCGCATCGCGAGCGCCGCGCCGCCCAGCGAGCAGCCCAGGTCGTAGCAGCGGGTGTCGGCGACGACGTAGCGCGCGGCCAGCGAACCGATGGCCTCGAGCGAGGCGTCGTAGCCGGGGATCGAGCGGCGCAGCATGTCCGGGAACACTTGCGCCACGCGCTCGTCGAAACGGAACGGTTCCGCGCCGGACTTCTCGGCCGCGTACAGCTCGTCCCGTTCCTCGTTGTCGCGTTCGCCGGGGCCCATGGTCGCGGAATTCTACCCGTCTGCCCTGCTTGCCGTCGCTTGCAGGTATGGGACAATCCGCGCTGTCATGCTGCGCGACATCCACGACGAACTCGGCATCCCGCACGACTACGGCCGCGCGACCGGCATGCCGGTCTTCCCCGAGGCGACCGAGCTCGTCGAGATCGGGCCGAACCTCGTCGGTCGCATGCAGCGGCTGACCCCGGAGGCGGCGGCCCGCTGGCAGGCGCTGGTGCAGGCGGCCGCGGACGAGGGCATTCAGCTCCTGATCGTCTCCGGGTTCCGGAGCGTCGAGTACCAGGCCGGGCTGATCCGGTCCAAGCTCGAGGCGGGCCAGGACATCGCGGACATCCTCGCGGTCAATGCCGCCCCGGGCTTCAGCGAACACCACACGGGGCGGGCCGTCGACATCGCGACGCCGGGCTCGCGGCCGCTGACCGAGGAATTCGAGCAGACGGACGCGTTCGCCTGGCTGGGCCGCGAGGCGGGGCGGTTCGGGTTTTCGCTGACCTATCCGCGGGACAACCCGTGGGGCATCACCTACGAGCCCTGGCACTGGAGCCTGAAGGACGCCTGAGGCGCCGCCGGAAGCGCCCGGCCGGGGGCGAAACAGGGGTTGCAAAGCGCCCCAATGCCCCGAAATTAAACGCATCCGGCGGTTGACAGTGAGGTGGTGGCGCTAGACAATAGCCGGCTTGTGTCCGCGGAGGGGTACTCAAGCGGTCAACGAGGGCAGACTGTAAATCTGCTGGCTATGCCTACGTAGGTTCGAATCCT
>JAWWBD010000180.1:0-4992 GCA_033721115.1 Woeseiaceae bacterium | reverse complement strand
GGTGCGCCGACGCTTGCCGCGGCCTGGCAGGACTTCGCCGGCCACTTCGGGGCCGCGCCCGCCGAAGCGATCGCGGTGCTGCGCGACGAGCTGCCCGGGCTGACCGCCGGCAGCGATACGGCAAGCGTGGCGTCGCTCGAGGCTGCGCTGTTACGGCTCGAGACGCTGTACGCGACCGACTACAAGGCGCTCGTCGACGAGGTCAGGCGCCCGCCTTTCTACCTGTGGCCGACGGCCGGGGTCGTGGCAGCGCGGTCCGGGTACCGGGAGGCCGCGGTCTTCAACCGCGCGCTCTACCTCGCGCAGACCGGGGACATCGGGACCGCGCGGGTCATGCTCGCCGGTCTGAACGCCACGGTCGACGACCCCGTGCTGCTGGCGAAGGTGCACTACCTGCTCGGACGCCTGCAGTTCGAGCTGTTCGTCGACACGCCTGAGGTCGAGTACTACTCCCAGTCGCTCGCCTACCTGCGCCAGAGCCTCGGCGGCGACCCGGCCGGGCCGCTCGCGCGGCGGCTGCTCGATTTCCTGCTTTCGCTGCCGCAGACCGCCACCGCACCGCAGTCCGCGGAGGGCCGGCCGGAGACTCCTTCCGAGGGAGAGGGTGCAGCCATTTCCGCCGAGAAGCGCATCTTCTGAAGGGCGCCGGGTGTTCCTCGCATTCGCATTCCTCGTCCTGGCCGCCGTCGTCGCCGTGGGGATCCGCGAGCGGGTCTGGGACAATCCGCGGCGGTATCTGTCTGTCTCCGCACTGCTCGTCGGCATGCTCGTGCTTGTCGTGCATGCGCGCCAGGCGACGATCGACGCGGATGGCAGCGATGCGCCGGTGCTGCTCGCCATCTCGGCCGACGTGTCGCTCAGCATGGGCACGATCCCCGAGCCCGCAACGCACGGCGAGACCGGCACGCGGCTCGAGCGTGCACAGGCCGTGCTCCTGCCGCTGCTCGCGAACCTCGCATCCGCGGCGCGCCCGGCCATGGTCGCCGTCTCCGCCTTCACGGCCCGGGCCGAAACGATCCTCGCGTGGGACGACGACCTGTCGCTGGCCGAGGAAATCGTCGAGTTCGTGCTGACCACCGGCCTGCTCACCGAAGCCGGCTCGGATCTCGGCGGCGCGCTTGCCGGCGTCGTGCCGCTATTCGAGAGCCTGCCGGAGGCATACCGGGGCGAGGGCCATCCGAAATACCTACTGCTGGTGTCGGACGGCGAGCAGACGGCGAGCGGCGAACCTGCGGAACCGGCGCTCGCGAAGCTGGCCGAACTCGGCGTGCGCGTCATCGCGCTCCACGTCGGCCGGACAGACGTGGAGGAAGGTCTCCCGGTCTATGACGAGAGCGGCGAATTCCTGGGTTTCGAAGAGGTCAGCGGGCAGATCTTTTCGACGCCGAATCCCGAGATCATGCGCTCGCTCGCCGGCGGCGACGGGGGTGCGGGCCTGTTCGTGCAGGTTGCGGACCGCGACGCCGTTGGCACGATTATCGATTTCATTGGTCTGAAAACCGGGGAAGGGCGCATCGACGGCACGCGTCTCGCCGCGATCCTCATGCTCTGGGCCGGCCTGCTGTTCCTGCTGCTGCGCCGGCTTTAGAGGCCCGCATCGTACCTTCGTCGAGGAAATGGACATGACATACCGCTTGCTGAACCGGGTCGTCCGCGCGCTTGTCGTGACCTGCCTGCTGCCGGTCGGCGCGCTCTTCGCACACGGCGGCGGGAACTGGGACCCGTTCACGATCAGCGTCGTCAATGACCGGGCGCGCGACCGCATCGTCGAGACGCAGGTGCTGGTCGCGGAGATTATCCGCGGGCGTGCGGGAGCCGACGACTGGCCACTGCCGACCGTCACCGAGACGCGCGATGCGCTGATCACTGCGAAAGAGGAAGTCGACGAGATCATCGAGCATTACGTGAACGACGGGATCAACGTGCAGCTGCCGGCGACGCTGCACGCGGCGCCACAGGTCGGGCGGACGGTGGCGGCGAGTCGTGCGCTCGCCGCGGCGATCGCGATCGTCGAGCGCAGCGCGACACTCGCCAGTGCCGATGCATTCGTCGAGGAGTTTTATGCCGGCGGCCTGGTGGCCAGCCTTTACGAACTGCTCGAAGCGCATGCGGACCGCATGGCCGTGTACGCGCTGCTCGCCGATGCGTCGGAGACCGTGCGCGCAGCCGATTGATTACCTGCGTAATGGATTGTCGGCAGTCGCCGTGCATGCTGCAAACGCTCGGCCGAACGTAACATCTGCAAGGGCTCGATTGATTCGGTTTGGCCTTTTCGCTGTAATGATCGCCCCCTGTTCGAGGGGCCTGAATACCTGGAGGGACGCGATGAACGATCACCCGGAGAGTGCCCGCCGCGCGCTGCGCTGGCTCCCGGTCCTGGCAATCCTTGCCGGCAGCTCGGCCTGGGCGCAGAACCTGCCGAGCGAAATCCTGAACTACGCCGACACCGTCTATACGAATGCCAAGATCATCACGCTCGACGAGCACGAGGTGAACCCGGATCCCGGCACCATCGCGCAGGCGATGGCCGTACGTGACGAGGTGATTCTTGCGCTCGGAACCAACGCGCAAATGCTGAGGCTCGCCGGTCCCGATACGCGTATCGTCGATCTCGGCGGCAAGACCGTCATACCCGGCATCGTCGAGAGCCACGTGCACCCGATGGGCGAATCCGAACGCTTCGCACGCGAGCAGTACAAGCTGCGGACGACGCCGGAGGGTTACGTACTGATGACGGACGTCGGTGCGACACCGGATGCGACGATGGCGAAAGTCGCCAAGGCGATGGACCTCCTGCTGGCCCATGCGACGCCGACGCCGGAGGAGTGGCTCAACATCGAACTCCTGCACGCGCCGGCGCTGGGCTTCGCGACACCCGCCTCGGTGTCCACGCTGATAAGCGCGCCCCAGCTGTCCGACGTGCGCATCACCCGGGCGGACATCTCCGAGATCGTGCCCAACTACCCGCTCGTGCTCTCGAGCGCGACCGGCATCATGGACGCGCCGGAGAAGGACATCTGGTTCCACGTAACGGCCGGGCCGGATGGCCGGCCGATCACGCGCAAGGTGGTCGGGCTCGACGGGAGGGTTGAATAATGAACTGGCTGCAATTCAGACTGATCCGGGCCGGCGTGGTTCTTGTCGGCGTCCTTGCCTTCGGCACCGCGCTTGCCAGCCATCGCGTCATCCTTTTCAACGAAATGGCCTATGAGAAGGTGCTCGAGATGTGGCCCGACTTCGTCGAGTCGGTGAACAACCAGGCACGCGGGGTCGATGATCCCGGCGGCCGCGGCATCATCCTGCAGAGCCCGCTCAGGGCGCACCTGAACCAGCTCCTGCGCGAGCAGCCGACGCCCGACCAGTACGGCGACGGGTTCAAGCAGCTCGTCCGCGAGTACTACCACAAGGCCGGCATGACGACGTTCGGCTCGCGGCTGAACACGAACGACCAGGTCACGGCCTACAACTACCTGCTGCGGCGCGACGGCAAGCTGCCGATCCGCTTTGCCTACAGCTTCGATCTCGCACGCCAGCCGATGCCGGAGGCGGCCGCGGCGGGCCTGTACCAGTCCGTCGGCGCGCTGTGGCAGACGATCGACGCGAATCCCTGGCTCTGGATGCACGGCATGTCGAGCGAGGGCGACTGGGATGCGCCGAATCGCGGCTGCCTGGGCGAGGACCTGCCGGTCAAGCCCGGCGTCGACGAGCGCAAGGTCAAGGAGATTCTCGAGACCTGTCCGGACTTCGATGCTGCCACGGTCCAGGCGCTGATGCGCGGGCTGCGCTCCGGCTGGCGTTTCGCGGGCGTGCACGGCGTCGGCTCGAAGGCCCTCAGGATTTTCGTCGATCAGCTCGAGCTGCAGATGTCGAGGAACCCGGGCCTGCTGACGATGGACTACGTGCTCGGCATGCGCAACGGCTTTGCGCACGGCACGCTGACCGGCGCGCTGCCCGACGTCAGCGCGGAACTCGTCAAGTACAACCTCTATCTCCCGGTCAACGTACGGCGTGCACTGGCGATCGAGCCCACCAACATCGAACAGCATTACGGCGAGCCGGGCTACGCGTTTCTGGCGCCGGTGCGGACGCTTCTCGACCAGGGCGTCAACGTGGTCGGCGAAGCCGAGATCGGGCTCCCGAACCCGCGAACCTACATGGGCATACTGGACGTCTACGTGAATCGCGAGGTCGCCGACGACGGTTTCGCACCTGCGAAGGCGGGCGAGGGCCGCACCTACGTGCCGGAGGAAGGCATTCACCGGGTCGAGGCGCTGAAGCTCTTTACCTTCCGCTCGGCCGAATTCCTGTACGCCGAGTCGAAGGTCGGTAGCCTCGAACCAGGCAAGTACGCGGATTTCGTCGTTCTCGACAAGGATTACCTGGCCGGTCCCGATGCCGAGATCAAGAACAACAAGGTCGTGATGACCGTGCAGGCCGATGAAATCGTCTACCGCGACGAGAACTACCGGCCGGCCATCCGCGAAGCAGCCGCGCGCGCGGCTGCGGAATAGGAGCACCATGCCGGCGCCCGAAGGATCGCACAGAGGCCGGCAGCCGATGCGCCGCGCGGCGCTGGCGCTGGCCGCGCTCCTGGCAGCACCGATTGCCGCCGGGAACGGCAGCGACGCGGTCGTCATCGAACTCGGGGACCGAACGGTCACGAAAGCGGAGTTCGATGCCCGCTTCGCGATTGCCGTGCGGCTGCTCGCCCGGCGCCAGGGCGTGACGCTGGCCGGGCAGGACCCGGCGCTGATCGAAAACCTTCGACAACAGTATCTCGACCAGTACGCGCGGGAACTCGTGCTGCTCGACGAAGCGCGGCGGCGGCAGCTCGACGTGTCCGACGCGCAGGTCGACGCCGCGTTCGGCGAACTGTTCGCAGATGACGATGAAGTCGATGCGCTGCTCGGCGATACCGGGCTCGACGGCGACCGCGCCCGCGCGCTGCTCGAGCGTGTCGTGCGCGACGAGCAGACCGTCGAGCTCCTGACC
>JAWWBD010000179.1:0-5117 GCA_033721115.1 Woeseiaceae bacterium | reverse complement strand
CGGAAATCATCAAGACGCACTCGAGCCGGGTCAGCCACATCATCGACAACGTGCTGCAGCTCTCCCGCCGCGAATCCAGCCGCCCCGAACGGCTCGAGCTCAAGCCCTGGCTCGACGACTTCGCGTCCGAATTCACGCGCACGCTCGAGCTGCAGGAGGGCGAGCTTTCCGTCTCGCCCGTGGCCGCAGACCTCGAGGTGCGTATGGATCCGAGCCACTTGAGGCAGGTGCTCTGGAACCTGTGCGACAACGCGGTCAAGTACGGGAGCGAGACGGGCGGGATCGCCGTCGAGGTCCGCGCGGGGCGGCTCGAGGCACAGGGCAGGCCCTACGTCGAGGTGCTCGACCAGGGCCGCGGCGTCGACCGGGCGACGGCAGACAAGATGTTCGAGCCCTTCTACACCGAAAGATCGGGCGGTACGGGTCTCGGCCTCTACATCTCCCGCGAGCTGTGCGAGCTCAATCGGGCCACGCTCACCTACCTTGACCGGCCGGGCGGAGGCAGTATCTTTCGTATCGTGTTCGCCGATCCCGACCGCTGGGAAACCGAGACGACCTGATGAGCCAGCCGCGTGCCCTCGTCGTTGACGACGAACCCGATATCCGTGAGCTGCTCGCACTGACGCTCGGGCGCATGGAAATCGCCACCGAGACCGCGGGTGACGTGGCAACGGCCAAGTCGCTCCTGGCCGGGCAGCGTTTCGACATCTGCCTGACGGACATGCGCCTGCCCGACGGCGACGGGCTGGATCTCGTCGACTGGATGCAGTCGAATGCGACGGGCGTGCCGGTCGCCGTGATCACGGCCCACGGCAACGTCGAGACCGCCGTGCAGGCACTGAAGCTCGGGGCGTTCGACTTCATCTCGAAACCGCTGGACCTGGCCCATCTCCGCAGCATCGTCGAGAACGCACTGAAAGTCGAGGCGCACACCGACGCCGAGGCGTCCCGCCTGATCGGCGATTCCGAACCGATGCAGCGCCTACGCGAGATGATCGACAAGGTCTCGCGCTCGCAGGCCCCGGTCCACATATCGGGTGAATCGGGCACCGGCAAGGAACTCGTCGCGCGGCTGATTCACGATTCGGGTCCGCGCGGCGACGGCCCCTTCGTGCCCGTTAACTGCGGCGCGATACCGTCCGAGCTCATGGAAAGCGAGTTCTTCGGCCACCGGAAGGGCAGCTTCACCGGCGCCGTCAGCGACAAGGTCGGGCTCGTCCAGAGCGCGGACGGCGGCACGCTGTTCCTGGACGAAATCGCCGACCTGCCGCTCGCGATGCAGGTCAAGCTCCTGCGGGTCATCCAGGAGAACACGATCCGGCCCGTCGGCGCCTCGAAAGAGGTCGCCGTCGACATCCGCATTCTCTCGGCCACGCACCGCGACCTCGGCAAGATGGTCGCCGCCGGGGAGTTCCGCGAGGACCTCTACTACCGGATCAACGTGATCGAGCTGCACGTCCCGGCGCTTCGGGAACGGGGCGCCGACGTGCTGGCGCTTGCCGGGCACATCTTGCAGCGGCTGGGCGCAGAGGCCAGGCTCGACGACAGCGCGCGCCGGGCACTGCTCACGCACGCATTTCCGGGCAACGTCCGGGAGCTGGAAAACGTCCTCGAGCGGGCGGTCACGCTGTGCACGACAGGCACGATCAGCGAAGCGGACCTGCACATGCGGCCGGCGGCTGCGCAGGCGCCAACGGCCGCCGTGTCGCCCGGCGGGCTCGACGACCAGGTCGAGGACGTGCAGCGCCAGGCGATCGTCGAGGCCCTGGAGAAAACGCGCTACAACAAGACCGCCGCGGCGAAACTGCTCGGCCTGACCTTCCGGCAGCTCCGGTATCGCATCAAGAAGCTCGGGATCGACGCCTGACCCGCCGCTTGATGCCCTGTCGGCACCGACCGACCGGGCTGACGAATCTTGTCACTTTGTGACAAATCCCGTGCATTGCGCGGCCGGCCGGCGCCGCGCCGGATACGGCCCGCAGCAGCCGGATACCGCGTAACGACTGCATTTTCGGCGACTTGTGACGTGCTGCGCAGAGTTGGCACGCGGATTGCTTTCTAATTTCGCACAGGCGGAGACGCCGTTCACGACACCATTCTCGTATTCATGGAGATAGAGAAATGAAGAAGCAGCAAGGCTTTACCCTGATCGAACTCATGATCGTGGTTGCGATCATCGGCATTCTGGCCGCGATCGCGATCCCGGCGTACCAGGACTACACGATCCGCGCCCAGGTTTCCGAGGGTCTGAACCTCTCGGGCGGTGCCAAGGCAGCGGTCACCGAGTTCTTCCAGGATCGCGGCACCATGCCGACGAGCAACGCCAATGCCGGTCTGGCAGCGGCCGGAGCCATCCAGGGCAATTACGTCAGCAGTGTGACCGTCGGCAATGGCGACGGCGTTATCACCGTGGCCTACAGCTCGACCGCTCCGCAGACCGCACACTCGACCCTCGACGGCAACTCCATAACGCTGACGGCCGACACGACCCAGGCCGGTAGCGTGCAGTGGAATTGCGCCGGCGTCGGCATCCAGCCGAAACACCTGCCGGCGGCCTGCCGTCCGTAAGTCGTTCGATCGCTTGCGATCGATCGAAGCTTGAGTTTTTAAGCTCGGAAAAGCCCCGGTCCGCCCGGGGCTTTTTTTTAGAGCAGCACGGGCAAAGCGGGACGGGGCGCACGCGGGCGATGTGAACTGCATCACACCCGTAATGATTCGCTCCGACCGCAGGAAACAACGAGAAGCCGCTGCGCTAGAATCGGGCGGCGCAACGGGGGCACAGGACAAGGGACGCGCGACATGAACAGAGTCGACATGAGCAGAGACCAACGGGGCTTTACGCTGATCGAACTGATGATCGTCGTCGCGATCATCGGCATCCTCGCCTCGCTCGCGATCTCGGCCTACCAGACCTACACGATCCGGGCCCAGGTGGCCGAGGGGCTCAACATGGGCGCCGGCGCCAAGGCGCCGGTCATCGACGCCTTCAACCAGACTGGCGTGCCGCCTGCGGACCGCACGGCTGCGGGCATGACCCCCGCGCCCTCGGATACGCAGGGCGAGTATGTGAGCCAGGTCAACGTGGACAACGGCCGGGTCGACGTCACGTTCGGCAATAACGTCCACCAGGCGATCTTCGGCGACACGATATCGTTCACGCCGTACATGTCCGGGACCGGCAGCGTTATCTGGCGCTGCGGCGCCGCCCCGGCGCCCGGCGCCGGCGCGACGGAGCTCACGGGAGGCGGCGTCACGACCGCGTACCTCGCCCCGACGGTCGACACGCGCTACCTGCCCTCGTCCTGCCGCAATTGAGCGCCCGGACCCGCAGTTTCACTGGCCGGAGACCATGCAGGTCGCCTGACATAAGCAAATGCGCTATTTGTGAAGAGCCGCACATAATCCGGTTGATCCGGGGCCTTCGATCAGTGAGACTGTGACGTTCAGGAGAGAGGACCCGATTCCCTTCAGCCCATGGTCGCGACCGCCACACAGACTGCCCTCGCCGGGCTGCCGAGACGGCTTGTCCAGGACGGGCTGATATCCGAGGACCAGCTTCTCGAGGCCACGGCGTCCGCCAAGAAAGACAAGCTGCCGCTGGTCGCATTTCTCGTCAATAACGACCTGGCCAACGCCCGCGCGATCGCGGTTGCAGCGTCCCACGAATTCGGCGTACCGCTTCTCGATCTCGATGCCATAGAGGTCGATCTCGAGACGGTTCGGGCCGTCGACCAGAAACTGATCAACAAGCACCGCGTGCTGCCGCTGGTCCGCCGCGGCCAGCGACTATTCGTCGGTATCGCCGACCCGACGAACCTCGCGGCGATCGACGAGATCAAGTTCCAGACGAGCCTCAGGATCGACCCGGTGGTCGTCGAGCAGGACAAGCTCGAGGAACGCATCGTCCGGGCCATCGAGGCCGTCGACACGACGATGAGCGACCTCGAAGACGACGACTTCGATCTCGAGAATCTCGACGTCTCAGGCGAAGAAAAAGAAGACGAAGTCATCGGCCGCGACGACGTCGAGGATGCGCCGGTCGTCAAGTTCGTCAACAAGATCCTGCTCGGCGCGATCCAGCGCGGGGCATCGGACATCCACTTCGAACCCTACGAGAAGTTCTTCCGCGTCCGGACGCGCCTCGACGGCGTCCTGTCCGAGGTCGCGCAGCCGCCGGTGGCGCTGGCGACCAAGGTCTGCGCGCGCCTCAAGGTCATGTCCCGGATGGACATCGCCGAGCGTCGCGTACCGCAGGACGGGCGCATCAAGATGCGTATCTCGAAGAGCCGCGCCATCGACTTCCGCGTCAACACCTGCCCGACGCTGTTCGGCGAGAAGATCGTGCTGCGTATCCTCGATCCTTCGAGCGCCAAGCTCGGCATCGACGCGCTGGGCTACGAGGACAAGCAGAAACAGCTCTACCAGAAACACCTGGCCAAGCCCTACGGCATGATCCTGGTCACCGGCCCGACGGGTTCCGGTAAGACGGTCTCGCTCTACACTGGCCTCAATATCCTGAATACAGAGGACCGCAACATCTCGACGGCCGAGGACCCGGCGGAAATCAACCTGCCCGGGATCAACCAGGTCAACGTCAATCCGAAGGTCGGGCTGACCTTCGCCTCCGCGCTCAAAGCGTTCCTGCGCCAGGACCCGGACGTGATCATGGTCGGCGAGGTCCGCGACCTCGAAACCGCCGAGATCGCGATCAAGGCGGCGCAGACCGGTCACCTCGTGCTGTCGACGCTGCACACCAACGATGCGCCGCGGACGCTGACCCGGCTGGTCGACATGGGCGTGAAACCCTACGCAATCGCGACCTCGGTTAGCCTGATCATCGCCCAGCGTCTGGCGCGCCGGCTCTGCGGTCACTGCAAGGCGCCGATGGACATTCCCGATGAGGACCTGCTGCGCGAAGGCTTCACCGACGAGGACATCTCCGAGGGCCTGACCATTTACGAAGCCAAGGGTTGCGAGCAATGCAACGACGGCTACAAGGGCCGCGTCGGCATCTATCAGGTGATGCCGGTCAGTGAGGAAATGGGCCGGATCATCATGTCGGAAGGCAATTCGATTCAGATTGCCGACCAGGCGGCCAAGGAAGGGGTCTGGGATTT
>JAWWBD010000178.1:0-5126 GCA_033721115.1 Woeseiaceae bacterium | reverse complement strand
ACCGCGCCTGGCGATGTGTCGGCCCAGCTGTTGATGGAAGCCGTTATCCGGCTGCGGAAGCCCGCGAAAGTGTGATCGATGCGTTCCGTCGCGGCCTTGGGCCGCGCGACCTGCCGACATGACTGCCGCCTACCGGCGCCCTGAATCGGTCCTGGTCGTCGTGCACACCGACGCACTCGCACTGGTGCTGAAGCGTCGGCGGCCCTTCGAGTTCTGGCAGTCGGTAACGGGCACGCTCGATCCGGACGAGACGCCGGCCGCGGCCGCGCGCCGCGAGCTCGCGGCGGAAACGGGACTCGACGCCGAGGGCGAGCTCGAGGCCACCGGCAGAACGCGGCGCTTCGTCATCGATCCCCGCTGGCGCCACCGGTATGCGCCGGGCGTCGTCGAGAACACCGAGTACGAATGGCGCTATCGGCTCGCTGCGCCCGTGGACATCGCGCTCTCGGTCGACGAACATTCCGCCTATGAATGGCTGCCGATTGCCGAAGCTGCCGCCAGGGTCTGGTCATGGACGAATCGCGAGGCGCTAGAGCGCCTCATCCGCTGAACGAAATCGAAGACGTCGTTTGCACGCACGGCTTCTGGTCGCACGGCGCCCAGATGTACCTGATCAAGCGGCGGCTCGAGCGCGAGTACGGCTTCCGGGTCCGGCTGTTCAGTTATCCGTCCGTCCGCGGCACGATCGACGACAACGCGGCAGCGCTCGCACGGTTCCTGCGCGAACAGAAACTCGGGGCCGTGCACCTGATCGGCCACAGCTTGGGGGGCGTCGTCGCGCTCCGGATGCTCGCGAACGACCCGCAGGCGCCGCCGGGACGCCTGGTCTGCATGGGCTCCCCGCTCTCCGGCTCGCGCGCGGCTGCGCTGCTGGCGCAGAAGAACTGGGCGGAGCGCATCATCGGCCACTCGCTCCCCACGGGGGTCGTGCAAAAGGCGGCCAACGAGTGGGGCAGCCACGTCTGCCGCTCGCGCGACGTCGGCATCATCGCCGGCACGCTGTCCTTCGGCATGGGTCAGTTCGTCGCGAGCTTCGACGAGCCCAACGACGGCACGATCGCCCTGTCGGAGACTCACCTCGACGGGGCGAAAGACCATCTCGAGATGAAGGTGACCCACCAGACCATGCTCGTGCTGCCGCAGTGTGCCGACCAGGCGGCGGCGTTTTTGAAGCGCGGGCATTTCCTGCGGGAGGACTGATCGCGGCCAAGGGCCGCTGCTGCCGCGGTTTCTCCGTTGCGCTGTGGCCGCGATCAGTCGATATCCTTCAGCCGGTACAGCGCCTCCAGCGCCTCGCGCGGCGAGAGTGCATCGGGGTCGATTTCTGCCAGCGCGGTCCTGAGCGTATCGGGCGCAGCCGGCTCGGCCACCTCGAGCGGCAGGCGCCCCTGCGGCCCGTCCGCCTGCGCCGCCTGCTGGGATTCCAGCGTTTTCAGGAAAGCGCGTGCCCGGCCGATCACGGATTGCGGCACGCCCGCGAGCGCCGCGACCTGCAGCCCGTAGCTCTGGTTCGCGGGACCGGGCCGGACCGCGTGCAGGAACACGAGCTCGCCGCCGTGCTCGGTGGCATCGAGGTGCACGTTGTTGCAGCTGGGCAGTTCGTCGGCGAGCCCGGTCAGCTCGAAGTAGTGCGTCGCGAACAGCGTGAACGCACGAATCCTCTCACCCATGTGATGCGCGGCAGCCCAGGCCAGGGACAGCCCGTCGAAAGTGCTCGTGCCGCGGCCGATCTCGTCCATCAGGACCAGGCTCTCTTCCGTCGCGTTGTTGAGGATCGTCGCCGTCTCGGTCATCTCGACCATGAACGTCGAACGGCCGCCCGCGAGATCGTCAGAGGCGCCGATGCGGGTGAAGATCCGGTCGATCGGGCCGACCCTGAGCCGCGCGGCGGGCACGAAGCTGCCGATGTGCGCGAGAATCACGATCAGCGCCGTCTGTCGCATGTAGGTTGACTTGCCGCCCATGTTCGGGCCGGTGATGACCAAAAGCCGCGTGTCCTCGCCGAGTGCGAGGTCGTTGGCGACGAAGGGTTCGTCGATGACCTGTTCGACGACCAGGTGCCGGCCGCCCTCGATCTCGATCGCAGGGGTCGCGACGAGTTCCGGCCTGACCAGGTCCAGCGTGTCGGCGCGCTCGGCGAGACACGCGAGCACGTCGACCTCGGCCACCGCAAACGCAGTCTCCTGCAGCGTGCCGAGTACCTCGTGCAGGCGGTCGAGGAGCTCCTCGTACAGCTGCTTCTCCCGGGCCAGCGCACGTTCGCGCGCACCCAGGACCTTGTCCTCGAATTCCTTGAGCTCGGGCGTGATGAAACGCTCGGCACCCTTCAGCGTCTGCCGGCGAGTGTAATCGGCGGGCGCCTTGTCGGCCTGTCCGCGGGAGATCTCGATGTAATAGCCGTGCACGCGGTTGTAGCCGAGCTTGAGCGTGGAAATGCCGGTGCGTTCTTTCTCGCGCTGTTCGAGTTTGAGCAGGTGCTCGTCGGCGTGCCCGGCGATCGAGCGCAGGTTGTCGAGCTCTGTGTCGTAGCCCGTCGCGATGACGCCGCCGTCCCGGATCAGCATGGGCGGGTCGTCGATGATCGCGCGCGCGAGCAGGTCGCGCTGGCGCCCGTGCTCGGAAATGGCCTCGCACAGCGAGTCGAGGAGCGGCGAATCGAGTGCGCGGAGCGCGCGCCTGAGTTCCGGCAGGCGCGCCAGCGCCACGCCCAGCTGGCGCAGGTCACGCGGCCGCGCGGAGCGCAAGGCCACGCGGGCGAGAATGCGCTCGACGTCGCCGATGCCGTCCACGCCTGGCTGCAGACACTCGACGGCACCTTGCGTCAGCATTGCGTCGAGCGCCTGGTACCGGGCGCGCAGGACGTCCTGGTCGCGCAGCGGGCGCTGGAGCCCGCGCCGGAGCAGCCGGGAGCCCATCGGGCTCTTGCAGCGATCCATGATGCCGGCGAGTGTCGCCTTGTCGTTGCCGGCAAGCGAGGTCTCGAGCTCGAGATTGCGGCGCGTCGGGCCGTCCATGACGATGGCCTCACTGCCGCGCTCGACGGCGATCGACGTGACGTGCGGCAGCGCGGTCTTCTGGGTGTCGGTGACGTACTGGAGCAGCGCACCGGCCGCAGCGAGGCCGTGCGGGAAGCCCTCGCAGTCGAATCCCGCCAGGTCCCGGACCCCGAACTGCCTGCACAGCAGGCGCGTCGCGCTGTCGCGCTCGAAATGCCAGGGCGGCCGGCGCGTGACGCGGGCCTGGCTGCCGGGCGGGGCGGCGGGTGCCTGGTCCTCGTCGACGATCAGCTCCGCGGGCCTGAGCCGGCCGAGCTCTGCCGCGAGCGCCTCGTCATCCTCGACCTCGGTCAGGCGGAACCGGCCGCTCGCCAGGTCGAGCCAGGCGATGCCGAAGCGCTCGCCGGCACCGTATACGGCGGCCACGAGGTTGTCGCGGGTCTCGGCGAGCAGCGCTTCGTCCGTCAGCGTGCCGGGCGTGACGATGCGCGTGACCTGGCGTTCGACCGGTCCCTTGCTGGTGGCCGGATCGCCGATCTGTTCGCAGATCGCGACGGACTCGCCCTGCTTCACCAGCCTGGCGAGATAGCCCTCGACCGCGTGATAGGGCACGCCCGCCATCGGGATCGGGTTACCCGCCGACTTGCCGCGCGCGGTGAGCGTGATGTCGAGCAGCGCCGCGGCGCGTTTCGCATCGTCGTAGAACAGCTCGTAGAAATCACCCATGCGATAGAACACGAGCATGTCCGGGTACTCGGACTTGATGGCCAGGTACTGGCGCATCATCGGCGTGTGCATGGAGGAGACTTCGGCTTTCATTGTTCGAATGTAGGAGCGCCCCGCGGGCGCGACTGCTGCCAGGCATGATCGCGCCCGTGGGGCGCTCCTACAGTATGATCGAGCGATGAAAATTTTGCATGTCGAAACCGGTCGCCACCTGTATGGCGGACCGCAGCAGGTGCTGTACCTGGTTTCGGCACTCGCCGACAAGGGCATCGACGGACTCCTGGTCTGTCCGCGGGGCTCCGGCATCGACGCAGCGGCGCGGGCGGCGGGCATCGCCGTCCGCAACCTCGCCTGCGCGTTCGACCTCGATCCCGCGTTTGCGCTGCGCCTCAGGCACCTGATCCGGGCCGAGCGCCCGGACGTCGTGCACTGCCACAGCCGGCGCGGCGCCGACCTGATGGGCGGCCTCGCAGCGCGCCTGGCCGGCGTACCCGCGGTCGTGTCGCGGCGGGTCGACAACGTCGAGCCCGCGTGGCTTGCAAAGCTGCGCTACCGGCCCTTCCGGCGCGTCATCGCCATCTCCGACGCGGTGGCCACGGCGCTCGACCGCCAGGGTGTCGATCCCGGCAAGATCGTCCGCATCCGGAGCGCGGTTGCCGCGGACGGCATGGACGGGGCGCCGGACTGCGCGCGGTTCAGGCAGGAGTTCGGCCTGCCCGGCGACGCGCTCGTGATCGTGGCGGCCGGGCAGCTGATCCCGCGCAAGGGCCACCGCGATCTCGTGGCCGCGTTCGCCGGGCTGGCGAAAGCCGTCCCCGCGGCGCGCCTGTTGATCTTCGGCACGGGTCCGCTCGAGGGTGCGCTGCGCCGCCAGGTAGAGGCGCTGGGGCTCGACGCGGTCGTCAGCCTGCCGGGTTTCCGGCACGACCTCGACCGGTTCCTCGGCTGCTGCGACATCCTGGCCCACCCGGCGCACGCGGAGGGCCTGGGCGTCGTCGTGCTCAAGGCGGCGGCGGCCGGCGTACCCGTCGTCGCGGCGGCGGCCGGCGGGCTCACCGAAGCCGTCGCGGACGGCGAGACCGGGCTGCTCGTCCCGCCTGGCGACCCCGCCGCGCTCGAAGCGGCGCTCGCGACGCTGGCAGCCTACCCGGCACTGCGCGCGCAGCTCGGCGCCGCGGGCCGCGAACGGATGCAAAAGGCCTTCGCCGTCGCTACGATGGCGGAGCAGCACGTTGCACTCTACGAGTCCGTCATCGATGGCTGACCACGAATCGATCTTTCGCCTCGCCGAGGCCGTCGTCACCGACCTGACGGCCGCGCAGAAAACCCTGGCCGTGGCCGAGTCCTGTACGGGCGGCTGGATCGCGAAGGCGATCACGGACGTGCCCGGCAGCTCGGCCGTGT
>JAWWBD010000177.1:0-5151 GCA_033721115.1 Woeseiaceae bacterium | reverse complement strand
GTTTTCGCCGTGCAGCAGATCCGGGGCCTCAGGCGCATCGACGCGCTGCCTGGCTGAACGGCCCCATTCTGCCGGCTACAAACTGTTGCAATAAACGCGGTGCGAGTGCTTGACCGCAACAAGCCGCGGACGAAACCATATTGCTCGTCAGATCGTGTAGTGCAGGTGTGCACTTCGCAGGGCATTCAAGGAGGAAAACGATGAGCACTTCAGGTAAGGGCAGCGGCTTCGCTGGAGGGTGTCTGGCGCTCGCCGCAACGCTGGCCGTATCGCAAACTGCCGTAGCGGACAGCGGGCTTTACATCGGCGGCAGCGTCGGGGGCGCGACGCTCGAGGCGGACCTCGATACGAACGAGTTCCCGATCCCGGGTCTGCCGTCGTCGATCGACGAAGACGACAACGCGTTCAAGGTTTTTGCCGGCTACCGCTTCGACCTGCCCGCGATCGATCTCGGTATCGAAGCCGGGTACGTCGACTTCGGCCAGCCGGAGATCCCGATCGGGACGGAGGAACTCGTGCTCGACACGAGCGGCGTCAACGTCTGGGGCGTCGTATCTTTCGATGCCGGCCTGATCGACCTGTTCGCCAAGGCCGGCTACGTCTTCTGGGACGTCGAGGGCGAGCTCTCGGGCGTCTCGGTCAGCGATGACGGCTCCGACCTCGGCTACGGCGTGGGCCTGGCTTTCGGCCTCGGTCCCGTCAGCATCCGCGGCGAATACGAGATCTACGATCTCGACGATGCCGACCTGTCGATGCTGTCGCTGGGTATCGTCTATCAGTTCGACTGAGTCTCGAGCGCGATGAACTCGAAACGGACTTCGAGTTCATCCGCGACCCGGAGCAGGCCGCCGGCCGCCGAGTAGGGCTCGAGCCCGAAAGCCTGGTGCGTCAACGTCGCGCTGCCGCGCGCCACCAGGCGGGGCCCGTCGCGCTCGAAATCGAGCGGCAGCGACAGCGCGCGTTCTCTGCCGTGCAGACCAATCGTCACCCGGAGTTCGGTGGCGCCGGTCTCTCCGGCTGCGACGCGTGCCGCCAGCCGTGCCCAGGGCGCGAGTTCGGGTTCCAGTACCTTGAGCATGTTGGTGTAGGTGCCGGCGATGTCGCTCTCGTCGGGCCCGGCGTCGAGCCCGAGTCGTTCGCGGTGGCGGGGCTCGTCGACGCGCAGGTTGCGGAGCGGAAACACGACATCGGCACGGGACCGCTTGATGTCGTCGAACAGCGCAATGAAACCCTGCACGTCCGTGCTCGCGATCGCATGGTCGTGGCCCAGCTTGCGCATCGAGCCTGCGCGGCCGACGCGCACGAGGATCAGCGAGCGCCCCGGGTCGATCCGGAACACGGCGGCACCTTCGCGCGCGGCCTCGGCATAGTCTCCGGCGGGCAGCGGTGCCGCCGTCGGTTCGTCGATTCTCGCCACGGGCCGCGCACAGGCCGCCAGCACGCCCAGGCAGAGGCACGCGAGTGCGACCGGGCGCATGGACTGACGCTCAGTCACAATGTTCGAGTTCGATGTCGAACGCGAGCTTCACGTCGAGGCCGATGGCATCGTCGTCGGCCCATTCGCCGGTGCCGACGTCGAACCGGGTGCGCCGGAGTTCGAATACGCCCTGCATCCGCGCCTGCCCGCCGCCGCCCTGCCAGCTGAACGGGACCGTCACGGCACCTCGTTTGCCCTTGAGTTGCAGCGTGCCCTTCGCCGCGTACCCATCGTCGCCCTCGGGTTCGACTCGCGTACTCGTAAATACGGCTTGGCCGAAGCGCTCGGTGTCGAACCACTCGGGCGCGAACAGCACGGCATTCATCTCCGGATCGCCCATGTCCGCGGCCTTCAGATTGACGGTGACCTCGAGCTCCGCGTCTTCGGGACGATTCGGGTCGAACCGGAACGTAACGTCGAAGTCGCGGAACTCACCCGGAAGTTTCTCGCCCTCGAATCGCGTTTCGAAACTGAAGTCGCCGGCGCCGGTACTGCACCAGTCGGCGGCCGCGACAATGCCCGGGTGCAGCAGCGCCGCAAGCAGCAGCCGGGCGTCACGCATCGCGCCGCTCCTCCGCGGTCGTGAACGGGAGCATGCGCCGCAGCGTTGCATTGCCTAGCAGCCAGTGATGCCGCAGCGCGGCCAGGACATGCCCGGTGACGACGACGGCGAGCAGCGTCGTCAGCACACCGTGTACCTCCGCTGCCAGCGTGCTTGCAGCCTTGTCGGGCGCCAGGAAATCCGGCACCGGCGAAAGCCAGTAGAGCCGGAAAGGAATCCGGGACGTATCGGCGATCCACCAGCCCGAGAGCGGCACCGCGAACATCAGGACGTAGAGCAGCCAGTGGCCTGCCTGCGCGAGCCGGGTTTCCCAGCGACCGGAACCGGTGAGCGGAACGGGCGGCGGACTGGAAAGCCGCCAGCCCAGGCGCAGGACGACGAGCAGGAGCACGGTGAGGCCGAGCGACTTGTGCCAGACGAAGAGGTCGAGCTTGGTCGGCGAGAGGTCCATGTCCTCGGCCACCCAGCCCAGGCCGAGCTGCACGGCGATCAGGAGCGCAACGAGCCAGTGCAGCGATCTGGCTATCGAGCCCCACTCGGTATCGGTGTTCCTGAGCATGCGCGGTCCTCAAAACGGGGCGCTTGCATTGCAACCCCGTCCGGGGCCGAGTTTGTCACCCCGTGAGGAGATAGACCACCGTACCGGCAAAAAGTAGCGCCGCCGCGGCAAGTGCGACGATGCGCTTGGCGCCCACGCCGTGGTCCATGGCGTGGCCCTCGTCACCGCCGGCATGCTGGCGGTGCAGCCGGATCATGACCATCGCGACGACGAGAAACACGAGATTCAGGTAGAACGTGTAGTCGAATGCGAACCGGGTCACCTCGTCGACGACGCGCCGGCTTTCGGGCGTGATGCCGAGCGCGGCGAACAGGAAGTGCATCGCGAGTGCGGTCAGGACGATGCTCGCGAACATGACTGCCGCGATGTAGAGCGCGACCCGCCAGCCGTAGTACTTCGCGTTGATCATGACGAGCGGGGGCACCATCAGGTCCGAATATATGAATCCCATGATGCCGGCGAACAGCACGCCGTTACCGTTCAGCACCGTCGCGAGCGGGATGTTCCCCATCGAGCCGATGAAGGTTGCCGCGGCGACCAGCGGCGCGACGACGGCGTTTTCGAGCGCGACCAGCCAGGCGGGCACCGTGTCCGGCGCGTTGACCAGGAAGATCGCCTCCCAGAACGCGGCAGGGACGAGGACGGCGACGAAGCCCGCAATGGTGAAGCCGATCAGGATTTCTTCCCAGACCATTTTCCAGTCGGACACGAAGCGGTGGCCGACGAGGCGCCAGCCTTCCGCGCTGCGGATCCGTTCGCGCCAGTCGAATTCCTCGTCGTCCCCTGCCTCGGCTTCGACGGCCTCCCGCGCCGCCCGGATCCAGTCGGCGGGATAGGTCAGCCGGATCAGGAGGCTCGATATGATGATGAGCAGGATGCCGCCCGCGATCTCTGCGGCCAGGAATTGCCAGCCCAGGAAGATGAGAATGAGGATGCCGAGCTCGATCACGAGGTTCGTCGACGCGAACATGAACGCCACGGTCGCGACGAAATGCGCACCCTTCATCAGCAGCGAGCGGGCCGCGGCGAGTGCGGCGAAAGAGCAGGAAGAAGAGGCCGCGCCGAACACGGTCGCGAGCGAGACGCTTTTGAAGTCGGCACTGCCCATGTAGGGCGTGAGCCGGGCCTTCGGGACGAAGGCCTGGATCATCGCGCTGACGGCATAGCCGAGGACGAAGGCCCAGCCGGCTTTCCAGAAGAAGCCGACCGCCGTCTTGGCGGCGAGCCCGAATGTGGCGAGAGCATCCAAAACCAGCGGCGTAGCCTAACACGGTGCAAAAAAGAAGGGGGCCGCCGGGCCCCCTTCGCTCCGCGTGTGCCGCAAGGCACGACGCTTACTTCTGCGATCGCGGTCAGGCAGCGACCTTGATCCGGCGCGGCTGCGCCTTGGCCTGCTTCGGAATTGCGATCTCCAGCACGCCGTTGCGGTCGGTCGCCTTGACCTTTTCCGCATCCACCGTGTCCGGCAGGATGAACCGGCGATGGAAGCGACCGTAACCGCGCTCGAGGCGGCGGCGCGTCGCCTTCTCGCCTTCAGCCTGGGCCGGAGCGGGCCGTTCGCCCGTGATGGTCAGCACGCCGTTGTCGAGCGTGATGTCGACGCCCTTCGGATCGACGCCGGGCAGATCGACGAACAGCTGGAACTTGTCGTCGTACTCGTGGATGTCCACGGTCGGGATCCAGCCGGCGGTCGCACCGCTGCTCTCGGTATCACCGAAGTTGCTGAAGAGCCGATTGATTTCCTTCTGGAGCTGGCCAAAGCCCCAGGGCTCGTAAGGCACCATGTTCATAGTTGTCCACCTCCTGAATCGAATTCGATTGAAAAACCTCTGCCTCCCGGCAGACGCTCTTTACCTAGGGTCGGCCGCGCAAATTTCAAGGGTGCCGGAGCCGGCATGGCCATTGAAATCCCGGGTCGAGACCCTATTCAACATCGTGCGGCCGCCCTGCGCGGCGGCCCGGTCGTGGACACGGCACAACGGGCGCTACATGAAATTCAGGGATTACTACGAGATTCTCGGCGTCGCGCGCGACGCGAGCGCCGACGACATCAAGCGGGCCTACCGGCGGCTCGCCCGCAAGTATCATCCGGACGTCAGCAAGGAGTCCGACGCCGAAGAGCGCTTCAAGGAAATGAAGGAAGCGTACGAGGTCCTGAAGGATCCCGAGAAACGCAAAGCCTACGACCAATTCGGTGCCGACTGGAAAGCCGGCCGGGTGTTCCGGCCGCCGCCCGACTGGGACCGGCAGTTTACGGAAGAGCAGCGGGATTTCGGGCACGCCGGGGAATTCAGCGACTTTTTCGAGACGCTGTTCGGCGCGGGACGCACCGGCGGCAGTCCCTTCGGTCGCGGTTTCCGCGAAACGCGGCGCCGCGGCGAGGACGTCAATGCCGAGATCACGATCCCGATCGAGGACGCCTATCACGGCACGACGCGCAGGTTCTCGCTGACCATTCCCGACGCCGACGCGAACGGGCGGCCCGTCCGGCGCGAGCGCTCGCTCGACGTCCGGATCCCGCAGGGCATCACCGCCGGGCAGCGGATCCGGCTG
>JAWWBD010000176.1:0-5223 GCA_033721115.1 Woeseiaceae bacterium | reverse complement strand
CCAGTACACGGTCGATTTGCTGAAACCGGCTTCGGCGAGCAGCTCGCGCACCTCCGGCATCGACCACAGGCGCCAGTGATAGCTGAACGCGCGCTTGATCTTCGAACCGTCGGGAAACTTGAAGTGGATGTAGCACTGCATGTGATTGGTGACCGGGTGGAACTTCGCCTGGTCCCAGACATAGGTGAAGCCGTCGTGCTTGGTCTTTTCCCGCGTCTCCTCGAATGCCTCGGAGCCGCCGAACATGTCGAGGAAGAGCAAGCCATCCTCCACCAGCGCCTCGCGGCAGCGCCGCAGGTAATTGAGCATCTGCCGGCGCTCCTCGAAGATCCAGTAGCTGAAATTGAAGGCCGCCAGCATGTCGACTCGCGGGGTCTCGACGTCGAGCACGTCGGATTCGTAGAGCCGGACACGCGCCTGTTCGGCTGGTTCCAGGCGACCGACGCGGTTGGCGCGGCCCCACTCGAGCACCGACGGATCGATATCGACGCCGATCGCCGTGTATTCCTCGCCCTGGCGTACCCACTGGCAGGCCAGGCTTGCCGTGCCGCAGAAATCCTCGCGCAGCGAGTAGCCGGTGCGCCCGGTGACCTCGGCAAAGGTCTGGGCCAGGAACTCGACTTCGTTCTCGACGTTCTGCACCGATTCCTCGTACAGCTCGTGGATGTCGGCCTCATCGGCCATCGTGGGCTGGTCGGACTTGCGTTTCGTCTTGGTGCTCATTCGGTCGGGTACGCTCGCAGGGTCTCAAGTGAAGCGC
The DNA here is from genome assembly GCA_033721115.1 of Woeseiaceae bacterium. Classification (GTDB taxonomy): domain Bacteria; phylum Pseudomonadota; class Gammaproteobacteria; order Steroidobacterales; family Woeseiaceae; genus UBA1847. The sequence goes on along the minus strand of JAWWBD010000176.1, from coordinate 4,463 downwards.
GATTGTAGCGGACCTTTGCCCCGCCGAGTAAACCGCGCCCGAGATTCGGCCCCGATCCGCACGGCCGCCTCGAGCCCCGCGACCAATCGCGGCTGCGGGCCGCGATTCCGGCCGGCATGCAGCGGTCGTTGCGCCGTGCCGGAACCGCCGGATCGAACCGGTAAATCACGTTAAGTTTCATAGATCTAAGCCGATAACCTGAGAGTGATCAGGAGCGGCGCGACGCCCCGTGACCCGATTCATTATGTCAAATTTTGCTGCCGGCAGGGTCGATGCTGCAAACGCTCGAGAAACAGCCCGATGCGGTACATCGGATCCTCGTCGTTGAGGACAATCCGCATACGGCCTATTTGCTGCAGTTCATCATGCAACGCTCGGGCTACGAGGTCATCATCGCCGCAGACGGCCGCGATGCGCTCGCCGCGATAGAAAATCTCGAGCCCGTCGATGCCGCGATCATCGACCTGATGCTGCCCTACGTGTCCGGCTACCAGCTCATCCAGACCATCCGCGAAAACGTCGACTGGCACAACGTGCCGATCATCGTCCTGTCCGGCAAGGTGCTCGAGCAGGACATCGTCAAGGCCTTCGACTACGGTGCCGACGACTACGTCACCAAGCCTTTCAGGCCGCGGGAGCTGCTCGCACGCCTGAAACGCTGCCTGACGCGCAACCTGCTCGAGGCAACCTCCACATGAGGCGTGGCGCCGGCCTCCTCCCGCTGCTCCCGGTACTCCTGCTGGCGACCCTGCCCGGCGCGGACGCTCCGGCCGCAACGCCGGATGCGGTTGCCGGCAACCAGGTCGCGGGCCCCGACGAACACTTCGCGGCGGCCCGTCTGCAGTACCGGCGCGGGGATTTCGCCGCAGCGGAACGCAGCTATCGGCACCTGGTCCGGGACTTCCCCGACAACGTCGATTACCAGCTGGGCCTCGCCCAGACGCTGGCCGTTACCGGCGGCGACGACGAGGCGCTCGCCGTACTCGAACGGGCGCTCGAGCTCGCCCCCGACTACGAAGCCGTCTGGCAGCTGAAACACCGGTTGCTGGTCCGCGCCCCGGACGGCGCGCGCGCCGAAGAACTCGCCACCCTGCGTGCAGCGGCGGCCCTGCGCTTCCCCGCAAGCAACTGGTGGCGCACGCCGGCGACGCCCGGGCGACATTCTTGGTTCCTGCAGGTCGGCGGCGAACACAGCGCACTGTCCGGCAGCCGGCCGGACTGGGATGCTCGGTTTCTCCGCGTCGCGTACAGCACGGCAGCCGGGCATCGCTACGGCCTCGGCCTCGCGCGCAGCAGCCGCTTTGATCGTGGCGACAACGAGGTTTCCGTCACCGCCGACTGGCAGGCGGGCGCCGACTGGCGCCTCGGCCTCGCGCTCGCCGCGGCGCCCGGCGCCGGCTTCCTGCCGGAGCGACAGCTGGGACTGCACGCCGGGCGCGAGCTCGCCGCGGGATGGAGCGTCGACGTCAGCATCAAGCGGCGCCGCTTCGAGTCGACCGCCGCGAATTCCTACGCGCTGCTCACCGAGAAATACTTCGGCGACTTCCGCGCTGCCTGGTCGTTCGCGCTGACGCGGCTCGAAGGCGCCGGCAGTGCCCCGGGGCACACACTCTTTCTCAACTGGTACCCGCGACCCGGGCTGGGACTCGGCGTCGCTTGGACCGCGGGCCGCGAGGCGGAAGCGGTCGACGCGGGTACGGTGCTGGAAACCGACGTTGCCGGGCTCACGCTGACCGGCCGCCACGCCCTCACGCAACGCTGGACCCTCGACTGGTGGCTCGGCACTCACGAACAGGGCGACTTCTACCGGAGGCGATATGCTGGACTGGCTCTTGCGATCGAATTTTGATCCGCTCGCGACCATCGCCGTCTGGTCCATTGCGGCGGTACTGGTCGCGACGATTGTCCTCTTTGCCTACACGCTCGGGCTCCGTTTCGCGACGATCACGAGTCACAGGCGCCGCACGAGTCTCGTGCTGCGCTGGCGGGACGTTTTCGCCAGCGCCGTCCTGTCGGCCCGAAACGCCGCCAAGGTCGCCCTGCCGCGACTCAAAAAGGCGCACCGAACGGACGTGCTCGAGGAATGGAACCGCATCCGCGACTCGGTTCAGGGCGAGGCGGCGGACAACCTGATCGTGCTCGGCAAGCGCATGGGCCTCATCGACGTCGCGCGCCGGCGGCTCGCGCGGCGCGCGCTGAAATCCCAGGTCCTCGCGGTGCAGACGCTGGGGCACCTGCGCGACCGCGACAGCTACGACACGATCGCCGCGCTGCTGCCGCATCCGAACCTGGCGCTGTCGATCACCGCGGCCGTGGCGCTCGTCGACATCGACCCCGACCGGGCCGTCGGCGTCCTCGTGCCGATGATCGAGGAGCGCCGGGACTGGCCGCGGAACCGGGTCTCGATCTTTCTGCGCATGGCCGGCAGCGACCGAATCAGCGAGCCGATGTACCGCGCGATCCGGGCCGCCGACGACGAGGCCCGGGTGTACCTGCTGCAGTTTGCCCGGCTCATCGAGCCGGAAGTACTGGACGCCCTGCTCAATGAGCTCATCCGCACGAGCAACGACGCCGGCGTGCTCAGTGCGTCGCTCAAGATGGTTTCGGGTCTGTCAACCGTGCCGCGAATCGCAGCGCTGACCCGCCACAAGACCTGGTTCGTGCGCATGCACGCTGCGCAGGTGCTGGGCCAGCTCGGGCAGCGGGAACACCTGTCCCTGCTGGAGGCGATGCTCGACGATCCCGAGTGGTGGGTCCGGTACCGCGCCGCCCAGGCCATCACTACACTGCCCTTCATGGGGCCCAACCACCTGCGCCAGATGTACGAACGCCAGACCGATCGTTACGCGGCCGACATGCTCAAGCAGGCAATTGCCGAGGTAGGTCTCGCATGACACTCGAATCCTTCGTTTCCTCCGGCCAGTGGGTCTTCTTCGTCTATTTCGTCGGCATCAACCTGGGCTATCTCGCGCAAAACGTGATCGCATCCTATGGCATCCGCAAGTACCTGCAGACTGCGGACCAGTTCGAAGCCGAGGCCGTCTTCTCGTCGCTCGATATCCCGGTCAGCGTGATCGTGCCGGCCTACAACGAGTCGACCTCCATCATCACGTCGGTGCGCGCGATGCTGCAGCTCGAGTATCCCGACTATGAGCTGATCGTGGTCAACGACGGCTCCAGCGACGACACGCTGGAGAAGCTGATCCGGGAATTCGGCATGCGGCCTTTCCCCGAAGCGTACCGCGACCGGGTCGAATCGAAGCCCGTCCGCGGCATCTACCGCTCGACGCGCCACGGTAACCTGCGCGTCATCGACAAGGAGAACGGCGGCAGCAAGGCCGATGCGATCAATGCCGGCGTCAATGCCTGCCGCTTCCCGCTCGTGTGTGTCGTCGACGCCGATTCGATCCTGCAGCCCGACAGCCTGCGGCGCGTCGTCCGCCCGTTCCTCGAGGATCCGACCACGGTGGCCGTCGGCGGCACGGTCCGGATCGCGAACGGCTGCACCGTGCGCCAGGGCTTTCTCGAGAAAGTCGGCCTGCCGCGCAACTTCCTCGCCCTGGTGCAGGTCGTCGAGTACCTGCGCGCCTTCCTGTTCGGCCGCATGGGCTGGTCGCCGATCAACGCGCTGCTGATCATCTCGGGCGCATTCGGCGTGTTCCACAAGGAGACGCTGATCGAGGTCGGCGGCTACAACCCCGACGCCGTCGGCGAGGACATGGAACTGATCCTGCGCCTGCACCGCGTCATGAAGGAGAAGCGCCGCCCGTACAAGATCACCTTCATCCCCGATCCCGTGTGCTGGACCGATGCGCCGGAGAATCTCTCGGACCTCAAGGGCCAGCGGGTGCGCTGGCAGCACGGCCTCGGGCAGGCGCTGATGCTGAACCGCGGCCTGATCGGCAACCCCCGCGGCGGCACCGTGTCCTGGCTCGCGATCCCGTTCTACATGATCTTCGAGCTGTTCGGCCCGATCATCGAGGTCGCCGGCTATTTCTTCATCCTGCTGTGCGGCTACATGGGCTGGCTCACCTGGCCCGAAGCGCTGATCTTCCTGGCGCTCGCGATCGGGCTCGGTGTCCTCCTGTCGACCAGCGCGATCATGCTCGAGGAACTGTCGTTTCACATGTATCCCCGCACCCGCGACCTGCTCCTGATGTACGCGATCGCCATCCTCGAGAACTTCGGCTACCGGCAGCTGACCGCGCTCTGGCGGCTGCAGGGGCTGGTCCGCTGGCTGGGCGGCAGGAAGCACAAGTGGCAGACGATCACGCGCAGCGCGAGCGTGATCGACCATCGCTGAAAAGGAGATCAGGCGGCCTGCCGCTCCAGCGCGGCGCGCAGTACGTGCACATCGGCGTCGGGCTTGAAAGCGTGCTCGGAGAGATGCCGGCGCCAGGCCCTGGCACCCGGCTCTCCCGCGAAGAGCCCCAGCATGTGGCGCGTGATGCGCCCTAGCTTTT
>JAWWBD010000175.1:0-5262 GCA_033721115.1 Woeseiaceae bacterium | reverse complement strand
GCGCGCCGAGGCCGAGCGGGCGCGGGTCAGTTCGCAGTCAGCTCCGTGAGGCAGCGCTCGAGAATGTCGAGTCCCTCGTCCAGGTGTTCGTCCGGGATCGTGAGCGCCGGCAGCAGCCGGATCACGTTGCCGTTGACGCCGCAGGACAGGAGCACGAGCCCCTCGTCGTAGGCTTTTGCGACGAGCCGGCGCGTCAGGTCGGGGTCGGGCTGCATCGCGTCGCCGCCTTTCACCAGCTCGATTGCCAGCATGGCGCCGCGCTCGGCGCGGACCTCGCCGATGACGGCCGGACGCTTGTCCCTGAGCGCATCGAGGCGGGCACCGGCCCGCTTGCCGATCTCGACCGCGCGTGCGACCAGCCCCTCGCGCTCGATGACATCCAGTACGGCGAGTGCTGCGGTGCAGCCGACCGGGGAGCCCGCGTAGGTGCCGCCGAGTCCGCCGGGCAGCGGCGCGTCCATGATCTCGGCCTTGCCGACGACGGCCGCCAGCGGGAAACCGCCCGCGATGCCTTTCGCCGTGGTCATGAGGTCCGGCTCCACGTCCGCGTACTCCGATGCGAAAAACCTGCCGGTCCGGCCGAAGCCGGACTGGATCTCGTCGACGACCAGCACGATGCCGTGTTCGTCGCAGATGTGCCGCAGTGCCTGCAGGAACTCGTCGGGCGCGACGTAGAACCCGCCTTCGCCCTGCACCGGCTCGACGATCATCGCGGCCACGTCGTCGGGCGCTATGTCGACCTTGAACAGCGTCTTCAGCGCCTTGAGCGAATCCTCGACGGAAATGCCGTGATAGGGAATCGGGAACGGCGCATGGTAAACCTCGCCAGGGAACGGCCCGAACAGGTTCTTGTACGGCGTGATCTTGCCGGTGAGCCCCATCGCGAGCAGGGTGCGGCCGTGGAAGCCGCCGTTGAACGCAATGACGCCGCGCCGCCCGGTTTTCGCTCTTGCGATCTTGATCGTGTTCTCGACGGCTTCGGCGCCCGTCGTGACGAAGATCGTCTTCTTCGGGCTCGCGCCCGGCGCCAGCGCGTTGAGTCGCTCCGCGAGCCGCACCGCGCTGTCGTAGGGCGTGACCATGACGCAGGTGTGACTGAAGCGGTCGAGCTGCTCTTTCACGGCGGCGACGACGTCGGGATGGCTGTGGCCCGTGTTGCAGACCGCGATGCCCGTCCCGAAGTCGATGTAGCGCCGGCCCTCGACGTCCCACATCTCGGCGTTTCTCGCCCGCTCGATGTAGACGGCCGCGATATTGCCCTGGCCGCGAGCCATCGCGGCGGCCTTGCGTTCCTGCCATTCGGCATTGGTCGTCGTACCGGAAACCTTCGGTTGCGGACTGCTCATGCTGCGCCCTCCTGTCGTTGACGCCGTCGGCCGCGGGATTGCGCGCCGGGCGCCCGCTCGAAACCCGTCAATTGTGGTCGATTTTGCGGGGCCGGCAAAGCCCGGCTAGGACCCGCCCTGGTCGAGCTGCGGGCTGGCGGGGAACTCCTGGCGCGCGACCCGGGCCCGCTCCGCCGGTGTCGCATCCGGATCATAGAACTCCTCGATGCGCTCGATCCGACGGCTCATGCCGACACCGTTTGCGATTTGTATGTTGAGTCCGGGCCGGGCATTCATTTCGAGGATCAGGGGTCCTAAGTCCCGGTCGATCACGATGTCGACCCCGAGGTAGCCGAGCCCGGTGACCTCGTAGCCGCGCGCCGCCGACTCGAGGATGAAATCCCACTGCGGGATCTCGATGCCCGCGATGAGTGCGCCGGTGTCGGGGTGCTCGTCGGTCACATCGTTGCCGAGCACGCCCGTGAGGGTCTTCCCCGTCGCGATGTCGACACCGGCGCCGACCGCACCCTGGTGCAGGTTGGCCTTGCCATCCGATGAGCGGGTCGGCAGGCGCACCATCGACATGGCCGGGTAGCCCCGATACACGATCACGCGGATATCGGGCACGCCCTGGTAGCTCACCTCGGCGAAGATTGGGTCGAAGTGCACGCAATACTCGATCAGCGCCCGGTCGGGCAGGCCGCCCAGGCTGTATTGACCGCCCACGATGTTCGAGAGGTGATGGTCGATTTCGTCGGCCGAGATCAGGAGGCCGCTCGCACGCCGGAAGTTGTCCCGCTTGCGCTTGCTGCGGCTGGTGATGACGAGTATCCCGTCGCCGCCGCTGCCCTGCGCCGGCTTGATGACGAAGCTCTCGCGGTTCTCGACGATCGAGAGAAAGTTCTGCACTTCACCCTGGTTCGAGATGACGCCGTAAAGATCCGGCACGGCCATGCCGGCTTCGAGCGCGAGCTTCTTGGTCAGGGCCTTGTCGTCGACGCGCGGGTAGAAGCGCCTCGGATTGAGGCGCATGATGTATTCGCAGTTGCGCTCGTTGAGGCCCAGCACCCCGACCTCGCGCAGTTTCCTGGCCGTCGCGAACATCAGTCCTGCGCCAGCACCCGGAAGCGCTTGATCTCGAGCAGGCGATAGCCCGTGTAGCGTCCTGCGATCACGACCAGTGCCAGGACGACGAGCAACAGTTCGGGGAACGTGAAGACGAGATGCTGCAGCCAGCCGAATTCCATGCAGATGTAGGCGATGATGGCAATCATCAGGCTGCCGAAACCCTGCCGCATCGCGTCCACGGGCCCGCGCTCCTCCCAGACGACCGACATGCGCTCGATGGTCATGGCGATGATCACCATCGGGAACAGTGCCACCGACAGCCCGGTGTCCAGGCCCATCCGGTGCGAGATGAGGCTGATCAGGAGCATCAGGATCACGACGACGATCAGGACGGCCGTCAGCCGCGGCACCAGCAGCAGGCGCAGGCGATCGAGGAGGAACCGGATGCTGAGGCCCAGCGCGACCAGCAACGTGAACAGGACGATGCCCCAGACGAGACGCGTCTCGCGGAATGCGAGCGCGATCAGCACGGGCATGAACGTGCCGAATGCGCTGATGCCGATCAGGTTGCGAAACACGACCATGACCAGCGCGCCGATCGGGATCATCAGCAGCACCGAGTAGACGGCCTGGGTCCGGATCGGCAGGCTGTACAGCGAAAAGTCGAAGGCGGTGGCGCCCCGTGCCGCCGCCTGCGACTCGGCGATCGCAATCGCGTCGAGGTGGTTCTCCTGCACGGCGAAACTGACTTCGACGTTACTGCCGCCCTCGACGGTCACCAGCGGATCGCTGCCGCGCCACCAGACGAAGTAGTTCCCCGGCAAACCCTGATCGCCGGTTGCCGGATTGAAATAACGCCAGCGGTCGCCGTCGTGCACTTCGAGCCAGGGGACGAGTTCGGCGTCCCGCTGGCGACCATCGAGCCGGAAGCCGCGGATGACGCGGGCCGGAATCCGTGCCGCCGCGAGAATCGTCGTCGCGGCATCGACGACGTCCGATCGCGAGTCGGCTTCCGCCATGATCAGCTCGACATTGGGATCCGGCGACGGGTCATTCAGCCGCCGCAGCAGCTCGGTCGTGAAAGTCGGTGTGTCCGCGGAGTGCTCGCGTACCTCCTCGAGGATGACCTCGACCGCCGTTTTCATCGGTTCGTTGATGGCGGGTGGCGGCGGGAACGGTGGCGTCGTGTCCAGCTGGTCGCTCGCAGGGTCGCGGTACACCGAGATCCGGTAGTAGATCGTTTGCGGCCCGTCGGCGCGGCGGATGGCCCACTGCGCGACCCGGCCGCCGCTGCCGTAGTTGACGCTGAAACCGTAGCCACGCGAGACCGAATGCTCGTTGAGCATCCGGAAACCGGGCGTCAGCGTGGGAATCAACAGGTTGACCTTGATCGACCCGGGGCCGCTATCGAAACGGATCGTCGATTCTATGGTCCAGACCGGCGTTTCCTGGTACTCGGTGACCGGGAAGCTGAGCACCCGCCACTTGTACAGGAACAGCGCAACGCCGCAGATCGTAAGAAAGGCCGCGAGCGCGTAAACGTATTTCTTCTTCTTCATTATCGTTTCCGGCCGTCAGCGACTGGTGCCCATGGCCACGCCGACCATGTACTCGCGCAGCGGCCCGCTCATATTGAACAGGCGCATGCCCGTCGTCCGCAAGGCTCGTACCGGCGCCGTGTCGATCGCGAACAGGGCATTCAACGCCGTCATGAAGTGTAGCATCGTCGCATTGGGCCCCTTCTGCCTGCGTTCGTAACGCCGCAGCACGGGACGATCGCCGGGGTGTTCCCTGCGCCCCAGCGCCTCCTCGATCACCTGCGCCAGCACGTCGGCGTCTCTGAGACCGAGGTTTGCGCCCTGCCCGGCCAACGGATGCACCGCGTGCGCGGCGTCGCCGACCAGCACGAGGCCGGGCTTCACGTAGTGCGCGGCGTGGCGCGCACTGAGCGTGAAGCAGCCGCGGGGTCCGGCGACCGCGAGCCGCCCGAGCACGCGGTCCGACGCCTGCGTCAGCAAGTCCGACAAATCTTCATCGCTCCCCTGCATTGCCGCCCCGGCCTGTTCCGCGCTCGTCGACCAGACTACCGAAACGCGGCCGTCGGCGAGCGGCAGGATGCCCAGCGGACCGTCGGCGAGGAACCGCTGCAGCGCCGTGTTGCGGTGCGGATGCTCCGGTTCGAGATGCGTGACGACGGCGACCTGCCCGTAGGGATGATCCCTGGTTTCGATTCCGGCGAGCGCCCGGACGGCGGAATCGGTGCCGTCGGCACCGATCACGAGATCGGCAGCGAGGCTGCGGCCGCCGGCCAGCGCAACCCGGCAGCGGCCGGCGTCGCATGTGAGGCGTTCGAGCCTCGTCCCGAACTGCCAGTCGATCCCGGCCGCGGCCAGCGTCTCGAACAGCGCGGCCTGCAGCCGGTCGTTCTCCACGATGAACCCCAGCTGTGCGACTCCGAACTCCGCCGCGTCGAAGCAAAGCGTCGCGGGGTCGTCCGGCGCCGTCGACTCGTCCCAGACGCGCATCCGGTCATAGGCGCAGGCCCGGGCGGTGTCGAGCAATGCCCAGGCGCCGGCGCGTTCGAGGACGGCGACGGATCCGGTCGCAATCGCCGAGACGCGGAGCGCAAACCCGTCATCGGCCGGCGGGCCGGGTCGCCCTGCCGCGTCGACCACCGTGATTTGCAACCGCTCCGCGTACCGGATCCGTGAAAGTAGCGCCGCGGCTGCGAGCCCGGTGAGGCCGGCGCCGACGATGACCACCCGGAAGTCGCGTTTCATCCCGGCCGTACGCCGCGCGCCAGCCGTGGCAGCCGCCCGGTGAGGCCCATCGTGTGTTTCGCGAACTGGCGCCACACGCCGGGCACCAG
>JAWWBD010000174.1:0-5394 GCA_033721115.1 Woeseiaceae bacterium | reverse complement strand
TACCAGGAAATCATGAACATGCCGGTCTAGGCATGGTGGCAAGTCAGCGAAGAAGGTGTAAGACGCGATGGACAACACGAAGGTTATGGAATCGACTCCCCGGCCGCCGAGCCAGCTGAATCTCGCCGGCGTGCTCAGGATCCCCGCGGTGCGCCAGGTCACGCTGCTCGTCGGTGTCGCAGCCGCGATCGCCGCGGGTTTCGCGATCGTCCTCTGGTCGCAGACGCCGGCGTACACCCAGCTCTACGGTGACCTGGGCGGTGCGGAAGCCGCCGAGGTGACCGACGCGCTCAGGGCCGCCGGCATCGAGTTCCGGGTCGCCGACGGCACCGGCGCGATCCTCGTGCCCGCGACTCGCCTGCACGATGCCCGGATGCAGCTCGCGTCCCAGGGCGTCCCGCAGAGTGCGGCTGCCGGCATGGGCATGCTGGCCGAGGGCGCGAGCTTCGGCCAGAGCCAGTTCATGGAAAGCGCCCGCTACCAGCATGCGCTCGAAACGGAACTGGCGCGGACCATCGCGTCGCTCGGCCCGGTGCGCGGTGCGCGCGTGCATCTCGCACTGCCGAAGCAGACGGCGTTCCTGCGCGACGAAAAGCGGGCGAGCGCCTCGGTGCTGCTCCGTCTGGTCGGCGGCGCCGGCCTCGAGCCCGACCAGTCGGCCGCGATCGTCAATCTCGTCGCCTCGAGCGTGCCGCACCTGGCGGCGAAGGACGTCACGCTGATCGACCAGTTCGGGCGCCTGCTGAGCTCGGGTGAAGTCGAAACCGTCGATGCCCAGGCAACCAGCGAGTTCAAGTACGCGCGGCGGATCGAGGCGATCTACAAGAGCCGCATCGAGGAACTCCTGACGCCGCTGGTCGGCGCCGGCCGGGTCCGTGCCCAGGTGGTCGCGGACGTCGACTTCACGGTGACCGAGGAGACCCGCGAGTCGTTCGACCCGGAGCGCAGCGTCATCCGCAGCGAGCAGATCAGCGAGGATATCCGGCAGGGCGACGGTGCCTACGCAGCCGGCATTCCCGGTGCCCTGAGCAACCAGCCGCCGCAGGCGGAGCCGGCTGCCGAGGCCGCGGTGCCGGACGTCGGGGCGGTCCTGCCGCCGCCGGTCAACACGACACGCAACAGCGTCCGCAACTACGAGGTCGACCGGACGATCAGCAGGACGCGGCCGTCGGTGAGCTCGATCAACCGCCTGTCTGTCGCGGTGCTGATCGACGACCGGCCCCTCGCGGGCGACGCCGGGAGCGAGTACGAGCCGCTGACCGACGCCGAGATCGAGCGCTATACGGCGCTGGTCCGCGAGTCCGTCGGCTTCGATGCCGGGCGCGGCGACACCGTCGTGGTCGTCAACGAGGCATTCCGCGATTTGGTGCCGGCCGGTACCGGGGCGGACGCGCCCCCGTTCTGGGAGAAGCCCCTGCTCAGGGACATCATCAAGCAGGTCGTCGGCGCGATCTTCGGCATTGCGCTGCTGTTCGGCATCGTGCGCCCGCTCGTCCGGAACCTGCTGGCACCCGGCAGCGCCGACGGTGCGCAGTTCGCCGGCGCAACGCAGGCCCTCGCGCCGGCGGGCATGGGCAGCCCGGCGGCCGCCGCCACGCCGCTGCCACCGCCGAGCTACCAGGAAAAGGTCGCAGCCGCGAAGAACATTTCCGGGCACGATCCCGCCCGGGTCGCGCAGGTCGTGAAGCAGTGGGTATCCGCCGATGGCTGACAGTGAAATGAGCGGGACCGAGCGCGCAGCCCTGTTGCTGCTGACCCTCGGCGAGCAGGAGGCCGCCGAGGTGCTGAAGTACATGGGCACGACCGAGGTCCAGCAGCTCGGCGCGGCGATGGCGTCGCTCAGGAACGTCACGCGTGACGAGGCGGGCAACGTGCTCGACGGCTTCATCACCGATGTCGAACAACACACGGCGCTCGGCGTCAACACCGAAGGCTACGTCAGGAAGCTGCTCGGCAATGCGTTCGGCGAGAACAAGGCCGAAGCCTTTCTCGACCGGATTCTGATCGGGCAGGACGCGAAGGGCCTCGACGCGCTGAAATGGATGAGCTCGCAGGAAGTCGTCAACATCATCGAGGACGAGCACCCGCAGATCATCGCGATCGTCGTCGCCTACCTCGACCCGGCGCAGGCGGCCGAGGTCGTCGAGCGGCTGCCCGAGGAGATGCGTCCCGACATCCTGATGCGTGTCGCACGCCTGGACGACGTGCAGCAGAGCGCACTCGCCGAGATCGAGAACCTGATCGCGACCAAGTCGTCGTCGCGGCCGCGCGGGGCGGCGCGCAAGGTGGGCGGGGACCGGGTTGCGGCGGACATCATGAACGCGTTCGCGCCGGAGCGCAGCGACGCACTGCTCGCGAAAATCGGCGAGAAAAATGCGGAACTGTCCGAGCGCATCCAGGAGATGATGTTCCAGTTCGACACCCTGCTGAAGGTCGACGACCGCGGCATCCAGGCGCTCTTGCGCGAAATCTCGAACGACCTGCTCGTCGTCGCCCTGAAGGGCTGCGACCCGGCGATCGGCGACAAGATCATGAGCAACATGTCGAAACGGGCGGCGACGCTGCTGCGCGAGGACATGGAGGTCAAGGGGCCGATGAAGCTCTCCGAGGTCGAGGCGGCGCAGAAGGAGATTCTCGCGATTGCACGGCGGCTCGCGGACTCGGGCGACCTCGACCTCGGGCTCGGCGGAGAGGAGTATGTCTGACCGTGCCGAGGCCGGGTCACCGCGCCCCTGGGACCTGCCGGCAATCGAATCCCGGAGCGGTGGCGGTGAACGCCTGACGGCCGGCAAGCTCGAGGCCATCCAGAAAGAAGCCTACGAGGAAGCGTGGCGCCAGGGTCATGCCGAGGGCCTCGCCGCGGGCCGCGACGCGGCAGCGGCACGCGTTGCGCGGCTCGACGAACTGCTCAAAGCGCTGACGAGCCCCTTCGAGGAACTCGACGACAGCATCGAGAAACAGCTCGTCGAGCTCGCGATGGCCGTCGCGCAGCAGCTCTTCCGGCGCGAGATCCGGACCGAGCCGGCGCATGTCGTGGGCGTGGTCCGGGAGGCGATCGGCCTCTTGCCGGTGGCGAGCCGCAACGTCCAGGTGCACCTGCATCCCGACGACGCGGCGCTCGTGCGCGAGTTACTGGCCCCGGCCGACGGCGAGCCCGCCTGGACCCTGGTCGAAGACCCGCTCCTCGCGCGCGGCGGCTGCCGCGTCACGACCGAGAATTCGCAGATCGACGCGACGGCCGAAGCGCGGCTCAAAGCCGTGATCAGCGCCGTCGCGGGCGACGAACGCCAATGACCACCGACGCAGAGGCGCCGCTGCCCGGACCCCGGCTCGACCGCAACCTGGAACGGTCGCTGCGCCTGGGGCCGTACCTCGACCGGGCCCTCGACGATGCGCCACGACCCGTCGTCGAGGGCGTGCTGCGGCGCTCGGTCGGCCTCGCGATGGAGGCGGAGGGCTGCCAGGCGGCGCTCGGCGGCCGCTGCGACGTCGTCGCGGCGGACGGTCAGCACGTCGAGACGGAGGTCGTGGGCTTCGCCGGCGAGCGGCTGTTCCTGATGCCCGTCGACGACGTGCGCGGGGTGGCGCCCAATGCGCGGGTGATTCCGGGTCCCGGCCAGCCGGAAGTGCTGGTCGGCGAGCATTTGCTGGGCCGCGTGCTCGACGGCCGGGGCCGTCCCCTCGACGGCGGGGAAGCGCTGCGCTCCGGGGCGAAGGTGCCGCTGTTCGGTACGCCGATCAATCCCCTCAAGCGTCGGCCGATCGACTCGCAGCTCGACGTCGGCGTGCGCTCGATCAACGCGTTGCTCGCGGTCGGCCGCGGCCAGCGGATGGGGCTCTTCGCCGGCAGCGGCGTCGGCAAGAGCATGCTGCTCGGCATGATGACCCGCAACACCGATGCCGACGTCGTCGTCGTCGGACTGGTCGGCGAGCGCGGTCGCGAGGTCCGGGATTTCATCGACCAGTCGCTGGGCGGCGAGGGCATGAAGAAGTCGGTAGTCGTCGCGACGCCGGCCGACGATTCGCCCCTGAAGCGCCTGCACGGCGCCTGGCTGACTGCTGCGATCGCCGAGTACTTCCGGGACCAGGGCAAAAACGTCCTGCTGCTGATGGATTCGCTGACGCGCTTCGCCCAGGCCCAGCGCGAGATTGCACTCGCGATCGGCGAGCCACCGGCGACGAAAGGTTATCCGCCATCCGTCTTCGCCCGCCTGCCGCAGCTCGTCGAGCGGGCCGGCAACGGCGAGGCGGGGCAGGGCTCGATCACGGCGATCTACACCGTGCTGGCCGAGGGCGACGATCCGAACGACCCGATCGTCGACGCATCGCGGGCCATCCTGGACGGGCACATCGTCCTGTCGCGCAGCATGGCCGACAGCGGCATCTACCCGGCCGTCGACGTGGAATCGTCGGTCAGCCGGGCGATGGACCACTTCATCGGCGACAGCCAGCGCGAATTGATTTCCCGCTTCCGGCGGGTCTACTCGACCTACCAGGAGAACCGCGATCTCGTGGCCGTCGGAGCCTACCAGCGGGGCTCGAATCCGCAAATGGACGAGGCACTGGCGCTGTGGCCCGCGCTGACCAGGTTCCTGCGCCAGCCGCATACGAAGAATGTGTCGACCGCAGAAAGCCTCGATGCGCTGCGCGCGCTGTTTGCGGCGGACGGGACCCCGGCGGCCGCCGACGATGTCGGGCCGGGTGAGGCATGAAGCGGCGCAGCAGGCGGCTCGAGAAACTCGTTTTCCTGGCCCGCGCCGAGGAGCGGCGGCAGGCGCTGGCGGCCGGCCGCCTGATCCGGGAGCTCGAGGAACAGGCCGCCCGGCTCGGAGAACTGACGGCCTATCGCGCAACCTACCGGGTCGAGTCCCGGCGCGGGCAAAAGGTCAGCGCCGTGCAGTGGAAAGACTACCAGGGCTTCCTGGCGCGCCTCGACACGGCGCTCAGGGCGCAGGAGCGGATCGTGCGGGACTCGGAGCGGAATCTCGAGGCGCACCGGCGGCGCTGGTCTGCCCGGCGGCAACGGGTCGAGGCCCTGGAACGGGTCCTCGAGAACTGCCTGCGCGACGAGCGGCAGCAGGCCGAGAGGCGCCAGCAGCGCGTCGACGACGATCGGCCGACCCCGGCGCCACCCTACGGGGAATCCTGACCCCGGGCACGGCGCGTACAGGCGAACTGGCACGCATCTTGCTCAACGGTAACTGACCGAGTGATTTGTCGTTTGCCAGGGAGCCCTGATGATCTCGTTTACCGTGCCCAATCTCGCCGAATTCATGCGCTTCGAAACGGGCGCCGACAACAACAATCCCCTGTCGTTGCAACAATCGGAGCCCGCGGCCGCGTTCGCGGAGCTCCTCGAGATCGATCCCGAAGCCCTGCCGGCACCGGGCGGCC
>JAWWBD010000173.1:0-5446 GCA_033721115.1 Woeseiaceae bacterium | reverse complement strand
CCCGGGATTCGGTGGCACCGTGCGGGCGATCCGCATTTGCGGCGTCCGGCCCGGCATGCAACTGATGCTCACCGGTCAGTCGATCACGGTGGAAAAGGGCCGCAAGATCGGCCTCGTCGACCGCATCGCCGCCGAGGACAACTGGCGCCAGGCTGCGCGTGAATTGATCGCTGCGGCGCGCCCGAAACGGCGTGCGCCGTTCGTCGAGCGCCTGCTCAACCTCGCCTTCGTCAGGCCGCTATTGAAACCCGTGCTGGTACGCCAGGTCGCCTCGAAGGCGCGCCGGGAGCATTACCCGGCGCCCTATGCCATGATCGATCTCTGGACCCGGCACGGCGCGTCGCCGCGGAGCGGCTACGAAGCCGAGGCAAGATCCTTCGCGAAGCTCATGTGCACGTCGACTTCGCGTAATCTCGTCCGCGTATTCTTCCTGCAGAACAAGCTCAAGAACCAGGGTAACAAGACCGACCGCAAGCTGGAGCACGTGCACGTCGTCGGAGCCGGGGTTATGGGCGGCGACATCGCGGCCTGGTGCGCCCTGCGCGGGCTCGACGTGACGCTGCAGGACCGTGAACAAAAATATATAGACCCCGCGCTTGAGCGGGCGCGCGAACTGTTCGGCAAGAAGATCCGTGATGCCGACGAGCGTGCGGCGGCGGTCGAAAGGCTCTCCGCCGACGTTGCCGGTGAAGGTGTGGCCAGGGCGGACCTCGTCATCGAAGCAATATTCGAGAATCTCGAAGCCAAGCGTGACCTGTACAGCGCCGTCGAGTCGAAACTGCGCGAGGACGCGGTACTCGCCACCAACACCTCGACAATCCCGCTCGAACAACTGCGCACGAACCTGCGCCATCCAGGACGTTTTATCGGTCTCCACTTTTTCAACCCGGTGGCCAAGATGCCGCTCGTCGAGGTGGTTCGCTCGACTGACAGCGAGCAGGAAGCGCTGGACCTCGGTTTCGCATTCGTGCGCAGGATCGGCAAGTTCCCGCTGGAGTGTGCGAGCGCGCCGGGATTCGTCGTCAACCGGATTCTCGCGCCGTACATGACAGAGGCCCTGCGCCTCGTCGAATCGGGTGTCGCGATGCCCGTCGTCGACCGGGCTGCCGAAAAGTTCGGCATGCCGATGGGTCCGGTCGAACTCGCCGATTCGGTCGGGCTCGACGTCGTGCTGCACAGTTCCGAAGTACTCGGCGGCGCAGGCGGAAGTGCCGCGGAAGCCCTGCAGCGCAAGGTGGAAGCAGGGCAGCTCGGCCGAAAGTCCGGCGAGGGCTTCTACCGCTGGGAGCAGGGCAAGGCCGTGAAACCCCCGGTCGGCAACGGCTCCGCACCGCCCGACCTCGAGGATCGGCTGATCCTGCCGATGGTCAACGAAGCGGTGGCCTGCCTCGCCGACGGCGTGGTCGACGACCCGGACCTGCTGGACGCCGGGGTCATCTTCGGCACGGGATTCGCCCCGTTCCGCGGCGGTCCGATCCGTTACGCCCGCGAGCGCGGCATCGCGACGGTGGTCGGGCGCCTCGAGGAATTTGCCGGGAAATACGGCGATCGATTCGCGCCCCACGCCCACTGGTCGAATCTCTGAGCCGGCTCACTTATGGCAAACTGTGCGCCCGGTCACGATGCGGCACTCTCGTAGTATCGGAAGTTGTTGAATTAAAGGTAGAATACCGCCGAACCGGGCGACCCGAGCGAACAAGGATGAACGATGGCAGGTGAGCAGACGAGCCCCGAACTGCTCAAACAGTTTTCACCCCTGAACGGCCTCAAGCGCGACAACCTCGCCGCGCTGGCCCGCAAGGTTCAGTTGCGTGAGCTGTCGCCGGGCCAGGTGCTGTTCAAGGAGGGCGACACCGAGAAGCGCACGTTCTACGTCGCCGACGGGATCCTGGAACTCATCGAACAGGGCAAGGTCATCGGCACGGTCGAGGGCGGGACCGACCTCGCCAGGAACCCCGTCGCACCGGTGTTCCCGCGCCGCGTCTCGGCGCGCGCGCGTGACCGGGTGCGCTTCCTGTCCATCGACAGCGACCTGCTCGACGTCATGCTGACCTGGGACCAGACCGGCACTTACGAGGTCTCCGAACTGCAGGGCGCGGACGACGGCGGCGAGGACTGGATGACGATGCTGCTCCAGACCAAGGCGTTCCACAAGATTCCGCCGGCGAACATCCAGGCCATTTTCATGCGGATGCAGCAGATCAGTTACCGGTCCGGGGACGTCATCCTGAAGCAGGGGACGGAAGGTGACTATTTCTACGTCCTGACCCGCGGTACCGCGGTCGTGACCCGCGAAACCCCGCTGTCGAAAGACGGGATCAAGCTGGCCGAACTGGTCGTGGGCGATACTTTCGGTGAAGAGGCCCTGATCTCCGACGCCAAGCGTAACGCCACCGTGACGATGACCTCCGACGGCGCCGTCATGCGCCTCGGCAAGGACGACTTCAAGAAACTGCTCAACGAGCCGATGCTCGACTGGGTTTCCTACGACGAGGCCCGGAAGATTGTCGCGGACGGCGGTGCCTGGCTCGACGTGCGCCTGCCCAGCGAATTCGAGAACCACCACGTCGAGGGCGCCATCAACATCCCGCTGTACTTCATCCGGCTGAAGATCAGCACGCTGGACCCGAAGCGCAGGTACGTCGTCTGTTGCGATACGGGCCGCCGCAGCTCGGCTGGCGCCTATATCCTGAGCGAAAGGGGATTCCAGGCCTACGTGCTGCGCGACGGCATCAACGAGGACACGATGTAGCTACATCGTGTGCGTCTGCTTGTCCCCGCCGAGTGCACCGGCGAGGTAATTCTCGATCTTCTTCTGGGTCTGGCCCTGGTCCTGGTCGCTGAACTGGACCCCGATCCCGGCAGTCCGCTTGCCCTGCGCACCCTTGGGGGTCATCCAGATCACCGTGCCGGCGACCGGGATCTTCTCCTCCTCCCCCATCAGGTTCAGGAGCATGAACACCTCGTCGCCCAGCTTGTAGGAGCTGTTCGTGGGTATGAACAGGCCACCGTTGACCACGAACGGCATGTACGCCAGGTACAGCGCACTCTTGTCCTTAATCGTCAGCGTCAGCAGGCCCGGTTTGCTCATTGTCAGCGTTTCTCCGTACGCAAGTGCCGCATCCCGTCCTCGGGCAGGCGGTCCCGGCACTGTTTAAGGCCGTCGGCGAGGTCGACCAACAGCCCTTCCAGAGCGAGCTGGACGTTGAAAGACCCCGCCGGCTGGGCACGCAGCCGGTTGATCGTGTCTAGATAACAGAACAGGTTTTGCCTGTCCATGCGCCCGAGCACAGAATCGTCTATCGCCCGGAAACCCGGGCGCCTTGGCCCGCCGAAGACAGCCGTGACTATGGCCTGGAGCTGCCGCGCCAGCCAGTCGAGGACGAACACGGGCTCGAGCGCGGCCCAGGCTTTCGCCACCGAGACGACGGAACCGCTGCCGGTGGCGACGGCGGCAAAATCGCGGCTCAGGCGCTCGTGTGCATCCATGGATTCGAGGGCCGATATCGCCGCCAGCGGCGCGAGACCCGCGACCTGGAGCGCCTCGACCCAGCCGGTGCCCGGCCGCAGCCGGTCCAGCCAGGCCAGCCCCTCCGCTTCCGGAGGCGGCACGATGTCGATGCGCTGGCAGCGCGAGAGAATGGTTGCGGGCAGCCGCCCGAGCCGGTCCGCGACGAGCACGATGAGCGTGTTGCCGGGAGGTTCCTCCAGGGTCTTGAGCAGGCTGTTCGCGGCATTGGCCGTCATGACATTGGCCGGGGCAATGATCGCCACCTTGCCGTTTCCCGCGTAGCTCGTCAGCGACAATTCGGCGACGAGGTCCCGGATCTGCTCGATGCCGATCGTCGTCTTGTCCTCGGCCGGCCCAATCCAGCGCAGGTCCGCGTGCTCGGGCACGACGACCGGGTACTCGGGCAGCTCCGGTATGCGATTCAGGCCGAGGTGGTGCCGGGCGAGCCAGGCCGCGGCAGCCCGCTTGCCGACGCCGCGCGGCCCGATGAGCAGGACCGCATGCGGCGCCCGCCCCCGCGCGCGGCGTTCGAGCCATGACTCGGCAAAGGATTGATGCCAGCTAATTTCCATAAAACCAGTAAGTTAAATGCTTTTATTCATGTCAATTATTTGGAAGTGACGAGCCCCTCGACCAGCTGCTCGACATCCGCCCGAACCGCGGCCAGCGGCCGGGTGGCATCGATGACGACGAACCGCCCGGGCTCGGCTTTGGCCAGCTCGAGATAGGCCTCCCGTACCCGCGCAAAAAAGTCCGCCCGCTCCGTTTCGATCCGGTCCGGCGCCCCGCGCCGGCCGGCGCGTCCCAGTCCGAGCTCGACCGGGGCGTCCAGCAGCAGCGTCACGTCGGGCACGAGGTCACCGTGCACCCATTCCGCGAGACGATCGATCGTCGCCATCGGCAGGCCGCGGCCACCGCCCTGGTAGGCCCTGCTGGCATCGGTAAACCGGTCACAGACCACCCAGGTGCCGGCAGCCAGCGCCGGACGAATGACGTTTTCGACGTGCAACGCCCGGGCCGAGAACATCAGTAACAGCTCCGCGATGTCGGGCATCGGCTCGTCACCGTGCTCGACCAGCAGGCGCCGGATCCGCTCCGCCATCGGCGTACCGCCCGGCTCCCGCCCCGCGATGACGTCGAAGCCGTGTCGCTTGATTGCCTGCGTGAGATAACGGACGTTGGTCGACTTGCCGACGCCCTCGATGCCTTCCACCGTGATGAAGCGGCCGCGCCGAGCGCTCACTGGCCCGACCTGCGTTGCTCGCGGAGCCGCTGGAGGTAGGCACGGACCGCGGCATCGTGTTCCTCCTTGGTCGTCGAAAAGGCATGACTGCCGTCCCCGAGCCCGGTCGCCACGAAATAGAGCTCCTCGCCAGGCGCCGGATGCAGCGCCGCGTGAATGGCCGCGCGGCCCGGCATCGCGATCGGGGTAGGCGGCAAGCCCCCGCGCGTGTACGTGTTGTAGGGCGTGTCCGTGCGCAAATCGCTACGCCTCAGGTTGCCGTCGAAGTCGGGACCGATGCCATAGATTACCGTGGGATCCGTCTGCAGCCGCATGCCTTTCGCGAGGCGGCGCGCAAAGACGCCGGCAATGCGGGCCCGCTCTTCCGCGAGCGCGGTCTCCTTTTCGACGATTGACGCCAGGATCAGCGCCTCGTAGGGAGTCGCCACCGGCGCGTCCTCGCTGCGTCGCTCCCATTCCTCGGCCAGCACCGCACGCATCAGCTCGTGGGCCTGGCGCAGCACGTCCCGGTCGGTCGAACCGCGCGGGAAACGATAGGTTTCGGGCAGGAACAGGCCCTCCGGGTGCATTGCCAGCGCATCGATGCCGGCGAGGAAATCCCCCCAGTCCTCGGGTCCCAGCGTGGCTTCCAGCTCGGGATGGGCAGCGATGGCCCGCTGCAGGTCCCACTGGTTCCAGCCTTCGACCAGTGT
>JAWWBD010000172.1:0-5630 GCA_033721115.1 Woeseiaceae bacterium | reverse complement strand
CGAGGCCCGAATCCCGCGACAGCGTGCGTGAACCGACCGGCTGTCCTTCGGCAATATACCGCTGAATGAGCACGCGCAGCAGGTGTCGCGCACGTTCGTTCAGATCGGTCGTCAATGCTTCTGCAGCCATTCGCGAGAAAGTCGGAAAATTGGCAAGCAACTCTGTATGTTAGGCTATGCCGAGGCAAGCTAGCAACGGCTTGGCGGCCGGTCAAGGGTTTGCCAGAATCCGCCCTTCTACGAGGGACGAGCGCGCGCTGGCGGGGCGACCGGCTTCCCGCGGCAGGCAGTCGATGAGCAAAGAATTTCGAAACGTCGCGGTCCTCGGCCGCCCCGAGGATCCCCGGGTCGCCGAGCCCATGCGCGTATTGCTCGCGCATTTGACAAAAGCCGGCTGCACCGTGCTCGTCGAGGCCGATCTCGATACCGACCTGCCCGTCCGCCGCCTGGCCGGAGACGAGCTCGGTGCCGCGGCGGATCTCATCGTGTCGATCGGTGGTGACGGTGCGATGCTCAGCGCGGGCAAGCTCGCCGCCCGACACGGCGTGCCTCTGCTCGGCATCAACCGCGGCCGACTCGGCTTTCTCGCCGATGTCAGCCCGGAGGAGATGCTCGACAGCCTCGACCACGTTCTGGCCGGCGACTACGGCTCCGATTCGAGGCTGCTCCTTACCGCGCGCCTCGTCTCCCCGGACGGCAGCGTACGCACCGCCGTCGCATTCAACGACGTCGTGCTGCAGCGCCGCGAGTCGGGCCGCATGGTGGATGTCGTCGCCAGCGTCGCCGGGAAGTACGTCAACACCCACTCCGGCGACGGGCTGATCGTCGCGACCCCGACCGGGTCGACCGCCTATGCGCTCAGCTGTGGCGGCCCGATCATCGAGCCCCACCTCGACGCGGTGGTCATCGTGCCGATCTGCCCGCACACGCTGACCGACCGGCCCGTCGTGATCGCGGCGGGCCAGACAATCGAGATCCGGGTCCTCGAACGCAAGGACACCAAGGCCGAGGTCACGGTCGACGGCACGACCGTTGACGAAATTCGTCCCGAAGACCGCCTGATCGTCGATGCGGCGGACACCCGGATCCGCCTGGTCCATCCACCCGGCCACGATTTTTTCGGCATTCTGCGCAACAAGCTGTTCTGGGGTCGGGACAGCCGCATCCGCGACATCACCGGCGAGTGACGCGTGCTGCTGAGCCTGAGCATCCGGGACTTTGCGATCGTCGACGCGATCGACGTCGAGTTCGGCCGCGGCATGACCGTGCTGACGGGCGAGACCGGCGCCGGCAAGTCGATTCTCGTCGACGCGATCGGCTTCGTCCTCGGCGAACGCGGCAGCAGCCAGATCGTGCGCGACGGGGCCGAGCGCGCCGAGTTCGGCGCGGAATTCGGCCTCGACGACGAGCCGGGCGCACTCGAGTGGCTCCGGGAACAGGCGCTCGACGAGGAAGGTGCCTGCCTGCTTCGCCGCATCGTCGGCGCAGACGGTCGCTCGCGGGCTTTCATCAACGGCCAGGCCGTGACGCTCGGTCAGCTCAAGGCGCTCGGCGAGCAGTTGCTCGACATACACGGCCAGCACTTCCACCAGTCGCTCGGCCGGCGCGACATCCAGCGCGACCTCCTCGACTACTTCGGCGACCTGCTCGAGGTGCGCAGGGAGACTGCCGTCGCGTACCGCGAGTGGCGCTCGCTGGCGGACGAGCTGGCCGGCCTGCGGGAAGCCGAACGTGATCGTGCCGACCGGCTCGACCTGCTTAATTTCCAGCTGAGCGAGCTCGAAGCGCTGGGCCTCGCCGACGGCGAGATAGAGGAACTGACGGCCGAGCGACTGAAACTCCGGCACAGCGGCCGCCTGGCCGAAGGTGTCGGCGGCGCGATCGAGATGCTGACCGGCGCCGAGACCGGCAATGCGACCAGCCTCGTGGCAGCCGCGCAGCGCGCGATGGAACCGCTGGTCGAATACGATGCCGAGCTCGCGGAGGTGCTGGCCCTTCTCGAGTCGGCCGGAATCCAGATCGCGGAGGCCGGCGCGGCCCTGGAACGCTACGCGGACGGCATCGAGATGGATCCGCGCCGCCGCGACTGGCTCGAGGAGCGTCTCGACTCCATTCATGCGGTCGCGCGCCGGCATCGCGTCGAGCCGGCGGAGCTGCCCGCCGTAAAGGCCGGGCTCCGCCGTGAACGCGAGGCGCTCGAAACGGCCGCCGAACGCGGTGCCGGGCTCGAGCAGGCGGCCGCGGCCGCGAAAGCCGGCTACGAGCGCCTGGCCGAGGCCCTGAGCCGCGGGCGCACGGCCGCCGCCGAGCGCTTCGCCGCGTCGGTCACCGAAGCGATGGAGGGCCTCGGCATGCCGGGCGGCCGGTTCGCCGTGGCCGTCGAGCCGCTGGCAGACGGCGATGCCCGTCCCTGGGGCCGGGACCACGTCGAGTTCCGGATCACGGCCAATCCCGGCCAGCCGCTCGGGCCGCTGTCGAAGGTCGCGTCCGGTGGCGAACTGTCACGAATGAGCCTCGCCATCCAGGTCATCGCAAGTCGCGGCAGCGCGATCCAGACCATGGTCTTTGACGAGGTCGACAGCGGTGTCGGCGGGCGCGTGGCCGAGATGGTGGGCCGCCGCCTGCGCGAACTCGGCGCCGACCGGCAGGTGCTGTGCGTGACGCACCTGCCGCAGGTCGCCAGCCTCGCGGATGCGCACTTCCGGGTCAGCAAGGTTTCGGATGGCAGGGCGACGAGGACCGGGATTCAGCTGCTCGAAAAGGAAGAACGTGTCGAGGAAATCGCCCGGATGCTCGGCGGCGTGAAGATTACGACCAAGACGCTCGAACACGCCCGGGAAATGCTCGCCGGGGCGCTGCAGAGGAAACGCGCCTGACCAGCAGGCCGGGCTCAGTCGTCGCCGTCCGCCTTGTCGCCGTCTATCGGCTTCACGTACAGCACGAGATTGTGGTCGAGCAGCTCGTAGCCGTGCTTGCGGGCCATCTCGCGCTGCAGCCGCTCGATTTCCTCGTTGAAGAACTCGATGACTTCGCCCGATTCGACGCAGACCATGTGATCGTGGTGTTCGCCATCGTCGAGCTCGAAGACCGAGTGCCCGCCCTCGAAATTGTGCCGCGTCACCAGTCCCGCGCCCTCGAATTGCGTGAGGACCCTGTAGACCGTCGCCAGGCCGATATCCTCTCCCGACTCGAGGAGTTCCTTGTAGATGTCCTCGGCACTCAGGTGCCGGGACTTTGCCCCCTCGAAGATCTCGAGGATCTTGAGCCTCGGCAGAGTGACTTTCAGGCCGGCATTCTTGAGTTCCTGACGTTGTTCCATCTTGGCTTCCCTCGCGCCGGACTCAGCGCGACGATTCAACTGTCACGGTGGTGAACGAGCAGGTATGATGCGCGCCTGTCATGCGCAAGATTATACTCATCGCCGCGATTTTTTCCGCACTCGTTGCCACGAGCGGCTGCGTCTATCGCCAGGCCATTTCGCAGGGCAACCTGATCGAACAGGAAGATCTCGATCAGGTCGCCGTCGGCATGACCCGCAACCAGGTTCGCTTCCTTCTCGGTACGCCGATGGTGACCGACCCGTTCCACCAGGACCGGTGGGACTACGTTTACTACCTGAAGGTCGGCCGCAACGACGCGACGTTCAAACGCTGGATCTCGATCTTTTTCGAGGACGACGTCGTCAGCGAGATCCGCCGCGACCAGACGCTCGACCCGAATCTCTAGCGTCCCGGCCCGCGCGGGGTGCCGCCATCGTTTTGCCCGCTTCTGCCCGCCGGCGCCGCGCTTCGCGCGGCTCGATGACGAGCGGACGGTAAATCTCGACGCGATCCCCCGCGCGAAGCCTGCAATCCCGGGCCACGGGCCTCCCCCAGACCCCGGCGGTCGCCGCTGCGAGGTCCTGGCCGGGAAACCGCTGCGCCATTCCCGACGCCGCGATCGCATCGGCGACGGTGCTGCCCGCCTGCAGGCTGACGGTCACCAGCACCTGCTGTCGCGGCAGCGCGAAGACGACCTCGACCTCGATCTCGCCGGCCATCAGGATGCGGCCTGCCCGTAGATCGCGCGGGCGCGCTCGGTGAATGCATCCACGAGACTGTTGCAGGTTTCCTCGAGGAACCGGCCGAGTACAAGATCGAGGGCACGGCTCGACAGCTCGAAGTCGAGCTCCAGGGCGACCTTTGAGCCGCCATCACCCAGCGGCGTGAAAGTCCAGCCGCCCTCGAGATGACGAAACGGGCCACCGACCAGCCGGATGGTCATGTACTTGCCCGGGTCCGATTCGTTGCGCGTGCGAAACCGCTGGCGCAGCCCGCCGCGGCGGAGCTCCAGCGTCGCCTCGACGGTGGTCTCGTCCCGGAAGTGCACCACCGTGTCCGTGCACCACGGCAGGAATTCCGGGTATTGCTCGACCGCGTCGACGAGCGCGAACATCTGCCCGGTCGTGTACGGAACCAGCGCGCTGCGGCGAACCCGGCGCAACGGTCAGCCGGCGGAACCGCCGAGATCGAGTAGCCCGCTGACCTGCAGGAAGACGAACAGGATGCCGACCGGCGCAACGAAGCGCGCAAACAGGCGCCAGAGCCTGTACATCGGGCCGGCGCTGCCGAGTTCGTCCGCGGTAGAGTTCCGGCACATGACCCAGCCCGCGAAAAGTACGATCAGCAGGCCGCCCAGCGGCAGCATGATGTTGATGGTGAGGTGGTCGAGGTTGTCGAACAACGTGCCCTTGAGGAACGTAAAGCCGGCCAGCACGTTGAACGAGAACACGGTGGCAAACCCGAGCGCCCAGATGGCCAGGCCGATCATGACGGCCGCCTCGGCACGCGTGCGATTGAATTTCTCGACCAGCCAGGCGACGGCCGGCTCCATCAGGCTGATCGCCGATGTCCACGCCGCGAAGGTGAGCAGCACGAAAAAGAGTGTCGCGAAAAACACCCCGCCGGGCATCTGTCCGAACGCGAGCGGCAAGGTGACGAAGACGAGGCCCGGACCGTCCGCAGGATCGAGGCCATTCGCGAAAACCAGCGGGAAGATCACGAGGCCGGCCAGCGTCGCGATGGACGTATCGGCTATGGCGACCGCGGCGGACGAGCCCGCGATCGAGGTTTCCTCGGGCAGGTAGGCGCCGTAGGCCATGACGGCGCCCATGCCGATGCTGAGCGTGAAGAAAGCCTGGCCCATCGCAGCCAGTACCGTGCCCCAGGTCAGCTTGCTGAAGTCGGGCGAGAACAGGAAGGAGAGCCCCGCGCCGAAGTAGCCGGAATTGATGGAGTAACCGAGCAGCACGATCATCAGGACGACCAGCGCCGGTACCATGAAGCGCACCGCCTGCTCGAGGCCGCGCTGGACGCCGCGGGCCACGACGAAAATCGTGAGGCCCATGAACACGGTGTGGAACAGGGCAACCGTGGTCCAGCTACCGAGAAACGCATCCCGGATGGTCGTGACCACGTCGGCATCTGCTGCAGCGAACGAGCCGGCCCCGCTCTTGAACACGTAGGCGAGTGTCCAGCCGCCGATGACACTGTAGTAGGACAGGATCAGGACGCCGGCCAGGACGCCGAGCGCGCCGATCAGCTTCCAGCGCCCGGACTTGCCCTCCTCCTCTCCCAATAGCTGCATGGTCG
>JAWWBD010000171.1:0-5720 GCA_033721115.1 Woeseiaceae bacterium | reverse complement strand
CGCGTCGTGCGGCTGCACGCCCTGCTGCAGGTGCATCACCCGCGTGCCGCTCTGGTCGTAGGCCTCCTTCAGCGCCTCGCCGTCGCGGATCGCCGTGACGCCGACCCAGGCGCCGCCGTCGTAGGGCTTCATGAACAGCGGATAGCCGATCTTCGCCCCGATCTCCTCGAGGTCGAAGAGCTTCGCGTAGCGCCTGAGCGTGGTCTGCAGGTCGGGGGACTCGACGTAGGACTTCGGCGGCACCAGCCAGGTGTCCGGCACCGGGAACCCCAGTCGCATCATCGCGCAATAGGTCGTGTGCTTTTCCATGGCCTGCAGTGACCAGGGGTTGTTGAATACGTACAGGTCGTCCGTCAGGATCGCCTTTTTGATCCATTCCCGCGACGTGTGATACCAGTGCGTGAGGCGGTCGATCACGACGTCGTACTTGCAGGGCTGGCGCAGGTCGAAGGGCTCGATGTTGATGCGCTCCACCGCGAAGCGCTGCGTGTCCCTGCCGTCCGGAATCTCGAGCTCGAGCCTGTCGAGCAGCGCTTCGTAACAGATGGGCCAGCAGATGTCCGCGCCGAGGGACAGGCCGATGTGTCTCGTTCTGGTTGCCACGGGTATGGGTCCTTTTTATTCGTATACGCTGACTATAGAAGCTGCGCGGCGCTATTCATAGACCATCCATAGCGGTCCCGGGAAGAGCCAGGACATGCCGTTGCGCAGGCGATCGCGCCAGTTCTCCCAGTTGTGCGCGTCGCGCGCCTCCTCGAAGCGCACCTCGATACCCTCGGCCTGCAGGCGCGGGACCAGCGAGCGGTTCTCGTAGATCAGCGACTCGTAAATGCCGCAGCTCATGTAGATGCGCTCGGCGGGCTGGCCGATGTTCTCGCGGAACTCGTTCATGAACCGGACGACCGGGTCGAAGACCGGTCCGCGGCGGTGCCGGCCGATGTCGCTGAACGCGTAGGAACCCGACTGCAGCAGCAGCCGGCCGAAGACGCCCGGGTGCCGCCATGCGGCGTGCAGCGAAGCGACGCCGCCGAAACTGGCGCCCATGACGCCGCGCGCACTCGGCTCGTCGACCAGCGGGTACTGTTCGCACAGGAAGGGGACGAGCTCTTCCGCGAGGTAGCCCGCGTGGCGATCGTCGCCCGCGTACTCGACGAGGCGATCGGGCGACTGGATCATCGCAACGATCATCTGCGGGATCTCGAGCGCGTGGATCAGGTTGTCGAGCACGACCTTGAGGGACGCGAAATTCAGGTAGTCGACGCCGTCGTGCACGATCAGCAGCGGGTAGCGCCGGTTGCGGCGGAAGCGCGCGGGAACATAGACCTGCAGTTCGCGGCGGCCGCCGAAATGCCGGCTGTCGAGCGCGCGGGTCTCGATCGTGCCGAGGCGCGCGTCCGGATTCGGGTTGGTCCAGTCCGGCCGCTCGTACCCGAAACCCTGGCAGACCGAGTTTGCGCCGAAGGGATCGTGCGCCAGCACGGGATTGAGCGGATCGACGATCAGCTGTCGTTCGCTCCCGGTAACGGCCTCGAGCTTGTACTCGATGCGCGAGCCTTTCGGCAGCTCGATGGTCGCGGCCCACAGGTCGGTGCCGGCCAGCGCCTGGAACGGCTGCGCGGTGTCGAGGCCGCTGATCCAGCAGCGCAGGTACACGGCGTCCGCCGCGCCGCGATAGACGAAGGTGACGTCGGCACCGTCGACGAGGGGAAAAGTCGTCTCGGCGACGAAGCGATCGATGTCGGCCGGCGCCGGCGCGCCCTTGCGGAACAGTTTCCTTAAGACCGGGTTCATGCCGCACGCACCCGGGCCAGGTGCCCGTTGCGGTTCAGCCGCCGCGCGCCGCTCGCGAGGACGACCTTGCCTCCCTCGAGCCCGAGCGCCGCGCCGCTGTCCAGCACGACGCAGGTATCGGGGCCGAAGCGGCGGGCAAGCAGCGTCATTCGGTGGATGTCGCGACGCCGGAGCCGGCGCCGCGCATCAGGCAGTACGACGCTCCCGGGTACGAGGCCGGTCCCGCTGCCGAGCACTTCGGCGTCCCGGCGCCCTTCCGGCGTACGGTCGTGAAACAGCACGATGCGCTCCGCGAGCACCATCGCACCGGCCGACCAGCCGATCAGCGGGGCGTCGGCCAGCAGGTCGCCGACGCCGAACAGCCGGATCCGGTTGGCCAGCACCACGACGTTGCCGCCGGTGATCAGCACGCCGGCCGCCGCCCGGATCCTTGCCCCGATCTCTGCCCGGTGTTCGGCCAGCAGTGCATACCGGTCGGGGGCGAACGCCCTGGCGAAAGGCGCGTGCAGCAACTCCGTACGCTTCAGGTGGTGCCGATCGAGCGCGCGCAGCTGGGCGATCGCGTGGCGCTGCTCGGCGGCGAGCATGCCCGGGTCCGCCTCGGCCCGGAGCGTCTGCCGTGCCGCCATCGCAAGCTGCCTGAGCCGCTGCCGGTACAGCCGCTGCTGCTCCTTGAGGCAGTCCTGGCGGTGACGATAGGCCGCCGCGAGCTTTTCGTCGGCCGTGAACACTCCGTCGGCGCGCGTATACAGCCGCAGGTCCTCGAGCGGCCGTCCGACGATTTCGCGCACGTCGTCGATGTCGCCTTCCGCCTCCTGCCAGCCGGCCGAGATCACGGCCAGCGGCCCGTCCGGAATGCCCGCTGCGGAGATCGCCTCGGCCAGGTTGCGCACGGGTCGCTGCGGACCGAGCAGGAGCCGCACGGGCGCCGGCGCCGTCATGCGAGCTCGACCCGGATGAGCCTGACGATCTCGACGAGCGCCTCCTCGACCACGGCCGTGTCGGGATGGCGCACAATCACGAAACCGTCGCCCTCGTAGCTGCCCGATGGCGCCTGGCCCGCTTTCGGCAGTTTCGCCTCGACGACCAGCGGGCCGAAACGCCGCTCAGCCTCGTCGAGGCCGTGGATCGCGCGCACGGTGCCGCTACCCTGCCCGCGCACGTACGCGGCGCCGGCGGCATAGCGCCTGGGCGGCGGCTCGAACTCGCCGAAGACGACGAGCCGCGGCCAGGCCCGGTAGAAATCGATGTCGTGGGCCCAGGACAACAGCGACGTGAACTGGGCCCCGGGCGGCCGGGCGCCGACCTCGGACACGACGACGCGCCCGTCACGCAGGCGAAACCATTCCATGTGACTCAAGCCCGTTTCGAGACCGAGCGCCCTGAGCCCCGTTGCCGCCGCGCTGCGGATCGGGTCGTACTCACTGCCCGAGATGTCCCGCGGCAGCATCACGCACCACTGGATCCAGGGGTTCTCGAGCACTTCGAGCGGCGCCGGCATGTAGCGCGAGATCGAGTGCCAGGCGATCTGCCCGTCGAGCATGACGCTGTCGAAGGAATGCTCGGTTCCGCTGACGAATTCCTCGAGCAGCACCGGGTTCGCCGCCCCGGGCGGGAACCGCGCAAGCAACGTGTCGAGGTCGGTTCGGCGGTCGACGCGGAAGGTCCCGCTCGCACCCGCGCCCGCGGGCGGCTTCACGATCAACGGGAACCCGGCTTCGGCGGCGAATTCCCGCGCCGCATCGGCCGAGTCTGCCAGCGCGTGGCGTGCGCAGGGCACGCCGGCTGCGCGCAGCACGGTCTTCATCCGCGCTTTGTCGCGAAAGTTTCGCGCCGCCTCCGCCCCGAGGCCCGGGATGCCGAGGCGCTCACGAGCCTCGGCGAGCGGGACCTGAAGCTGCTCGAGCGGACCGAATAAGCGTTCGGCCGGGCCGAATTTCACCTGCAGCTGCCGGGCGGCCGCGACCAGGCTGTCCGGGTCGAGCGCGTCATCGACGCGCCAGTGTCCCGCCAGGCGTTCGCGGACGTCGGCCGGCAGTTTTTCGGCCGGGTCCTGGCTCACGAGCGTGAGCAGGACGTCCGGCAGGTCGAGCGCCCCGCGCAGGAAGCGCAGCGTCGCGTCGAGGAAAAACGGTGCGGCGAAGATGACGTGGCGGGACATAGGTCGGCGAGTTTACCTGCAGTCGGCGGACCGCGGCAGCGCGAAATCTCCCTACAGGAACTGCATCAGCGCCGTCGCGATGCCGAGGAACGAGAAGAACCCGGCCACGTCCGTCACCGTCGTCAGGATGATCGACGACGACGTCGCGGGGTCCTGGCCGAGCCGCGTCAGCATGATCGGGATCACGGCGCCGGCAAAACCCGCCGCAATCATTGCGAGCACCATCGCCGACGCGATCACGGCCACGAGGCCGACCGACTGGCTCCAGAAGTAGACGCCGATGCCGCAGGTGATCGCGATGGCGATCCCGTTCAGGAGCCCGGCCACGACCTCCTTGCGCATGACCCGGAGCCACTGCCGGGCCGTGATCTCCCGGAGCGCGAGGCCCCGCATCGTCACGGCGAGCGCCTGGGCGCCGGCGTTGCCGGACTGGCCGGCCACGACCGGCAGGAGGACCGCGAGCGCCGTGACCTGCGCGATCGTCTGTTCGAAGAGGCCGACGACCGACGCCGCGAGGAACGCCGTCAGCAGGTTGATCTGCAGCCAGGGCATGCGCTTTTTCACCGTAAACAACGGGCTCGACAAGGCGCGCTCGTCGCGGCTCGCGCCGACCATCGCCTGCAGGTCACCGGCGGCCTCCTCGTGCACGGTCTGCGCCAGGCTGTCGTGCATGACGGCGCCTAAGAAAATGCCGTCGATGTCGATGACCGGCAGGTCGAGCACGTGGCTGAACTCGAAGGCCTCGCTGACCTCCTCGATCGGGTCGACGGGACGCACCGCGGACCGCACGGGCTGGGCGAGATCCGCCAGCCGCGTCGTCCTGCTCTCGAGAATCAGGTCCTGCAGGCTGATCTTGCCGACCAGGCGATGCTCGTCGTCGACGAGGAACAGGCTCCGTGCCGTTTTCATCCGGTTCTTCTTGAGATGCTTCAGGGCTTCGCCGACCGTCTGCTCGCGGCGGTAGACGGGCACCGCAACGTCCATGATGCTGCCGGCCGTATTCGGCGGATAGGACAACAGCGTCTCGAAGTCCCTCTGCAGGCTCGGCTCCAGCGTGCCGAGCAGGCGCGCCTGCTCCTCCGCGTCGAGGAAACCCAGGATGCGGATCACGCGCGAGGATGGGAGTCCGGCGAGGATGGCGCCGACCGTCTTGTCCGGCAGCGTCAGCAGCAGCGGCGCAGCGGTCTCCGGCAGCAACTCGCCGAACAGGGCGCGCAGTGCAGCCACGGGCTGCTCCCTGACGACCGGGGCCATGCGCTCCGCCTCGGCGCGTTCGACGAGCCGCGCCGCGTCGAGCGGAAACCGCGTGAACAGGCTCGTCGTCATTAGCGCCGCGGCGCGGTCGGCACTGCCGTTCACTGCCGGCCTCCGCGCGACGGTCCCGGCGCCGTGTCGAGCATGAGTCCCCAGAGGCCGGACATGCTGTCGACCATGTCCTCGGACATCGACAGCAGGATCGACGTGGAGCCGGACTGCGCCGGCGGTGCCGGCTGCTTGAGGTGCCGGCGCAACGCACTGTAGCTCAGTGCGCCGATCAGCTGCCGGTCCCGGTTGACGACCGGCAACACGCTGTAGGTGAGCCAGGCATCGTGATCGACGACCGACGCGATGCTCGTGCGCGAGGCAACGAGCGGCGGGGCCGTGTCGATCAGTTCGGACAGCCTGGCCCGTGACGAGCTGCAAAGCAGCTGCATGGCCGACACGATGCCGCTGACCCCGTGGCGCCGGTCGGTCACGAAGACGCAGCCTGGTTCCTGCGGCCCGTTCT
>JAWWBD010000170.1:0-5728 GCA_033721115.1 Woeseiaceae bacterium | reverse complement strand
GCCGCCGCTTTTGCTCATTGACAACGCAGACCGGGCGTCGGCGAGCGTGATGAGCCTCGTGAACTGGCTGGCGGCGCTGCAGGCGGGTGAGGCATACGCTCTGCGCCTCGTATTGACCGGCAGAGAATCGATGGCGGACTTTGCGCGCAGCGACAGCCTGCGCAACATCGCGCGCAGACGCCCGACGATCTGGTCCATGAACCCGCTGACTGCCTACGAGGCCGAGCAGTATCTCCGCACCCGGTTCGCGGCCGCAGGCGGCAGGCGTGCAGAGGAGAAGTTCACGGCGGAGGTCTGCGCGCGGCTCTACGAACTCTCGGCCGGCTGGCCCGGCGAGCTGAACCGTCAGGCGCGAGTCGCACTCGAGCGCTCGGAGGAACTGCGCAGCGCAGCGCTGCCACGGCTCATCGTGACGCGGGACGGGGAGACGGTCGGCGCCTTCGAACTCACGCAAAAGAAGTACGTGATCGGCCGGTCGGAACTCGCCGACATCGTCATCGAGGACAGCTACACGAGCAAGCTGCATGCGATGCTCCAGGTGTATTCGAATGCGGTCCTGCTGTCGGACCTCAACAGCACGAACGGGACGCGGGTCAATTCGAAGGAGGTGCGCAACACGATCCTGCGCAACAACGACGTGATCCTGCTGGGCCGGCATCGCCTGAAAATCGAGAACGCACCGACGCTCAGCACGGATGTGCAGCAGCGCCTCGACGTCGCCGACACGGTCACGATGCAGAGCCTCGCCGACCTGCGCCGGGCGCGCGCACGGCGCAATCTCGCGGCGATCCGGCACGGCCACGCCGGCTAGCGCATCAGCCCGCGTTTTTCGTCAGCCAGCGGTCCAGCGCGTTGGCGAACGCCTGCTTGTCGCGCTGGCCGTAGGCGGCGGGGCCGCCGCCCGTGTCGACGCCGCTCGCGCGCATCGTGTCCATGAAATCCCGCAGGTTGAGGCGGGCACCGATATTTTCCGGCGTATGCACCTCGCCGCGCGGGCTCAGCGCGTGTCCGCCCTTGCCGATGGCCTCGGCCGCGAGCGGGATGTCGGCGGTAATCACGAGATCACCGGCCGCCATGCGTCGCACGATCTCGTCGTCGGCGACGTCGAATCCCCGCGGCACCTGCAAAGTCCTGATGTTGGCCGCCGCCGGCGTCGCGATGGGCTGATTGGCCACGAGTACGACCTCGACGCCGGTTCGCTCCGCGGCGCGGAACAGGATGGTCCTGGCCACGGCGGGGCAGGCATCCGCGTCGACCCAGATGGTCACGGCCCGTGCATCAGCGCAGCTGGCTGTCCTTGCTGCCGCGCCGGTTGTAGCCGCTGAAGGTCTTCGCCGCCGCGTCGCGTTCGGCCTGGCAGGCGACGCACAGCCGCACGCCCGGCACGGCGCGACGGCGCGCTTCCGGTATCGGCTGGTCGCAGTCCTCGCAGCGCACGCGACTTTCGCCGCGCGGCAGGTTCTCGCGGGCACGCCTGATCGCATCCTCGATGGTTGCATCGATCTGCTCCTGTACCGCACCGTCTTTCGCGACACCACCCGCCATCATTTCCTCCGGATCGTGCCCGGCCCGGGCTGCTTCGGCGTAGAATGCGCCGGGAGCCCGGGAAGTTGCCCTCGATTGGACAAGAATACCGCAAGAATTGCCGCCGATGCCCTGACCTGGAGCCGGATCGCGAGCATCGTGCCGATCACGTTCTGCGCCTGGTACGGATTCGTGTGGTGGGCATTCGCGCTCTACATTGCGGCGTCGCTGACCGACCTGTTCGACGGCTGGTTTGCCCGCCGCGGCGCACCGTCCGCGATGGAACTGGACCTGGACGGCCTGGCCGATCTCCTGTTCAGCGCCATGACCCTGCTCTGGCTCTGGCTGCTCGTGCCCGGCTTTTTCCCGAAGTACTGGCCGTATTTCCCGGTCCTGATCGGCCTCGAGCTCTACATGACGCCGGTCAGGCTGCGCTGGCCCGAAGTCGCCGTACCGCACCTGCAGTTCGGGCGCTTCGCGATGGCCCTGTTCATGTTCCTGCTGCCCGTCCTGATCGTCTGGGGCGACGTCGCCTGGTTCGTGCACTGGGTGCTGGTCACCGGCGTCGCCGCCAAGGTGCAGCTGGCCGTGGTCATGACGCTGCGTCTCCGGCGGCTGCGGCGGGCGGCGCGAACGCCCACCTGATGCCTCTCACGGGTGCCGCAGAGGTCCTGTAATCCGGGCATGCGCATCGCCGTACTGGCCGGCGGCACGATTTCGTTCCGCGAGGTCGGCCGCAAGCTCCCGGACCGTGTCGTCGTGATTCCCCACGAGGACCAGCAGTTCGCAAACGGGATGCTCGAGGGCACCATCCCGATTCTCGACGTGCAGTTCGGCAACATCTGGATGAACATCGATCGACGAATCTTCAGGAAGCTCGGCCTGGAAAATGGCGACGCCGCGAACGTCACCCTCAGAAGAAGACGAAGCATCGTGTCTCGATGCTCTCGCGCGTCGGCGCATCGTCCGGTGCCGACGGGTCCTGACAGGAGGAGTGGACCGTGAACCGGGTGCGACCATCGGTTGCCGAGTCGAAGGTCTTGAAGACCAGCACTTCGTCCGGCTGCATGAGCGGGTAGTAGTACCAGCGCTGTGCCGGGTGGAAGAGGGCGACCTGCAGCTCGCCGGTGCGCTCTTCGGCACGACGTTCCATCGCGACGAGATCCTGCGCGCGCACCGTCGTTGCGTCACAAAGCACCAGCGGGTGGTCGACGACCGGGCCGGCGATGGAGCGCCAGACGTTGATGATGGCGAAGCGCCGCTCGAGCAGCGGGTCGAGCGCTTCGGGGTCCCCGGCGAAGTGATCCCTGAGCCGCCTGATCCCCGAGCGTGCCGTGTAGTCGTTGTGGACGATACCGGCGGGTTCGCGGATCCCCCGCTCGCGCTGGGTATCGAGTGACGCAGCCCGGCGCGTGTCGTCGAAAACCTCGACTTTATGCGCGCCGGTAAGGTGCCCGACGAGCTCGCCGACCTCGTCGTGGTAGACCGAGTGCAACTCTGCGTCGTCGTAGAAGTCGCCGACCCGGGTCGCGTGCAACCGGAGCAGGAAGCCCTCGGCATCGAGGGATGGCGAACGCAGCGACGTCCGCGCATCGTGAACTTCCACCACACGGGAACGGAAGTTGCCGAGGTGATCGGTTTCGTCGCCGCCACCCTTCGATGGCACGTAGACCAGGGGCCGGTCGGTGTCGGCCAGGAATTTGAGTCGTGTTCGCAGCGGCGCAGACATCGGCGAAGTAGCAAATCCGGCTGCAAGCATCCTAGCGCAGCGATCGATGGCAGGACAGGCGACGTATCGTCAATGCTGCGGTCAGCGAGCCCGGCAGTCGATCGCGAGCCGTGCAAAATCCTGCACGTAGGCCGGCGCGCGAGCCGCGTCACGCCCGACGATGTCGGCCGCTGACGTTCTTGATCCGGCGCTCGCAGCGCGCATCCAGTGCCCGTATCGTGTGCCCCCGGGGAGCCGGTAGGACGGCCGTACCGACCAGAAGTACGTCCTGCAGGGCTCGAGCGCGATGCCGGGCCGGTGCTCGGAACCCTGAACGCCCGAAACGGAGTAAACGATGCGCCGCTCGTCATAGATTTCAACGTCGTAGGCCAACTGCGCCGTATCGGGGAGCTGCCCTGCGAGACCGGTTTCCGCTTCGCCCCTGGGCGCCACGTTCCACCGGAGCATTGGCGATTTTGATTTGCTCGTGCCGCGCCATTCGCTGTGGCGCTCCAGTTTGAGCGTATCGGACTGGCGCGGTGTCAAATCGACCGGGAGCGCGACGCGCTCGAATGATTCCGCCGCGATCTCGCGGCCGAGGAAGTGCAGCGCGAAATTGGCATAGTCGCGGAACAAAGCGTTGTCGTTGTCCGTCCACGCGGTCAGCGCTGCACGGTCCTGGTAGGAAACGACGCGCTCGTAGAGCCGGGAATTGTCGTCGCGGCGGTTGACCGACAGGGAAGCCGTCGTGGTCAGAATCGCGTCGTCGCCGTCGACTTCGATGCCGATGCTGTCGATATTGACGAACAGGATCGCATCGGCGTCCTCCGGTACCGGCGTCGACTCGGCGAACAGGCCGGCCTCCAGTCCGGGGAGCGGGTCGAGGTTCCGGAACACGCCGAGCGCGAGCCGGGAGTTGTTCAGCGGCTGGTTGGCCTGGCTCGCGAGTTCTTCGGTCAGCGCGTCGCGGAACTCCTGCATCTCACGTTTCGCCTTGCCGGAGATGCCGCCGACGATCGCACCCGGCAGGGTCAGGATCGGGATCGGGAAATTGACGTTGACGGGGCCGATCTCCATTGACGGGCGCCCGATCGCCGCGCCCCGGTTGATGCCGCCGTAGAGCCCCGGCGTCATCTCCTCGTAGGTGCCGGAAACCTCGCTGTCGGCCGGGTCGAGGCCGCCGACCACGATGACCTTGTCAATCGAGTTGCGCAACGACTCGTCCATGTGGGTCTGGCCGGCCGGAACAGGCGACTGCGCGTTGACTGTCGAGCCCAGGCAGGCGGTAAGCAGGACAAGGAGCTGCGGGCGCGGCAACCATCCGCGCCACGGACTGTCGGAACGGGAGCGGGTTCTGTTCATCGGGCATCCATGGGCCAAAGGTGTGACTTCCCGCATGCAGCGTTGGTTCCGCGAGTGTCGTGCCGGCCGCGCCGGCCCGTCAGTCCGGCTGCTGTTTTTCCTTGATCTCCTTGCTCTCGGTATCGTCGACCTTGTCGGCGCGGACGGCCTCGCAGTGTGCCGCAGTCGCCGCCTCGCAGCGGCCGTAGCAGTGGACGAGCCCCTTCGCATCGACGAACACGGCGCCGTCGAGCTCGGAGGAGCACAGCACGGTGCCGTTGATGTCCTTCGCGCAGGCGCCTTTGCCGCACAACACGATGCCGTGGATGGTCTTCTCGGCGTCGCCGCGCGGGAATTTCGAACACCAGACCCTGCCGTCCCTGTCCACGAGGCACCGGCCGGCGCCGCAATAGACGTCGCCGTGCAGCGTCTGCAGGCACGCGGCGAAAACCGGCGAGGCCGCGAGGAGCATCGCAGCGGCAGGCAGCAACATGCCGCCAGCGTATGATTTAAGAGATCCGCGCGGCCCGGACATGCCCGGACTATAGCGGGACGGTCGCCCGCGCAGCCGGCTTGCCGCGCGCTGCACCCGTGCCTCATCATTGTGGCCTTTCCAGCCAGGGAGTCTCCATGAATTATCGCCATCTCGGCCGGGCCGGCATCCGCGTCAGCGAATTATCCTTCGGGTCCTGGGTGACCTTCGGCACGCAGCTCGATGTCGGAGATACCGCGGAGCTCATGGCTGCCGCCTACGATGCCGGGGTCAACTTCTTCGACAACGCCGAAGTCTATGCCGGCGGGCAGTCCGAAGAGCTCATGGGCAGGGCGCTCAGGAAACTCGGCTGGCGCCGCGGCAGCTATCTCGTCTCGACGAAGCTCTTCTGGGGGCTCAACGACGGAGTCAACGAGAAAAATACGCTCAATCGCAAGTATCTCCTCGAAGGCATCGACGGGTCGCTCAAGCGCATGGGTCTCGATTACGTCGATATCCTCTTTTGCCACCGCGCCGATCCGTCGACGCCGGTCGAGGAAACGGTTCGCGCGATGCACGACATCATCGAGCGCGGCAAGGCGCTGTACTGGGGCACGTCGGAATGGGAAGCGGCCGAGATCGTCGCCGCAATCGAGATTGCAGAGCGC
The DNA here is from genome assembly GCA_033721115.1 of Woeseiaceae bacterium. GTDB lineage: Bacteria > Pseudomonadota > Gammaproteobacteria > Steroidobacterales > Woeseiaceae > UBA1847. The sequence continues at coordinate 15 of JAWWBD010000170.1, read as the reverse complement.
CATCACCTGCACAAG
>JAWWBD010000169.1:0-5762 GCA_033721115.1 Woeseiaceae bacterium | reverse complement strand
GTGAACAGGGCGGCCAGGTCCCGGGCGTCGATCCACTGTACCTCGACCTCCGGGTAAGCCGGGCACACGATGTCCCCGCCGTGGTGGAAGCGCTCGACCCAGTAGGTGAAGCGGTCCGTCGTGTCGCCGGGGCCGACAACGTAGGTCGGCCGGACGATGCTCGCCTTCTCGCCGCAGACGTCCTGCACGATGCGATCGCATTCGGCCTTGAGCGCGCCGTAGGTTTCGCCCGTCACCTCCTCGGTGGCCGGCTCGGGCGCGGCCAGGAGCGGCCCCGCGGCGTCGACCGTCGGCGCTTTTTCGAAATCGTAGACGGCGACCGTCGAGGTGTAGAGATACATGGCGCAGCGATCGACCAGCAGCTCGGCGGAGTCGCGCACGTGCCGCGGCACGTAGCCCGAGTTGTCGAGGACCACGTCCCAGCGGCGGTCGCCGACGAGCGCGGCCAACCCGTCGCCGACGCGCGTATCGCGGTCGCCAGACAGTTCCTCGACACGGTCGCCGTACATGCCGCTGCGGCGGCCCCGGTTGAAGGTCGTCACGGCATGGCCGCGATCGAGCAGGGCTCGCACCTGGTGCGGCCCGATGAAGCCCGTACCGCCCAGGACAAGGACCTCCAGCCTGCGTTCGGCCGGCTTCAGCATCGAATCCGCGCCGGCCCGCGCGGCCGCGAGCAGCGCGGCGCCCGCACCGATGAATTCCCTGCGTGTCGTCATGCCGTTCCCCCCTCCGGATCGGACCCGGAGATTACCCGACCGGCCGCCCGTGGCACAATGTCGGTCCCGACGTTGTACACGGACCCGGCGCCATGGTTGCCACGCGCGAAGCCGTCAGCTCAGAAGATCGCGAGGTCATCGAGCGCCTGCATCGGGTGTTCGAGGCCCAGCGGCAAGCCTTTGCGCGGGACGGCGAACCCGGTCTCGCGACCCGCAAAGACCGGATCTCCCGGGCGATCGCGATGATCGTGGCGCATGCCGATCGCTTCGCCGAGGCGACGCACGCGGACTACGGCGCGCGCGATCCGCAGCTCGGCAAGGCGATCGACACGGTCGGGGTCGTCGACGGCCTGAAGCACGACCGGCGGATGGTGGCTCGTTTCATGCGCGGGGAACGGCGTTCGTCCGCATTCCCGCTCGGCCTGCTGGGCGGTCGGTCGCGCGTCCGCTACGAGCCGCTGGGCGTCATCGGCAACATCTCGCCCTGGAACTTCCCGGTCCAGCTCTCGTTCTCGATGCTGGGGGCCGCCTTCGGCGCCGGCAACCGGGTCATGATCAAGCCCTCCGACCAGACACCCGAAACCTCGCGCGCCATTGCCGAGGCCGTGGCGGAGTACTTCGACGAGACCGAGCTCGCAGCCTTCGCAGGCGGTGTCGACCTCGCGGTCGCATTCCCGAAGCTGCCCTTCGACCACCTGCTGTTTACCGGCTCGCCTGCGCTGGCAAAGATCGTTGCGGCCGAAGCAGCGAAGAACCTGACGCCGGTGACGCTCGAACTCGGCGGCAAGTCTCCCGTGATCGTGGGCCGCGGCGCCGATCTCGACGCCGCGGCTGAGCGCATCCTGTGGGGCAAGGTGCTGAACGGCGGCCAGGTCTGCCTGGCGCCGGACTACCTGTTCCTGCCGGCGGGCCTGGAGGCCGGGTTCGTCGCGGCGGCGAAGCGCATCGTGGGCCGGATGTTCCCGACGATGCTCGACAACGACGAGTACGTGAGTTTCGTCAATGCCCGCCACTACGAACGCGTCAGGGACTATCTCGCCGACGCGCGCGCGAAAGGCGCGACCATCCGGGAGCTCAACCCGGCCGGCGAGGCTTTCGGCCCCGAGCGCCGCAAGCTCCCGGTCACGCTGGTCAGCGGCGTCACGGATGCGATGCGGATCGCGCACGAGGAGATCTTCGGGCCCGTCCTCATCGTCAGGACCTACGACGAAATCGCGGAGGCGATCGAGTACGTCAATGCCCGGCCGAAGCCGCTCGCACTCTATTATTTCGGGCCGGACGACGGTGAATGGCGCCGCGTGCTCGAATCGACGTCGTCGGGCGGTGCCGCCTGGAACGACGTCATCGTGCACATCATGCAGCACGACCTGCCTTTCGGCGGCGTCGGCAACTCCGGCACCGGCCGCTACCACGCGATCGAGGGCTTCCGACGCTTTTCGAACCCGCGCGGTGTCTACGAACAAAGCAAACTCGGCGCGAAAGCCCTGCGGTTCGCGCTCGATTTCCCGCTGCAACCAAGGCACGGTAAGGTCCTGAAGGCCAAGCTGCGCAAATAACAAGAGGGGGATTCACCATGCAGGTACCGGTCACCGCGCTCTACGCGGGTCTGCTCGCTATCTTCGCCCTGGCACTGAGTTTCCGCGCCGGCACGTTTCGCGGCAAGGCCGGCGTGTCGATACTCTACGGCGAGCCGCCCAACATGGAACTCGCGGAACGCGTCCGCGTGCACCAGAATTTTCTCGAGTACGTGCCGCTCGCCGTCATCCTGATGGGCGTCATCGAGCTGAACGGTGGCGCGGCGATTTTCCTGCACCTCATCGGCATCGGGCTGCTGGTAGCAAGGGTCGCACACGCGGCAGGCCTGAAGCACGACCGCATGGACCATCCGGGCCGCGCAATCGGCGCGGGCGGAACGGCGCTGCTCACGGTGGTTGCCGCGCTCTACGCGATCTGGATGGGTCTCGGACCGATGCTCACGTGATTCGCCCGGGCCGGCGGATGGCCACCGCATGAACGCGTACGCCCTCGCGATCGGCATCAGCCTCGTTGTCTACATCGCGATCGGCAACTACGCCGGTCGCAAGGTCAAGCACCTGGCCGATTATTACGTCGCGGGACGCAATGCGCCGACCTTCCTGATCGTCGGCACGCTGGTCGCGAGCGTCGTCAGCACGAATTCCTTCCTGGGCGACGTCGGCTTCGCCTACAGCGGCTACGCGATACCGCTCGTGATCAACACGGCGCTCGGCCTGATGGGGTACGTGCTGGGGGCGCTGTTCTTCGGCCGCTACATACGCCGGGCGCGCGCGAACACGGTGCCGGAGTTCTTCGGCAATCGCTTCGTGAGCCGCCGGGTGCGGGTGTTCACCGCACTGACCGTCATCCTCGGCGCCGGCGGCTACCTGATCGCGGTGACCCAGGGCGTCGCGATGGTGATCACCTGGGTCACGGATTTCACCTACGTCCCGGCGCTGATCGCCGTCTGGCTCGGCTACACGGCGTTCACCATCTACTCGGGCTCGCGCGGCGTCATCCTGACGGACACGCTGATGTTCCTGCTGTTCGCCTCCGTGGGCGTGGCGGCGGTATTCCACATCATCGATGCCGCCGGCGGCTGGTTCACCGCGGTGGAGCGCCTCGCCAACTTCGAGCCGCGGCCGGGCATCATCGGCACTGAAGGATACACGGGGCCGGGCGGCAACTGGACCAGCACGGGGGACATCTGGACCTGGGCCATCATGTTCGGCATCGGCTGGGGCGTGGTGTTCGCGATCAGCCCCTGGCAGTCGAGCCGCTACCTGATGGCGCGCAACGAACACGTCGTCATCCGCGCCGGGTGCATCGCGATCCTCGTGATGAGCGTGCTCTGGACGACGATTTACATGTCCGGCCCGGTCATCGCCCTGCTGAATCCCGACGTCGAGCCGCACAACAACGCCATGATCTGGGCGGCCAACAACGCGATGCCGACCGCGATCGGTGCGACCCTGCTGGCCGGCATCGTCGCGGCCGGGCTGTCCTCGGCGTCGACCTTTCTGACCCTGATCGGCTTTTCCATCAGCAACGACGTCATGGCCGACACCGGCGCCGACGATGCCCGGCGCCTGAAGATGAGCCGGATCACGATCCTCGGCGTCGGCATCGTCGTCCTCGTGCTCGCCATGCTGCTGCCGCCCGACGTCTTCTGGATTACCTGGTTCGTCGCCGTCATGTTCGCCGCTGTCTGGGGGCCTGTCGCATTCCTCTCCGTCTGGAGCAAGCGCATCACGGAGGCGGGTGCGTTCTGGGGCCTGGTCGCCGGCTTCACCGGCTATGCCGTGCCGCGGGTGATGACCCTGTTCGACGTCGTGTCGCTGCCGGCACTGCTCGATCCGCTGTTCATCGGGTTCGTTGTCGGTCTCGCCACCGTGCTCGTCGTCTCGGCGCGAACGACGCCGACTGAAGCGGAGAAACAGTACCTCGCAGAGCTGCACCAGCCGCCGCCGGAGCTGCTGGATGCCGCCGCCGCACGGCGCACACTGATCCTGCCGCGTTTCATCATCGCCTGGGGCATCTTTCTCAGCGCCGTAATGATCGTGATCTACACCCGGCCCTACCAGCTCGCGACCGGCGCCGTGACCGAGGGCGGCCCGTATGTCGTACTGAACGGCGAATTGATCATCGCCCTCGCATTCGGCGGGCTCATCAGTGCCGGCGGGGTGCTGGCCTACTGGGCGATGCGGAAACTGTATGCGTAATGTCGCGTTCGCCGTCCTGTTGCTGGCGGGCGGCTGCGCGCTCACCGACCGACCGGCCGGCGGACCCTGTGCCAGCCGATACTTCCAGATTGACGCGGACTTCGACGGCGGGGCCTACGCCGCCTGTCGCATTGCGGGCCGCGACGCCGTCGAGCTCACGTTTCGACCCGAGGATCCCGGCGTCAGTGGTGCTTTTTCCTGGTATGCCTTTCGCGCGACCGCCGGGAAGCCGCGCAACCTCGACGTCCGGCTCCTGTTTCCGGGCTCCTACGCCCGGTTCTGGCCCAAGCTCAGCGACGACGGCACGTCGTGGCGGCCGGCCGCGGTGGACGCCGTGAGTCGCGGACCCGACAATGCCTCGATGCAGCTGCGCATCGAAGCCGACGCCGACGGCACCTGGGTTTCAGCCCAGGAACTGCTGGGGCCGACGTGGTACGAGGTCTGGCTCGACAACCTCGACGCGCGGCCGGACGTCGAAACGGCCGTCGTCGGCACCAGCGTCGAAGCCCGGCCGATCCCGCTGCTGCGGAGCGCAGCCGGGCCGGAGACCGTGATACTGCTCGGCCGCCAGCACCCGGTCGAGGTGCCCGGCGCACTGGCCATGCGGCGCTTCGTCGATGTCCTGCTGGCGGACACGCCGCTCGCGCGCCGCTTCCGCGAACGCTTCACGATCGTCGTCCTGCCGCTGATCAATCCCGACGGCGTGGTCAACGGGCACGCCCGCCACAACGCCGGCGGCACCGACCTCAATCGCGACTGGGGGCCGTTCACCCAGCCCGAGACGGCGAGCGTCGCGGCCCTGCTCGACGACCTGGACGCCGCCGGCATTCAACCCCGCCTGATGCTCGACTTTCACGCGACGCGCATGACGTCGACGATGCTCTTCTACACGCAGACTGACGAAGACGATACCGACCCGCCGGGCTTCGCCGGCGACTGGCTCGGCCGCGTCGACGACCGCATCGATGACTACGAGTTCGAACACGCGCCGCGTGCGCCCTCGGGCCAGGACAATGCGAAGAACTACTTCTTTTCCCGCTACGGTATCCCGTCGATCACCTACGAGATCGGCGACGAGGCCGATCGCGCGGCGATTCATCGCTACACGCCCGTCTTCGCCGAGGAGATGATGCGAGTCCTCCTCGAAGCCGACTGACCCGTAACGCCCGCCCCGTAGGAGCGGCCCACGGCCGCGATCCGTTCTATTTCACCGAGAGCGCACCAGGTTCTGTTCGGCATGGTCGCCGGACTCCGGTGGCTTGTGACCGGAATGGCTCGCTTCGCTGCGCTTTATTTCCGGTCACAAGCC
>JAWWBD010000168.1:0-5831 GCA_033721115.1 Woeseiaceae bacterium | reverse complement strand
GTCGCCGGGCGAACGCTCGCCGACGTCGGCCGGATCGACGTACTGATCAACAACGCAGGCGTCGTTTCCGGCAAGCCGCTGCTCGAGATCACGGACGACGCGATCGAACGCACCTTCGCGGTGAACGCGCTTGCACCGATCTGGATGGTTCGTGCATTCCTGCCGGGCATGCTGGAGCGGGGGAATGGCCACATCGTCACGATCGCGTCGGCGGCAGGCCTGGCCGGCACGGCGCGGCTCACCGACTACTGTGCGAGCAAGTTCGCGGCGGTCGGCTTCGACGAAGCGCTCAGGGTCGAACTCGCGCAGCAGGGCAGCGACGTAGTAACGACGATCGTGTGCCCGTATTTCGTCGCGACCGGCATGTTCGATGGCGTCGCAACGCGGTTTTCGTGGCTGCTGCCCGTCCTCGACCCGGACCGGGTCGTGCGGCGCATCCTGCGCGCGATTCGCCGGAATCGCCGGCGCGTCGTGATGCCCTGGTTTCTCTACACGGTCTGGCCGACGCGGGTCCTGCCGGTGCCGCTCTTCGATCGGCTGATGAAATTTTTCGGTGCGGTCGATAGCATGAATACTTTCGCGGGGCGGCCCGATGCCGCCGACCGGTAACGTGACGCAGTTGAGGGGGGATTATGCCCAAGAAATTTTTGGTCCTGGTCCTGCTCCTGGCAGGCAGCGCGGCGGGCGAGGAACTGCCCATCGAACATTTCGGCCACCTGCCGATGGTGTCCATGCCGACTGTGACCCCCAGCGGCAGCCACGTCGCGGCGATCCTGCACGGCGACGAAGGCCCGACGATCGTCGTCGGCGAATTCGGCTCCCGTGACCTGACGGCGATCGTCAAACTCAAGTACGGCGAAGACCGGATCGAATGGATCGACTGGGCCAACGAGGATCGCCTGCTGATCTCGGTCAGCGAGCCGATGCGGCGCCCGACGGAGATCTTCGGCAGCAGGCAGCCGTACCAGGAGGACCGGATCCGGCGGCTGTACCAGGTCCGGCGGGACGGCTCCGACATGAAGCAGATCCGGCGCAAGGAGCCGGGTTTCCAGCGGCCGCAGGACGAGTTCATCAGCACCGATACCGTCATGTCGATGCTGCCGGATGATCCCGACCATATCCTGATGCAGCTCTGGGACAGCCGCGACCGCGCGCTGGCGGTGTTCAAGGTCAACCTCGAGAAGAATTCCTTCGACAAGCAGTTTGCGAACACTTACGACGTGAACTGGTGGTATGCGAACGACGCCGGCGAGGTCGTGCTCGGCATCGAGTGGTTCCAGAACGTCCTGACGACCTGGTACCGGCCGGACGGCGGCAAGGACTGGGAGGTGCTGGACGAGCGCAACGTGTTCGACGAAACGTCCTTCTCGGTGATATCGATCGACGGTGACGATGCGATCGTGCTGTCGGATCGGGAGACCGGATACGAGTCGGCGTGGCGCTACGATCTCGCTTCCGGCGAATTCGGCGAGCTGATTTTCGCGGCCGACGGTCACGACATCAGCGGCGCGATCATGTCCTCGGACCGCAACCGTGTGATCGGGTTCTCCTGGGTCGACCATTACCGGCAGGATCACTACATCGAGCCCGACGATGCCGGGGTCTACCGGACGGTCACCAGCAGCTTTCCCGGCTATTCGACCTACATCGCATCGGCCAGCGAGGACATGCAGAAGCTGATCGTTGTCGCCCAGCGCGACGATGCTCCGCCGAAATACATCTGGATGGACCTGTCGGTGCCGACGGCGGGCGCCTGGTATGCCGCGTACCCTTACCTCGAGGGCAAGCCGCTCGCGAAAAAGACGCCGATCGCGTTCGAGGCCCCCGACGAACTCGAGATCGAGGGCTACCTTACGCTGCCGCCCGAGCCTGACGGGGAACGCCCCTCGCTCGTGCTGTTTCCGCACGGCGGCCCGTGGGCGCGCGATACGCAGAACTTCGACCCGTGGGTCCAGTTCATGGCCAATCGCGGCCACGCCGTGCTGCAGGTCAACTTCCGCGGCTCGGCCGGGTTTGGTACGGCGTTCGAGCGGGCCGGGTACAAGCAGTTCGGCCTCGCGATGCAGGAAGACCTCTATGCGGCCGTCGACTGGCTCGCGGAACAGGACCTGGTCGACACGGACCGCGCCTGCATCGTCGGCTTCAGCTACGGCGGCTACGCGGCGCTGACCGCGGCCTTCCAGCGGCCCGGCCTGTTCGACTGCGTGGCCTCGTTCGCCGGCATTGCGGACCTGCACGAGATGGTCCGGATCGAGTCACTATCGACGTCGCGGAAGCTCGTGATGGCGGAGATGATCGGCGATATCGGCGATTCGGGCGACAGCCAGATGCTGAAAGACATGTCGGCGACGAATCATGTCGGCAGGATCAGGGCGCCGGTGCTTATGATCCACGGGACGCAGGACACGCGCGTCTACGTCGAGCAGTCGCGGGACTTCGTGAGCCGGGCGCGCGCGGCCGGCGTCGACATCGAGTACATCGAGATCGAGGACGGCACGCACTTTCTCGACGAGCATCACAACCGCGTGACCGTCTTCCGCGCGCTTGACGCCTTCCTCGACGAGCACCTCTGACGCCAGGTCGGACGGGCGGGCCGCAAGGCGCAGGCCCGCCCGGCGAGCGCCCGTCAGTTGTTCGGCGCGCCGTCCATGATCCACTGCCGAATCTCGTCGATCACGGCCTGGTCCAGGAACGGGCCGCCCTGGGGCATCCGGCTCCCGGTGATGTTCGGGCCGCCCTCGAGTTTCCGGATCAGGTAGCTCGCGTCCGGGTCCATCGGCTCGACGCGGTCGAGTTCCGGCTGCTGGATGCTCGCCTGGTTGACCAGCGCCGCGTGGCTCGCCGCCCTGCTCGAGAGGTCCATGACCCCCGGCAGGATCGCGCCGACGCCGTTGTGGCAGCCGGAGCACAGCGGTCCGAAAACCTCGTTCTGGATCTGCGTGAGCGTGACGGGCGCGCCGTTCTGTACCGTCACGACGACGGGATCCGAGGTGCCGGTGTTGCCGGCCTCGTCCTCGGCCGACGCGGTGAGCGAAACCTGGCCGTCGGTCACGGTCGTCGTATCCCAGTCGAACGCGTAGGGCTCGGTCGTGTCGCTGCCGATGACGTTGCCGTCGACGAGGAACCGGACGATCGTGACACCCTGGTTGTCGCTGGCATCGGCTTCGAGGGTCACCATGCCGCTGACGGGGTCCCCGGGCGACATCAGCGTCACCGTCGGCGCCTGGTCGTCGAACAGCGCCGCATCCGGCGGTACGACCTGGCCGCGGATTGCGCCCGCCATGTTGGTGACCGTCGCGACCTGGGCGTAGGTGCGCCCGGCGCGGTAGGCGGAGAAAACGTCCCCGTCCAGGCGCTCCGCGGTACCGGACCATTGTTCGGGCAGGCCCTCGGTCTGCACGAGGGCGAGGAACTCGGCGCCTGTTTCGCCTTCCGCACCGACGTGGAGGCCGGCCGACGCCGGATCCGCGATCCCGTCGGTATTCACGAACGCGACGAGCCGGCGGCCGACGAGGTCCGTCGTCGTGGCGGCCGTGCCGCTCGCAGCGGTGGCAACGGGCGGTACGACCTGGTCGCCGTCCATCGCGCTGAAGACGACCTGGACGTCGGCCGGCACGATCTGGCCGCGGATCTCGCCGCCCGGGTTGTCGGGCGTGTGCAGGTTCACGTACAGGCCACCGGCCTTGTAGGCCGCGAGTTCCGCCGCGTCGAACTGCGCCTCGACGACCGACCAGCGCCCGGCATCCGCCGCGAGCCCGACCGCGACACCGCCGTTCTGCCCGGCGTAGCCCTGGTGGATGTGCGCGGCGCTCGCGTCGTCGGCGCCCGTCGTGTTCAGGTGCAGCGTGACGATGCCGGCATCCCGGTCGACCGTGCTCGCGGCGAGCCCGGTCGCAGCGCTTGCGACCGCCGGGACCTCCTGGCCGCCCTCGAGCCCGGTGAACAGCACCTCGACCGGGGGCGGTGCGACCTGGCCGCGGATCTCGCCGCCCGGGTTGGCCGCCGAGTGCACGTTGACGTAGAAGCGGCCCGAGAGAAAAGCCGCGAGCTGGCCGGCGTCGAGCGGGGAATCGACGGCCGACCAGCGCGCGGCATTACCCGGGTCCGGTGCCAGCCCGATCGCGACGCCCCCGCCGGTGCCGGCGTAGGCATCGTGCAGGTGCGCGGCCGTCGCGTCGAGCCCGGTGACGTTCGCGTGCGCGACGAGCGTCATTGCGACCGGGTCGACCGTGACCGCGAACGTGCCGCCCGCCGCCGTGGCGACCGGCGGGACTTCCTGGCGGCCTTCGAGGAAACCGAAGGCGAAATGGATCCCGTCCGGGATGACCTGGCCACGAATCTCGCCGCCGGGATGTGCGGGGCTGTGGACGTTGACGTAGGTACCCCCGGCGAGCAGCGCATCGAGCACGGCCGCGTCGAGGACCGCTTCCTCGACGAACCAGTGTGCGGCATTGCCGCCGTCCTGGGCGAGGCCGATCGCGACGCCGCCGTTCGTGCCGCCGAACGCGCTGTGCAGGTGCGATGCGCTCGCAGTGCCCAGCCGGTTCGTATTGACGTGAATCGTGACCAGTGCACCGGCTTCGTCGAGCGTCACGGCCGCGAGGCCCGATGCCCGCGTGTCGACGGGCGGAATTTCCTGGCTGCCTTCGAGTTCGGTGAACAGCAGCGCGATGCCTTCCGGCAGCACCTGGCCGCGGATCTCGCCGCCCGGGTTGGCGGGGCTGTGTATGTTCACGTAGAGCCGGCCCGCCGCAAAGGCTTCAAGGCCCGCGGCGTTGAGTGTCGCGTCCTCGACGAACCAGCGGCCGTCGTCGGCCGGGTCCTGCGCCAGCGCGACGAGCACGGGACCCGTGTCGCCGGCGTAGGCTTCGTGGACGTGGGCCTGGGTTGCATCGTCGAGGTCCACGACGCGGGCCTGCACGACGAGCGCACCGCTCGCCTCGTCGAGCGTGACGGCGGCGCGGCCGCTCGCGGCAGACTGCACCCGGGGCACGGACTCGAAACCGCGAAGTTCGGTGAATCGCAGCACGAATCCTTCGGGAAGGATCTGTCCGCGCAGTTCGCCGCCCGGGTTGGCGGCCGTGTGCACGTTGACATAGAGCGCGCCTGCCAGCAGCCGGTCGACGCCGGCGGCGTCGATCACGGTCGCTGCCGGGATCGTAAACAGTGACGGGTCGGCGCCGTCCTGGTCGAAAGGCACGAGCACGGGGCCGTTGCTGCCGGCGAAGCCGTCGTGGATGTGCGCGGCGGTCGCGTCGATGCCCATGACGTTGAGATCGCCCTCGACGGTGCCGGTCGCGATATTGATCGTGAGGTCCGCCACGGCCATGCCGGCGGAGTCGACGGGCACGACTTCCTCCTCGCCGCTCGGCATGACGGCAAACTGCAGCACGTTCCTGACGGTGACGGTCAGCTCGGGCGACTGGCCGACGTTGCCGGCGGCATCCGTCGCTTCCGCGCGCAGCACGTGATCGCCTTCCGCTTCGGCGGATGTGTCCCAGTCGATGCTGTAGGGTGCCGTCGTGTCGCTGCCGAGCTGGACGCCGTCGACGAAAAAGCGCACTTCGGTGATGCCGCCGGCGTCATTCGCCGAGACCGTGATCGTCACCACGCGGTTGACCGTCGTGCCGCGGGACGTCTGCAGGTTGTTGACGGTCGGTGCCGTGGTGTCGGGCGGCGGCTCCCGCCGGTTGTTGTTGTTCGAACTCCCGCCGCAGGCCGTGAGTGTCAGAAGTACCACGAGGGAAAGCCAGAGCGCCATTACCTTGCCGTCTTGTTTCATGGGATCATTCCTGCCTGTCGTGAAGGGGAGTGTCGCTGCAGCGCTTTGC
>JAWWBD010000167.1:0-5841 GCA_033721115.1 Woeseiaceae bacterium | reverse complement strand
GGCGCAGCGCGTGCTCGCCGACCGCCTCGGCCGCGCGCCGGACTACACCTACTGGTACGGCCATTCGGGCGGCGCGCGGCTCGGCAAGCTCGTCAACTACAACCACTACCGGACCGGCGCGAACACCGGGACGGACGGCGAGCCCGTCATCGACGGCATCATCGTCGACGACTCGGGCGCGGGGCTCTACCTGCCGCACGTCTACCGCGACGGCGAGGACATCCTGTTCGCGACCGCCGCGGACCGCGCCGCGTTCGTGCCGATGCTCGAGATCGCGCACCAGCTCTATATCAACGACCGCAACGACCCGGTGCCGGAATGGGTGTCGACCAGCTTCCTGATCAACAAGTACCGGAACGCGAAAGCCCTCTATGACAAGGGGCTCGGGGATCGCTTCCGCTTCTACGAAGTGCGCGGCATCTCCCACGACGGCGGCGAGGACCTCCCGGACCAGCGCCGCGGTGACACCGAGATCCTGCCGCTCTGGCAGCTGATGGACGGCTTCATCGGCCTGCTGGATCAATGGGTGTCGGCGAGCCGGCAGCCACCGGCCACGCGCTCGGACTGGATCGAGCTCGGCGACGCCGACGGCGACGGGCTGAACGAAAACCCCGCCGTCGCCTTTCCGCAGGTCGCCTGCCCGCTCGGCGTCTATTACCCGTTCCCGCCCTCCTCCGGCCGCATCGGCGAAACGGCCTTTGCCGGCTTCGACGGCGAGAGCGAGGAACCCTTCGACGGCCGCGCCGTGCAAAAGGGCGACGACGGCTACCCGCACATCGCCATCGCGACGTTCGCCGACATGAACCGCAACGGCTACCGGGACCTGCGCGAAACCGTGACCGGCGCCTGGCGGCGACTGGAACTCATCGGTCCCGACGAGCAATTCTCGCGGGCGCGCTACGTCCGCTGCGTCGAGGACGCGGTCGCGAAGCTCGCGAGCGCCGGGTTCATCGCGCCACCCGTTGCCGGACATTACGTCGAACGCGCACGGCGCGCACCGCTGCCCGACTGGGTGCGCTGAACGCGCAGGCAGCCCGGCCGGCGGGCCCGATGTCCTATACTGGCCTGCACGAGGGGGAAACGTCATGCCTGAAAAAACGCTGATAAACGAATTTGTGGCGCGGTCGGTCCGCTTCGCCTGGCTGCTCCTCGCGGTACTTGCGGGCGCGGCCGGCGCGACAGAGCAGCCCGGGCGCTACGTCGAACTGCCGGATGTCCGGCTCTGGATCGTCGACAGCGGCGGCGCCGGGGAAGGCGTGATCCTGCTGCATCCGCGGACGGGCAACGCCGACTACTGGCAGTACACCGTGCCCGCGCTGGCGGCGGCCGGCTTCCGGGCCCTTGCAATCGACAGCCCGGGCTGGGGCAGGAGCATCGTCCGCGACGGCGCCGAGCCCGAACCCGTCGCGAAGACGATCGATGCGCTGCTCGACGAACTCGGCCTCCAGTCCGTGCACGTCGTCGGCACCGCGATGGGCGGCTACGTTGCGCTCGACTTCGCCGCGACCTATCCCGGCCGCACGCGGACGCTGGTCATCGCGGCCAGCGGCCTCGGCCTCGAAGGCGACCCGGAGTACACCGGGTTTCGCCAGCGCGCCGACATCCCGGCCATGCGCGAGCAGCCCTCCTACCTGCGCGAGATCAGCGCCACGTATCGCGGCACGAATCCCGAGGGCGTGGCCCGCTGGATGGCGATCTACGAAAACTCGGAACAGGAGGGTGCGGTTCGCCCCCCGCTTGCTTCGCCGAATACGCCGGCGAAGCTGGCATCGCTCGAGATGCCGGTGCTCGTCATCGCGGGCGGTGCGGACCTCGTGACGCCGTCCCACGGCGTGCGCCTGTGGAGCCGGCACATCAGGGCGCCCAAGGAATTCATCGTTCTACCCGAAGCGGGTCACGTCCTGGTCTGGGAGCAGCCGGACGTGTTCAACGAGCTGCTGCTCGACTTCCTGGCCGCACACCGTCGCTAGCGCAGCCACTCGGTGACGCTGACGCCGACGAAGCTGCCGATCGCGTAGCCGAACGAGCCCGCGAGTACACCCGGGATCAGCAGTGCCGGCCAGCCCTTGGCCGACGCGAGCGCAGGCGCGCTCGACGGCCCGCCGATGCAGACCGCCGAGGCCATGGCCAGCTCGGCGAGATCGAGCTTGAGGAGCTTGCCGGCGCCGAAGAGCAGCACGAGGTGCACGACGATGATGGTGCCCGCGAAGAAAAACAATACGGGCCCGGCCGCCACGAGCTGCCAGATGTCGGCCGTGGCCCCGACACTCGCGAGGAATATGAACATCATGACGTTGCCCGCCTCCCGGTGCCCGGACAGTCGCTGCACCTGTGCCGGCAGCAGCGTCGCCACCACGAGCGTCAGCGCCGTCGTCGCGAGGATCGCATACTGCGGGCGGCCGAGCAGTGTGGCCAGCGTCTCGCCCGACGCCGCGAGCAAAAACGCGAGGGACAGTGACGCCAGCAGGCCCGCGAGGCTCAGGTCGCCGACCCGGTGCAGGACGACCGGCACGCCCGCCTCCATCCTTGCGGCCGACGCCATGTGCCCTGTCGGGTAGTGGCGCCCGAGCCAGGCGATGCCGGGCAGCAGGACGATCAGCAGGAAATGCAGGTTCGTGACCACGTTGTCGGCCGCGACCGCCGCCGCCAGCAGGCTGCCGTCCTGCATCGCGGTCGCCTCGGCGACGGCGGCGAAGTTCAGGCTGCCGCCGATGTAGGTGCCCGTGAAGATCCCGGCCAGTTCGGGCTCACGTGCGCCGAGGTCCAGCAGCACGACACCGGTCAGTACGCCCGCGACCACGGCTGCGCTGCCGATGACGAAGGCGACGAGCGTCGGGCCGGCCTCGCGGACGATGCGCTTCAGGTCCGCCTCGAACAGCAGCAGCGGGATCGCTACCGGCACGAGGTAATCCCAGACCGCGTCGTAGGCAGGCGCGGTGGTCGGGATGATCTTCAGGTTCGCGAGAACAATGGCCGCGGTGATCAGCAGCATGACGCCGGAATACTTCCGGCCCCAGTGGAAGCGTTCGCACCAGAAGCCGAATCCGGCCAGGGCGATCAGGATCGCCCACAGCGCGAAGTCCTGGTCGGGGCCGATCAGGGGCAGGGACACGACGGATTCCGCCTAGAGTCCCGAGCCGTCCTCGGAATAGATCACCCAGATCTTGGTGTAGCCGTCGGTCTCCCAGACCCCGGTCCATTCCTTCGGGATCGTCACCCCTTCGCCCGCCTCGATGACCTGGACGCTGCCGTCGGCCGAGGTCAGCGTCACGCTGCCCTCCAGGAAATACATGAACTCGTCGACGCCGTACGGCTCGGTGATCTCGGAGCGAGTCTTGCCGGAACGGTACATGCCGGAGGCGAAGCGGCCGTCGCTCGACAGGAACGTGGTCACGTCCTCGGTTTCGTGACCGTCGTCGTGCGTGGTCGCGAGCATGTCGGGGCGCTCGAAGATCGCGCCGGCGACGTCGGCTGCGCTGATCTCCGCCGGCTTCCCCTTCCCGTGGTGCGCTGCGTACAGGCCGCCGGCGGCCAGGGCAACGAGTGCAATCGCGGTCAGTAGTCTTTTCATGATGGTCTTCTCCCTTGTTCTCAAAGATAGGCGATGGCGAGGTAGCCGATTACGCTGATGCCCGCCGCGATCAGCGCGTACGGGATCTGCGTCAGCGCGTGCTGCATCGGTGTGCAGCCGGTCGCCTGGGCCGTCAGCACGGTCGCGTCCGAGTAGAAACAGGCATGGCTGCCGAACGTGCTGGCCGACAGCGTCGCGCCGATGACCAGCGTCATGTCGGCGCCGAGCCCGTCCGCGAGGCGCGTGACGATCGGCAGGATGATGACGAACACGCCCCAGTTGGAACCGGTCATGAACGAGACGAGCCCCATGGTCGAGAAGATGATCGCGGGCAGGAGCTCCGCGGTCAGAAGCGGCTGGATCGTCACGACGACGTAGTCCGCGAGCCCGAGCGCCGTGTTGACCTCGTTCTGGATGACGGCGGCGACCAGCACGCCGAGCGGCTCGATCATCGTCTTGAAGCCGTCGATCACCGTGTCGAAGGTCTCGTTGAAGCGCAGGACCCGGAAGGCGAGCACAAAAAGCACGGTCCCTGCCAGCGTCACGTAGATCCCCTTCAGGAAATCCTTGTCGAAATAGAGCGTGAAGGCGACCAGCGCCAGCATCGGCAGCACGAAGAGCAGAATCCGCGGCTCGACGCCCTCCTTCGGCCGGATCGCGCGATTCGCCTGCTCGATGTGCGCCGCCTCGGGCGGCACGGTGACGCCCGTGTCCCGCGCCCTCCGCTCCGCCGCCCGCATCGGCCCGAGGTCGGGTACCCCGCCGGCGACGACGACCGGCACCAGCAGCACGGCGACCCAGGCGTAGAGCATGTAGGGAATCGCGCTGATGTAGACCGCGAGCCCCTGCCCCTCCTCGGCGACCCCGTTGGCGACCAGCAGGCCGGCGAAGAAGGCGCCCCAGGTCGAGAACGGGATGATCACGCTGATCGGCGCGGCCGTGGAATCCACGACGTAGGCCAGCTTCTCGCGCGAGATCCGGTAGCGGTCCGTCAGCTCGCGCATGGCCGCACCGACGCCGAGCGAGTTCAGGTAGTCGTCGACGAACATGCAGATGCCGAGGCCCCAGGTCGCGAACAGCGCCCCGCGGGCCCCACGGACCCGGGCGGCGAGCCGCGCGGTGAAGGCGCCGGTCGCGCCGGTGCGGATCAGGATGCCGATCAGGCTGCCCATGAAACCGCAGACGAGGATCACCCAGGCGACGTCCTCGTTGGTCATGACCGCGAGCGACGTGTCAGCGAAACCGCCGATGAACTGCGCGCCGTGCAGCATGACGAGCCCGACGAGCGAGCCCGCGATCAGCGCCTCGATCGGCCGCCGCGTCCAGATCGCGAGCGCGAACACGACGAGCGTGGGCACGAGCGAGACGAAGCCCGGTTCAGCCACGGCGCGCTCCCCGACGGCTGGCGCGCCGTGCGCTCACGGCGCGCCGGTGCCCGCAGGCCTCAGAATTCGTACCCGAACCGGATGCCGGCGGTGCGCGGCCGCGAGGGCCCGAACGTGTGCTCCGCGTAGATGATGATCGGGTCCGGGTCGTCATTCGAGTAGTTACCGTCGTACCAGACGCCGTCGAACACGTTCTCGACGTAGGCGCTCACCCGCCACTGGTCCTTCCGGTAGCCGACGACGATGTCGGTCTGGTTCAGCGCACGGATGCGCTGGTAGATCACGTTGGGATCGGGCCAGTCGCCGCGATAGTCGTCCTCCCAGGACCAGGCCACCCGGCCGAAGAACTCGCCGTCCCGCACCGGGAAGGTCGTGTTCAGCACGGCGAACGCGGTCCACTCCGGCGCCCACGGGATCGAGTTGCCCTCGCAGGCGTCCGGGTCCCCGGTCAGGATCTCGCCGTTACCGCAGAAGGCCTGCACGTCGGTCGCTTCGGAGTCGAACCACGACAGGCCGAAGCGGAACCCGAAGTTGTCGGTCAGCGCCGTGTTGACGTCGATCTCGACGCCCTGCCCGTCCACCTGCCCGACGTTGTCGACGACGACGCGCGGACCGATATTGAAGATCGCCTGCAGGTCCTCGTAGTCGTAGAGGAACGCGTTGATGCCGAGCTGGGTCCGCCCGCCCATGATCCGGCCCTTGTAGCCGAGTTCGTAGGACGTCACGGTCTCGGGCCCGAAGTCGCCGGGCCGGTATTCGCTGTTGTCCACGACGCAGCTGACGAAGAACGCGCAGTCCGAAGGGTCGACGCCGTCTCTCGGCTCGATGTTGAAGCTGCCGAAACCGCCAGGCTTGTAGCCCGTCGTGATGCTGCCGAAAAGCAGC
>JAWWBD010000166.1:0-5862 GCA_033721115.1 Woeseiaceae bacterium | reverse complement strand
GTCCGCCTCCGCGTCGAGCGCGCCCTCCCAGGGCACGGCGACGCCGCCTTCGGCGAGGAAGTCCTCGTATGCCCTGGCCGCGTCGCCGGTGAGCTTCGCGGGATCGCCGACGGCCAGGACGGAGACGACGATGCCGTCCGCGGCCGCCAGCCGCGCGACGACGTAACCATCGCCCGCGTTGTTCCCCGCACCGCAGACCACCTGCCAGCGCTGCGCATCGGGATAGCGCCTGCGGACGGCCTTGCACGCGGCGCTGCCGGCCCGGGTCATGAGCTCGTAGCCGGGAATGCCGCGATCCTCGATCGCCGTGCGATCGATCTCGCGCACCGACGCCACGGCGTAGATGCTGTCGGGAAGCGTTTCCATGCCTGCGATTATATAGTGGGCGCCAAGCCAACTCGCCGCGATCGCAATGCCCGCCGCCGACACGCAAAACGATACCGCGACCATGCAGTCGCTCAAGGACGCGATCCTGGGCTGGGGCCGCGAACTGGGCTTCCAGCAAATCGGCATTACCGATGTGGACCTGGCGGACGCTGCGGGGCACCTCGAGCAGTGGCTGGGGCATGCCTTCCACGGCGAGATGCGATACATGGAGAAGCACGGCGCGCGGCGCTACCGGCCGGCCGATCTCGTGCCGGGCACGCTGCGCGTGATTTCGGCACGCATGGACTACCTGCCCGAGCCGCAGGGCAAAGCGCAGGCTCTGCTCGATCACGGTTCGCGTGCCTACGTGTCGCGCTATGCGCTCGGCCGCGATTATCACAAGGTCCTGCGCGGCCGGCTGCGCCGGCTGGCGGCGAGGATCGAGGCCCGGATCGGCGAGTTCGGGTACCGCGTGTTCGTCGACAGCGCGCCGGTGCTCGAAAAGCCGCTTGCCGAGAAAGCGGGGCTCGGCTGGATCGGCAAACACACCAATCTCCTGCACGACAAGGCGGGCTCGTGGTTCTTTTTGGGCGAGATCTACACCGACCTGCCGCTGCCGGTCGACGAACCGGCGACCGCACATTGCGGTACCTGCCGCGCCTGTATCGACGTCTGCCCCACCGGCGCCATCGTCGCGCCCTACGTGCTCGATGCGCGCCGCTGCATCTCGTACCTGACCATCGAGCTACCGGGCCCGATTCCCGAGGAGTTCCGGGCCGCGATGGGCAACCGGGTCTACGGCTGCGACGACTGCCAGCTCTTCTGCCCGTGGAACAAGTTTGCGAAGGTGTCGGCCGAGCCCGATTTCGCACCGCGGCACGGGCTCGATGCCACGGACCTCGTCGAACTCTTTGCCTGGTCGGAAGCGGAGTTCCTCGAGCGCACCGAGGGCAGCGCGATCCGGCGCATCGGCTACGAGCGCTGGCAGCGGAACGTCGCGGTGGCGCTCGGCAACGCCGAGACGACGCCGGCAGTCGTCGCGGCACTGAGTAAGCGCCGTGCCGATGCCACGCCGCTCGTCGCCGAACACATCGACTGGGCGCTCGCGCGCCACGGCGCGAGCGGCTGACGTCAGATCGTGACGACGACGTTGTCGATGAGCCTGGCCTTGCCGAGCCGGACCGCCGCCATGACGACGATCTCGTCGCAGTCCCGGTCCGGCACGCTCAGGTCCAGCGCGCGGCGCACCGCCACGTACTCGGGTTGGAAGCCCGCGGTGGCGAGTGCCGCCCTGGCCTGCTCCTCGAGTGCCGCGAAGTCGCGCTTGCCGGCCTGCAGTTCGGCGCCGACGGCGCTGAGCGTTGCGTACAAGCCGGGCGCGCGCTCGCGTTCGTCATCGGTCAGGTAGCCATTGCGCGAACTCAGCGCGAGGCCGTCGTCTTCGCGTACCGTGGGCACCGTGATGATCGCGATGGGCAAACTCAGATCCTCGACCATGCGCCGCACGATCAGCTGCTGCTGGTAGTCCTTCTGCCCGAACACGGCCGTATCGGGCTGGACCAGCGCAAAAAGCCGCGCGACAACCGTCGTCACGCCCTCGAAATGCCCGGGCCGCGATGCGCCGCAAAACTGGTCCGTCAGGTACGGCACGACGACGCGCGTGGCCTCCTCCAGGCCGAAGGGGTACATGGTCTCGACGGACGGCGTGAACAGGATGTCGGCCGTCGCTTTCTTCAGCCGCCGCGTGTCGCGCTCCAGCGTGCGCGGGTAGTCCGAAAAATCTTCCCCGGCGCCGAACTGCGTCGGGTTGACGAACACCGACACGACGACGCGCTCGGCATGCTCGCGGGCGGCCGCAACCAGCTCGACGTGCCCCGCATGCAGGTTGCCCATCGTTGGCACGAGCGCCACGTGCTCGCCGGCCTGGCGCCAGTCCGCGAGTTCCGCGCGGAGTTCGTCCCTGTCCTCGATCACCTGCATGGCATGTCCTGGAACCGGGGGCGCCGGGCGATCAGGAAAAACAGTGCTCGGGAGCCGGGTAGCTCCGGTCCCGGACCGCCGTGACGTAAGCCTCGATCGCGGCGAGCGGCGTTACACCGTCCGCGGCGAAATTGCGCACGAAACGCGGCATCGGCCCCTGCGTTATCCCCAGGATGTCGTAGAGGACGAGGATCTGCCCGTCGACGTGTGGCCCCGCGCCGATGCCGATGACCGGGACGTCCAGCGCGGCTGTCGCCGCCTTGCCGAGTTCGTTGGGGACGCATTCGAGCAGTACGATGTCGGCGCCGGCATCCTGCAGCCGGCCCGCCGCCGCGACCATGGCCTCCGCCTGCCCGGGGTCCCTGCCCTGCACGCGGAAGCCGCCGATCTTGTGTACGGACTGCGGTTTCAGGCCGAGGTGCGCACAGACGGGAATGTCGTGCCGCGCCAGGTGCTCGACGATACCGACCTGGCCCTTCCCGCCCTCGAGCTTGATCATGCGGGCACCGCCTTCCTGCATCAGCCGCACCGCGTTCTCGAGCGCCTGTTCGGGCGTCGTGTAACTCATGAAGGGCATGTCGGCAACGAGGAATGCGCGCCGCACCCCGCGCGCGACGGCGCGCGTGTGATAGACGATGTCGTCGACCGTGACCGGCACCGTCGTGTCGTGGCCCTGGATCACCATACCCAGAGAGTCGCCGACGAGGACGAGGTCGACGCCGCCCAGGTCGACGAGCTGCGCGAAACTCGCGTCGTACGCCGTGAGGCACGCGATCGGGCGCGCTTCCGCTTTCATCCTGCGCAGCGTCGAGACGTTGACCGGCGGTTCGGCCATGCCGCGCTGTTCGAGCTGCGTGTAGACCACGGGCTCAGGCCAGCGCGGCGGCGACGGGGTTGAAGAAGTGCCGGCCGCCCGTCGTGCGCTCGATCTGCCGGAACAGCTGCTCGTAGTCGGCGTCGTTGTTCACGGGGTCGATCTGCGACGCGTTGACGATCAGGAGCGGGCCGTCGTCGTAGGCATGGAAAAAGCGCGCATAGGCATCGGTGAGGCGCTCCAGGTAATGGCGGTCGATCGCGCGTTCGTACGGGACCCCGCGCCGCGCGATGCGGTCGAGCAGCGAGTCGACCGACGCCTGCAGGTAGATCACGAGGTCGGGCACGGGCGCATCGACGTCGAGCGACGCCTCGACCTGCCGGTACAGCTCGAGTTCCTCGCGGGTCAGGTTGAGCTCGGCGAACAGGTGGTCCTTGGCGAACAGGTAGTCTGATACACGCACCTTCGAGAACAGGTCCGGCTGGCGCAGGCGCTCCATCTGTCGCGCCCGTGCGAACAGGAAGAACATCTGCGCGGGCAGCGCCGCCGAGGCACCGTCCGCGTAGAAGCGCTCGAGGAACGGATTGTTCCAGACCTCTTCCAGCACGAGCTCGGCCGACAGGCTCTCGGCCAGACGCTTGGCGAGGCTGGTCTTGCCGGCGCCGATCGGGCCCTCGACGGCGATGTAGCGCGGCGCGTCCGCGCCGCTTACCGCGGTGTCATTCACTGGCGGCTGTCCTCTCGTCGATGCGCTCGATCCGCGGCTCGTCGGCCGACACCGGGATGTCGGCGACGGGACCCAGTCCCGGGATCACGAGGTCCGGCGCAATCTCTGCCAGCGGCAACAATACAAAATTTCGCCCGGCGATGCCCGGGTGCGGCACGACGAGGTCCGGCTCGTCGACCACGGCGTCGCCGTGGACCAGCAGGTCGAGGTCGATGACCCGCGGGCCCCAGCGTTCCGCGGGCTGGCGGCCAAGCCCCTGCTCGGCCGCCTTCAGGTGCGCGAGCAGCGCTCGCGGCGTCAATCGCGTCGTCATGGCGGCGACCGCGTTGACGAAATCCGGCTGCGCGACGGGACCGAGCGGCGCCGAGCGGTACAGCGACGAGACGAGGAACAGGTCGGAATCCGGCAATTCGGCGAGGTGGGCCAGCGCGCGGCGAATCTGCGCGGCCGGGTCGTCGAGATTGCTCCCGAGGCCGATGCAAGCCAGCGCCCGCTGCCGGGGCGTCGCGGCCATCAGGCGTCGCCGGCGGATGCTTTCCGTCGGCCCCTGCGACGCCGCGACCGGCGCCTGGGCCGGCTCGCGCTTTTCGAGAGCTCGAAACTCTCCGCGCGCTGCCGTGCGTTCTGGCCCTGCACCCGGGTCCAGAAATCGGCGGTCTCCTGATCGAATTCGCCGACCTCGGCCCGGAGCAGCATGAAATCGTACGCCGCGCGGAAACGCCGGTGCTCGAGGAGTTTCATCGCCCGCTTGCCGCGCGTCTGCGTGAAACGCGGCTGTAGCGCGAGCATTTCGCGCATGGGCACCGAGAAGCGCTTGGGGATCGAGATGCGCCGCTGTTGCTGCCCCGCGAGCTCGTAGGATGCGAGGCTCAAAGCCTGCGACTCCGACATCTTCTCCTGCTCGCGGCGCAAGGCGGCGAGCCGTACGGTCGGCGCCCAGAGAAATACCCCGATCAGGAACATCGGGTTGATGGGCTTGTCCTCGGCGTAGCGCTTGTCGGTGTTTCTGAGTGCCGCCATGACGAAGTCGAGAAAACCCTCGGTATCGGAGAACTCCTGCTCGGTGGCCGGAAACAGCTCGCCGAACAGCTTGTGCCGACGCAGCAGCTCGAAAGTTTTCTCGGCGCAGCCCGCCTGGAACATCTTCAGGAACTCGTCGAAGATGCGCGCGGCCGGCACGTTGGCTATCAGGCCCGCGTCCCTGTGCATGGCCGCGACCACGTCGTCGGCGATCGTGAAGTCGAGCTTCGCGGCGAAGCGGATGGCCCGGAGCATGCGCACGGGATCCTCGCGCAGGCGCTCTTTGGCATTGCCGATGAGTTCCATGCGGCGCCGCCTGATGTCGTCGACGCCCCCGACGTAGTCCCAGATACTGAAGTCGGCGATGTTGTAGTAGAGCGCGTTGCAGGTGAAGTCGCGGCGCCACACGTCCTCGTCAATGCTGCCGTAGACGTTGTCGCGGATGATTCGGCCCTCGTCGTCGTGGGCTACGTCGTCGGCGTCGTTCTCGGCTGCCGCACGAAAGGTGGCGACTTCGATGATCTCGCGCCCGAAGCGCACGTGCGCGAGCCGGAACCGCCGGCCGATGAGCCGGCAATTGTCGAACAACGCCCGCACCTCGTCGGGCGTGGCGTTGGTGGCGACGTCGAAATCCTTCGGATGCAGCCCGAGCAGGGCATCCCTGACGCAGCCGCCGACGAGAAACGCCTGGTACCCGGCCTTGTGCAGCCGGTAGAGCACCTTCAGGGCGCTCTTGGAGATCTCGTTCCGGGATACGCAGTGCTCTGCGCGGGGGATGATTCTTGGGGATTTGCGCGTCTGTGACCCGCTGTCGTTCAAATGCTTACCGCTTGTACATCGATTTGGCGTCCGTATAATAGCAGCCCCCGCCCGGTCGGGACACGGAAAACCGGGACTCCGCTCCCTTCGTCTAGCGGTTTAGGACGCCGCCCTCTCACGGCGGTAACAGGGGTTC
>JAWWBD010000165.1:0-5867 GCA_033721115.1 Woeseiaceae bacterium | reverse complement strand
TGATTGCCGCTGTTGAGATTACGCACGATGTAGCGCTGGCTCAGTGGCCGGTACTCGAGTTCGTAGCGAATCGCGAGTGCTGCGTCGACGTCGTCCCAGATGAAGCGGCGTTCCTTGATGATCTCGATCTGGAGTTCGATGGTCAGCGGCACGCCGCTCGACAGGGCCTCGAGCGCCTCGCTCGAGAGGACGAGCTGCAGGCGCGCATTCAGGCGATGGACGCCGTCGACGAGTTCCGTGTCGGCCGAGCGCACCTCGAAGTAACCGGCCCGCTCGATCGCATCCTGCGCGAGCGCGAGGCCTGCGCCGCAGGCGAACGCCGCGACGAGGACCGTTGCACGCAGACCACGAGCGCGATTTGTGCCGGCAGGACGCAACATCCTCTCCTCAGGACACCTTCCCGAGGGCCGCGAAAAAGAAGCCGTCCAGGCCGGCCGTGCCCGGCAGGACCTGGACGCCGCGGCCCTTCGACCGCATTAGATCGCGGATGTTGTTATCTTGCAACAAATCGTTTTCCCCTGCGTCGGCATGCCTCTCGAGGAAGGCACCGACGATCGCGTCGTTCTCGGCTGCGAGCACCGAGCAGGTCGCGTACAACAGCCGCCCGCCCGGCGCGAGCAGCGGCCACAGCGCATCGAGCAACGCCGCCTGCGTTGCGGCGAGCCGCGCGACGTCGGCCCGGCGCCGGTTCAGCTTGATGTCCGGGTGCCGACGGATCACGCCGGTCGCGGAACACGGCGCGTCCACGAGGATCGCGTCGAAGGGCCGCTCGTCCCACCAGTCTTCGGGATTGGATGCATCCCCCTCGACCAGCGTTGCATCGAATCCAAGCCGCGCGAGGTTCGTGCCGACTGCCGCGAGCCGGGCCCCGTCGACGTCGATACAGGTCAGATCAAGCGAATCGCCCCCGAGTTCCTTCAGGTGGCCGCTTTTCCCGCCGGGCGCCGCGCAGGCATCGAGCACACGGACCACGCGGCCCGGGTCGCCCGGTATCGCGGCCAGCGCCCAGGGCGCGGCAAGCTGCGCCGCCGCATCCTGCACCGACGCGTGGCCCTCCGCGAAGCCCGGCAGCGCCTCGACCGGCACGGGCTCCGCGAGCCTGAGGGCCCCGGGCACACCCGGCAGCGCGTCCGCCGGCATCCCTTCGCGGGCGAGGCGGTCGCGATAGTCAGCGGTCGTGCCAGAGGTTGGGTTGACCCTGAGCCACATCGGCGCCCGTTCGTTGTTTGCCGCAAGCATGTCTTTCCAGTCGTCCGGCCAGTCTTCCCTGATCGCCTCGATCAGCCAGCGCGGATGATCGTAGCGTGCCTCTTCGTTGGACGGCTCAGCCTCGAAAATCCGGTCGCGCAGGGCCCGCCGCAGAACCGCGTTCACGAGGCCTGCGAGCTTCGGCCGGCCGAGCAGCCGGGCCGCGCCCACCGTCGCCGAGACGACGGCATGGTCCGGCATCCGCGTTTCCGCGAGCTGGTAGAGACCGGACGCGAGCAAGGCGTCGACGATGCGATCGCGCCGCCGGAGCGGCCGCTTGAGCAGGGCGTCGATCCAGCCGCGGATGCGGAAGTAGCGCCGGACCGTGCCGTAGGCGATCAGCCTGAGTGCCGGGCGATCCACCGCCGGCAGCCCGGCTTCGGCCGCGGCGATCGCATCGTCGAGTGAGCGGCCCTGCCCGGCGACGTCGTCGACCGCCGTGGCCGCCGCGGCGCGCAGCCGGGCGCCCTCGGTGCCGCTCACAGCCTGCGGCCGGCGAGATCGACCTGCCCCGCGAACTCCCGGGCCGACACCGGGCGCCGCCCGGGCCGCTGCAGGCGGGTGAGCCGGAGCGCGTCCCCGGCGCACGCGACGACGATGCCGTCGCTGCCCGCGGCGAGCACGCGGCCGGCCTCCGCAGCATCCGCCTCGACCGCTTGTGCCTGCCAGCACTTGACGGCCTCATCGTCGAGCATGAACCAGGCACCGGGCACCGGATTGAACGCGCGCACCCTGCGCGCGAGCGAGTCGGCGGGAAGATTCCAGTCCAGCGCCGCGTCGGTACGACCGATCTTGGGGGCATGCGTCGCGAGCTCTTCGTCCTGCTCCACCGGCACGATGTCGCCGGCGAGCACGGCGTCGAGCTCGCGGACGAGCAGGTCCGCGCCGAGCGCAGCGAGCCGGTCGTGCAGCTCGCCCGCCGTCTCGCCGGGACCGATGGCAGTCGCCTCGCACGCGTACACGGGACCGCTGTCGAGGCCGGCCGTCATCTGCATCAAACACACGCCGGTCTCGGTGTCGCCGGCGAGGATCGCGGCCTGGATCGGGGCGGCGCCACGCCAGCGCGGCAGCAGGGACGCGTGCACGTTGAGACAACCCGCCCGGGGAATGTCGAGCACCCGCTGCGGGAGCAACAGGCCATACGCCGCGACGACCACCAGGTCGGGTTCGAGCACCGCGAGTTCCGCCACGACGTCGTCACCCTTGAGCGTCGCAGGCTGCAGTACCTCGATGTCATGCTCGAGCGCCAGCTTCTTGACCGGGCTCGCCGTGAGCCGCTTGCCGCGGCCGGCCGGCCGGTCGGGCTGGGTCAGCACCGCCACCGGTGCACGGTCCGCCGCGACGAGCGAAGCGAGCGAGGCGCGCGCGAAGTCGGGCGTGCCCGCAAAAACAATTCTGGGTCGGCGCATCGACGGCGGGGTTTTACATCGCGGCGACGGCCTGGTGACGCCTTTCCTTCTCGAGGCGCTTGCGGATGCGCTGTCGCTTGGCCTCGGACAGGTAGTCCACGAACAGCTTGCCGTCGAGATGATCGATCTCGTGCTGGATGCAGACGGCGAGCAGCCCCTCGAATTCGCCCTCGACTTCCTTGCCGTCCCGGTCGAGGAACCTGAGCCGGATGTGTTCGGCGCGCTCGACCTCCTCGTAGAAGCCGGGCACCGACAGGCAGCCTTCCTCGGTAACGGTCACGCCGTCTTTCTCGACGATGACCGGGTTGATGAAGACGTGCGGAGCGCTCTGGTCGGCCGACACGTCCGCGACCAGGAAGCGCCGGTGAATGTCGACCTGCGTTGCCGCGAGGCCGATGCCCGGCGCGGCGTACATCGTCTCGAACATGTCGTCGATCGTTCGCCTCAGGTCGTCGTCGACCGCATCGACCGGGACCGCCTTCGTCCGGAGCCTCGGGTCGGGGAATTCGAGAATCGTCAGTTTTGCCATGGTTTCTGTCGTGCCTTCGGTTTTCCCGTCCGCCTAGAATCGTGCGGAGAGAACATAATCAGGTTCTGCAATATATCGCGTAAAATCCTACGAAAACCAGCTAAATGTTTGACTTAATTGAATAAGATGTCAGACAATGCCGCGAGATTTTGTGCCGTCAGCCCGGCGCTCTAGCCCTGAAATGTGACGTAATTGGCAGCCGGGACGGCGGCGGAACGACATATTATAGCAACGCCGAAAAGCGAACGGTCTCAAGACCTTAAGTCGGAACCTCGAGGACGCCATGCCCCCCAGTAAATCTCGCCTTAATCATCGTCTCAGGCTGACGCTGGCCGCATTGACCGCGTGCCTGGCCCTGGGTTCCCTGAATGCATTCTCGCAGAGCAGCTCGCGGCTTGCGGCCGATGCGCCGGATCGCTACGTCGTCCAGAAGGGCGACACGCTCTGGGACATCGCCGGGCAGTTCCTCCGCGATCCCTGGTACTGGCCGGAGATCTGGTACCTGAACCCGGCGATAGAGAATCCGCACCTCATCTACCCGGGCGACGTACTCGCAATGGTCACGATCGACGGCGCCCCCCGCGTCACGACCGTGCAGGGTTCCACTTACCGGCTGTCACCGCAGGCTCGCGTGACTCCGCTGACGGAAGCGATCACGAGCGTGCCCTACGAGGCCGTCGCGGCATTCCTGAGCTCCGGCGTCGTCCTCGAGAAAAACGAGATCGACGACCTGCCGTATCTCGTCGCGACCCGCGGCGATCACCTGATCGCTGCAGCCGGCAACGACGTCTACGTGCGCCGCACGAGCGGCCAGCCCGGCACACGCTTCAACGTGGTCAACGTCGGCGAGCCGCTGATCGATCCCGACAACAACCGCCTCGTCGGCTACCAGGGCAACCTGGTCGGCGAAGGCACGCTCAGGCGCGGCGGGGACCCCGCGACGATGGCACTCGTCAAGTCGACGCAGGAAGCCAAGCAGGGTGACCTGCTCGTCCCGGTCTCGGTCGAGGTACCGCTCAACTTCTTCCCGCGCGCGCCGGAGGGCACGATCAACGGCCAGATCATCTCGGTCGTCGGCGGCGTGACCCAGATCGGCCAGTACCAGGTCGTCGTCATGAACCGCGGCGAGAACGACGGTCTCGCCGTCGGCGACGTGCTGACCGTGTTCCAGAAAGGTGAAAAGGTGCCCGACCGCGTGCGCGGCGGTTCGGTGCAGCTGCCCGACGAGCCGGCCGGTACGGTCATGGTATTCAAGGTCTACGACGAGATCGGCTACGGCCTCGTGATGGAGGCGACACAGGCGCTGCACATCCACGACTACGTGCGCAACCCGATCTGATTCTCGATCGAGAGAGCATATTGAAGCGGCGCCTCCGGGCGCCGTTTTCTTATACTGTCCGGGTCGCTCGCCCCGGAAAACCCGATGACTGCGGACCCGCGTGCCTGGCTCACCCTCGCGCACGCCTACCTGCGCCACGATGAATACGTGCCGCTCGCCGAGCGATTCGGCTCGCCCGAGGGCATCGTCGCCGCGCCGGCGGCCGCGCTCCGCGCGGCCGGGCTGGGCCCGGACAAGGCCGACGCGATCGCGGGCCCCGATACGGCGCTGCTCGACGCAGCGCTCGCGTGGCTCGACGCGCCCGGCCGCCGGCTCCTGGCCTTCCCGGACGACGATTACCCGGAACTGCTCGCCCGGATCGGCGATCCGCCGCTCGTCCTCTACGCCCACGGCGACCCGGGCGTGCTGCACCTGCCGGTGCT
This sequence comes from Woeseiaceae bacterium, assembly GCA_033721115.1. GTDB lineage: Bacteria > Pseudomonadota > Gammaproteobacteria > Steroidobacterales > Woeseiaceae > UBA1847. The sequence continues at coordinate 920 of JAWWBD010000165.1, read as the reverse complement.
CGCTATCGTCGGCAGCCGCAACCCGACCGGGAGCGGCGCGAGCAATGCCTTCGAGTTCGCCCGCCACCTCGCGGCGGCCGGCTTCACGATCGTCAGCGGCCTGGCCGAGGGCATCGATGCGGCGGCGCACGAGGGCGCGCTTGCTGCCGGCGGCCGGACGGCCGCGTTCCTCGGCACCGGCATCGACCGCGTCTACCCGGCCCGGAACCGGGACCTCGCGCACCGGGTCGCCGCACAGGGCGCACTCCTGAGCGAGTTCCCGCTGGGCGCCCCGCCCGAGCGCTGGCACTTCCCGGAACGCAACCGGCTGATCAGCGGCACGGCCCTCGGCGTCCTCGTGGTCGAGGCGGCGCGGCAGAGCGGGTCGCTGATCACCGCGCGGCTTGCGGCGGAGCAGGGCCGCGAAGTGTTCGCACTGCCGGGGTCTATCCATAATGCGCTGGCGCGCGGCTGCCACCAGCTGATCCGCGAGGGAGCCAAACTCGTCGAATCGGCCGACGACATCGTCTCGGAGCTCGGTGCCGTCGCCGGCCACGTGCTGCAAATGGCCGAGGAGACAACGCGTTCGGTCGCGCCGCCGCCCGAGCTGGATGCAGAGTATGCGGCGCTTCGTGCCGCGCTCGATCACGACCCGCAGACGCCGGACGAGCTGGGCCGGCGGTCCGGATTGACGATCGGACAGGTTTCCTCCATGCTTCTGATCCTGGAGCTCAATGGAGAAGTCGAGTCGCAGCCCGGCGGCCGTTATTCGCTGCTGACAGGTTCGAGCCAGGGAACACCATCGTAAGGGAGCCGCTCCAGGCATGAAAGAAAACGTACTCGACGTACTGATGTACCTGTTCGAAACGTACGTCGACGCCGATGAAGAACCCGAGGCCGACCAGAACGAACTCCGCGCCGAGCTGACCAGGGCGGGCTTT
>JAWWBD010000164.1:0-5868 GCA_033721115.1 Woeseiaceae bacterium | reverse complement strand
GCGCGGGCCGGCAAGATCAAGGAATTCACCGGTATTTCAGACCCTTACGAAACGCCTGAGAACCCGGAGATGGTCATCGACACGGTCGACATCACGCCCGACCTGGCCGCGCATCGTATACTGGTGAAGCTCGAAGCGATGGGATTCATCAGGTAACGCACAGAAAGGGGTCAGAGCCCTTTTCGCGAATAGGGCTCTGACCCCGGCAAATACCGCAATGCGCAAGAAGCTCTACATCAAAACGATGGGCTGCCAGATGAACGAGTACGACTCGGACAAGATGGCGGACGTCCTTCGCGAGTCGCACGGCTACGAGCTCACGACCGACCCCGAGGCGGCCGACCTGCTGCTCGTCAACACCTGCTCGATCCGGGAAAAGGCCCAGGAAAAGGTCTTCTCCGAACTCGGTCGCTGGCGCCTGCTGAAGGAACGCCGGCCGGGTGTCATGATCGGCGTCGGCGGCTGCGTCGCGAGCCAGGAAGGCGACGGCATCGCCCGCCGCGCGCCCTTCGTCGACGTCGTGTTCGGGCCGCAGACGCTGCACCGCCTGCCGCAACTCATCGAGGACGCAGAGCGGACCCGGGCGGCGGTGGTCGACATCTCGTTCCCCGAGATCGAGAAATTCGACCGCCTGCCGGCGCCGCGCGCCGAGGGGCCCACCGCATTCGTCTCGGTCATGGAGGGCTGCAGCAAGTACTGCAGTTTCTGCGTCGTGCCGTACACGCGCGGCGAGGAGATCAGCCGGCCGTTCGACGACGTCATCGTCGAGGTCGTGCGCCTGGCGGAGCAGGGCGTGCGCGAAATCAACCTGCTGGGCCAGAACGTCAATGCGTACCGCGGCGAGATGCACGACGGGCGCATCGCGGACCTTGCGACGCTCATCTTTTACGTCGCCGAGGTGGAAGGGGTCGAGCGCATCCGCTTCACCACCTCGCACCCGGTCGAGTTTACCGACAGCCTCGTCGAGGCTTACGCCGAGGTGCCCAAGCTCGCGAATTACCTGCACCTGCCCGTGCAGCACGGTTCCGACCGGATCCTCGCGCGCATGAAGCGCGGCCACACGGTCCTCGAGTACAAGCAGAAGATCCGGAAACTGCGGGCGGTGCGCCCGGGCATCTCCCTGTCGTCGGATTTCATCGTCGGTTTTCCGGGCGAGACGGACGCCGACTTCGAAGCGCTGCTGGACCTGGTCGCTGACGTGGGTTTCGACCAGTCATTCAGCTTCATCTACAGCGCGCGCCCGGGCACGCCGGCCGCGAGCCTCGAGGACACGACGCCGCTCGCCGTCAAGAAGGAGCGGCTCGCCATCCTGCAGCAACGGATATCGCAGCAGGCGTTCGATATCAGCCGCGGCATGATCGGCAATACGGAGCGCGTGCTGGTGGAGCGCGTGTCGAAAAAGAGCGCGAACGAGCTTGCCGGGCGAACCGAGAACATGCGCTGGGTGAACTTCGCGGCGGATCCGGGCCTGATCGGGAGTTTCGTCGACGTAACGATCACGGAAGCGCTGCCGAATTCGCTGCGCGGCCGGCTGGCCGGGCCGCCGCGCGACGCGGCCGCGGGGCCGACCGATTCCCTTCCCAACGTACAGGTATCGAGGTAACCTCGGGCCTATCTTGAACGCTATTCGTATTTCGCGGGACGTGATCCTTGAGCCCGCCGACAATAATCGCCTGGCCAACCTCTGCGGTCAGTTCGACGAGCACCTGCGGCAGATCGAGCGACGCTTGAACGTCGAGATCGCGAGCCGTGGCAACCGCTTCCGAGTGACCGGGCTGCCGGGTGCGGCGCAGATCGGTGGCGACGTCCTCGAGTCGCTCTTCCGCCTGACCGACAGCGAGCGCCTCGACCCGGAACGCGTGCACATGATGTTGCAGGAATCCGTCATGCGCGACGCGGAAGCACCTGCGGCGCCGGAAACGGGTGATGCGGAAGACGGGCTGACGATCCACACGCAGCGCAAGCTGATCCGGCCGCGCGGCAGGAACCAGACGAAGTACGTCCGCAGCATTCGCAAGCACGATCTCGCCTTCGGCATCGGCCCGGCCGGTACCGGCAAGACCTACCTCGCCGTCGCCTGCGCGGTCGAGGCGCTGACCAACGAGGAGGTGCGCCGCATCGTCCTGGTCAGGCCCGCCGTCGAGGCAGGCGAGCGCCTGGGCTTTTTGCCCGGCGACATGTCACAGAAGGTCGACCCCTACCTGCGGCCGATGTACGACGCCCTCTACGACATGATCGGCGTGGAAAAGGTGGCGCGCCTGGTCGAGAAGAACATCATCGAGATCGCGCCCCTCGCATTCATGCGCGGCCGCTCGCTGAACGACTCCTTCGTCATCTTGGACGAGGCGCAGAACACGAGCGTCGAGCAGATGAAGATGTTTCTGACGCGCATCGGCTTCGGTTCCCGAGCCGTCGTCACGGGCGACGTGACGCAGATTGACCTGCCGAGCGGCCAGGTGTCCGGCCTGAAGAACGCGGTGCAGATCCTCGAGAACGTCAGCGGCATCGAGTTCACGATGTTCAGCCCGCGGGACGTCGTCCGGCATCCGCTCGTGCAGCGTATCGTCGAGGCCTACGAGAGCGATGACGCCGGCGGGAAAGGAAAGCGCTGAGCACGCGGGCGCGCCGCCGCTCACGGTCGACGTCGAGATCTGCTGCGACCCGGGCGGCGTGCCCGGCGAGGAGTTCCTGAGGCTCTGGGTGGGCCGCGCGCTGGCGGCCGCAAACGTCGAGCTGCCGGGTGCGGCCGAGGTGGCGCTCAGGGTCGTCTCACCCGACGAGATTCGTGCACTGAATTCGCGCTACCGGGGCCGGGACCGGCCGACGAACGTCCTGTCCTTTCCGGCGGAGCGTCCGGCGGGGCTGCCCGACGACGTGCCGGCGACGCTCGGGGACATCGTCGTCTGCGCGGCCGTCGTCGCGGCCGAGGCGGCCGAACAGGACAAGGCCGGGGAGGCACACTGGGCACACATGCTCGTGCACGGGACATTGCATCTGCTGGGTTTCGACCACGCCGCGCCGGCGGAGGCGACCCGGATGGAGACCCTCGAGGCCGAAATCCTCGCGCGGTCCGGAATTGCCGATCCCTACACCGCAGCATGAAGACAAGCTGCTACAATGGTTCGCCCTCACAGGGTATTTGCCCGCTTAGATGAACGACAAACCGCCCAGTACCGGCGGCACAGGCAACACCGGCATGATCGCGCGGATCCGCCGCGCGCTGAAAGGTGATCCCTGGAGCCGCGAAGAAATCCTCGAATTCATCAACGATTCCGAGTTCGACCTCGACACCGACGAGAAGAGCATGCTCGCCGGAGTGCTCGAAGTCTCGCAGACCCAGGTGCGCGACGTCATGATCCCGCGTTCGCAGATGGTCGTGATCGAGGCCAACCAGCCCTTCCAGGACGTACTGAAGACCATTATCGAGTCCGGGCATTCGCGATTCCCCGTCATCGGCGAGGACCGGGACGAGGTGCTCGGGATCCTGCTCGCCAAGGACCTGCTGCGATACTTCGGCACCGACGACCCCGACTCCGTGCCGCTGACAAAGCTTCTCAGGCCGGCCGCCGTCATACCCGAGTCCAAGCGCCTCAACGCGCTGCTCAGGGAATTCCGGGCCAGCCACAATCACATGGCCATCGTCGTCGACGAATACGGCGGCGTTGCCGGCCTGCTGACGATCGAGGACGTACTCGAGGAGATCGTCGGTGAGATCGACGACGAGCACGATACCGAGGAGGCCGAGTTCATCCGCCCCGAGGGCGAGCGCAACGGCCGGCCGAGCTACGCGGTACGGGCGCTGACACGGGTGGAGGACTTCAACGCCTTTTTCGAGTGTGCGCTGAGCGACGAGGAATACGACACCGTCGGCGGGCTCGTGATGCACGAACTCGGGCGTCTGCCACGGCGCGGCGAAAAGGTTCAATTCGGCGGTTTCGACTTCACGATCGTCAAGGCCGACCGGCGTCGCATCGATACGCTCCAGGTCCAGCGCAGCGACTGATCCGTGCCACGTCCGCCGAAGCTGTCGACGCTGCCGGCCGACCGCCCGCGCCTGAGCCGGTTCGTCTTTTTCGTACTCGGCGCGATCACGACGACGGCGTTCGCGCCCTTCGGCTGGTATCCGTTGCTGCCCGTCGTGTTGCTGCCGGTCCTGCACGTGTGCTTGACGCTCGCGCCCCGTGAAGCGGCCTGGCACCTGTTCTGGTTCGGCTTCGGGCTGTTCCTCACGGGTACCTACTGGATCTATATCTCGGTCGTGATCTTCGGCAACGCTCCGCCGTGGATCGCAGTGGTCCTGATGCTCGGGCTCGTGCTGATCATGGGGACCTATTTCTGGATCACGGGACGGCTCATCGCCGGGCTCGCGGACGGCGAGCCGTGGTACCTCGTGGCCGTCGCGCCCGCGGTGTGGGTGGCCATCGAGTGGCTGCGCGGCTGGCTCTTCAGCGGTTTCCCGTGGCTCGCCCTCGGCTACAGCCAGGTCGATACCTGGCTCGCCGGCTGGGCGCCGGTCGCGGGGGTCTACGGCATGAGTGCGCTGTTCGTCCTGTCGGTCGCGGCACTCCACGTCGCGCTGACGGTTGCGGGCCGGACGCGCTGGCTCGCTGCCGGGCTCGCGCTCGCCCCGTGGCTGGCCGGGGCAGCCTTGAGCGCCGTCGCCTGGACGACGCCGGCCGACACCGGCATCCGGAGCACGCTGATCCAGGGCGGTATTGCGCAGGACCGGAAGTGGCTGCTCGAGCAGCGCGAACCGACGATGCGCTACTACCGCGATACGACGCTCGAGATGCGCGACAGCGAGCTCGTGGTCTGGCCCGAGGTCGCGATCCCGGCCGTTACCGACCGCGTCCGGGATTACATCGAATCGCTCGGGGCGCTGAGCGCCTCGACGGGCCAGACGATCCTGTTCGGCATCCTCGAGCGCGACGTCGACCGGCGCGGCGAGGCGCACGTCTACAACAGTCTTGTGCTCGTCGACGGCGAGCGCCGCCAGGTCTACCGGAAGCGGCACCTCGTACCGTTCGGCGAATATTTTCCCGTGCCGGCGGCGGTGCGTGAATGGATGCGCATGATGAACCTGCCGTTCAGCGATCTGTCGCCCGGCGCCGATGTGCAGCCGCTGCTTGAGACCGGCGGTGGGGTCCGCCTCGGCGTTGCGATCTGCTACGAGGATGCCTATGGCGCAGAACAGCTCTACGCGCTGCCCGAAGCCGGCCTGCTGATCAACGTCAGCAACGACGCATGGTTCGGCGACTCGATCGCGCCGCACCAGCATCTCCAGATCGCCCGCATGCGATCGCTGGAGGTCGGGCGCCCCGCGATCCGGGCAACCAACACCGGCATCAGCGCGTACATCGGTGCCGGCGGCGAGCTGCTCGAGTCCGGCCCGCAGTTCCAGCCCGTCGTCATGACGCGGGTCGTCACGCCGTACACCGGGAGCACGCCGTATGCCAGGACCGGCAACGTGCCCGTCGTCGCGCTCGCCCTCCTCGTCATTGCCGGTTTCTGGCTGCGGTCCCGGGTGTTCTGAGGTACGCTTCCCGGTTTCCGCCGCCAGCCGCAGTCAAGCCAGATGAGCAAGCCGTACCGGCCCGATGCCGTAGAGCGAGCCGCCCAGGAGCACTGGGCCGCAACCCGTGCTTTCGAGGTCAGCGAAGACGAGGACAGGGACAAGTTCTACTGCCTCACGATGTTCCCGTACCCGAGCGGGAAACTGCACATGGGGCACGTTCGCGTTTTCACGATTTCCGACGTGATTGCGCGTTACCAGCGCATGCAGGGCCGGCACGTCCTGCAGCCGATGGGCTGGGACGCGTTCGGCATGCCGGCCGAGAACGCGGCGATCCAGCGCGGGATTCCGCCGGC
>JAWWBD010000163.1:0-6170 GCA_033721115.1 Woeseiaceae bacterium | reverse complement strand
GATCATCAGTAGCACCGAGTAGACGGCCGGGGTCCGGATCGGCTGGCTGTACAGCGAAAAGTCGACGGCGGTGGCGCCCCGTGCCGCCGCCTGCGACTCGGCGATCGCAATCGCGTCGAGGTGGTTCTCCTGCACGGCGAAACTGACCTCGACGTTGCTGCCACCCTCGACAGTGACGAGCGGGTCGCTGCCGCGCCACCAGACGAAGTAGTTCCCCGGCAGGCCCTCGTCGCCCGTCGCCGGATTGAAATAGCGCCAGCGGTCGCCGTCGTGCACCTCGAGCCAGGGCACGAGCTCCGCGTCCCGCTGCCGGCCGTCGAGGCGGAAACCGCGGATGACGCGCGCCGGGATCCGGGCCGCCGCGAGTATCGTCGTCGCGGCATTGACGACGTCCGATCGCGAGTCGGCTTCCGCCATGATCAGCTCGACGTTGGGGTCCGGTGACGGGTCGTTCAGTCGGCGCAGCAATTCCGTGGCGAAAGTCGGCGTGTCCGCGGAATGCTCGCGCACCTCTTCCAGGATGACCTCGACCGCCGTTTTCATCGGTTCGTTGATGGCCGGCGGCGGCGGAAACGGCGGCGTGGTATCCAACTGGTCGCTCGCCGGATCGCGGTAGACCGAAATGCGGTAGTAGATCGTCTGCGGACCGTCGGCGCGGCGGATCGCCCACTGCGCGACCCGGCCGCCGCTGCCGTAATTGACGCTGAAACCGTAGCCGCGCGAGACCGAGTGTTCGTTGAGCATCCTGAAGCCGGGCGTAAGCGTGGGAATCAGCAGGTTCACCTTGATGGATCCGGGGCCGCTCTCGAAGCGGATCGACGACTCGATGGTCCAGACCGGCGTTTCCTGGTGCTCGGTGACCGGGAAGCTGAGCACCTGCCATTTGTACAGGAACAGCGAGGTCCCGCAGAACGTGAGGAAAGCCGCCAGCGCATAAACGTATTTTTTCTTCTTCATTATCGTTTCCGGCGGTCAGCGACCGGTGCCCATGGCCACGCCGACCATGTACTCGCGCAGCGGCCCGCTCTTATTGAAAAGGCGCATGCCCGTCGTTCGCAGGGCCCGTACCGGCGCCGCATCGATAGCGAACAGGGCATTCAACGCCGTCATGAAGTGTAGCATCGTGGCGTTGCGTCCTTTTTGCCTGCGTTCGTAGCGCCGCAGGACGGGCCGGTCGCCGGGGTGTTCCCCGCGCGCCAGCGCCTCCCCGACCACCTCGGCCAGCACCGCAGCGTCCCTGAGCCCCAGGTTTGCGCCCTGCCCGGCCAGCGGATGCACGGCATGCGCGGCATCGCCCACCAGCACGATGCCGGGCTCAACGTAGCTGCGGGCGTGGCGCGCGCGCAGCGTGAACCGGCCGCGCGGTCCGGCGACCCCGAGGCGCCCCAGCACGTGGTCCGACGCCCGGGTCAACAGCTCCGAGAGTTGGGCATCGCTCGCCTGCATTGCCGCCTCGGCCTTTCCGGCGCTGCCTGACCAGACCACCGAGACGCGGCCGTCGGCAAGCGGCAGTATGCCCAGCGGGCCGTCGGCGAGAAACCGCTGCAATGCGGTGTTGCGGTGCGGCTGCTCGGGTTCGAGATGCGTGACGATGGCGACCTGCCCGTAGGGATGGTCCCGCGTCTCGATCCCGGCGAGTGTCCGGACCACGGAATCGGCCCCGTCGGCGCCGATCACGAGATCGGCATCGAGTCTGCGGCCGCCGGCCAGCGCAACACGGCAGGCACCCGCCTCGCGCTCGATGCCTTCGACCGTCGTCCCGAAGTGCCAGTCGATACCGGCCGCCGCCAGGGCCTCGAGCAACGCCGCGTGCAGCCGGTCGTTCTCGACGATGAATCCCAGCTGCGCGACCGCGAACTCCGCAGCGTCGAAACTGAGCGTGGTCGGGTCGTCCGGCGCCGTCGACTCGTCCCAGACGCGCATCCGCTCGTAGGCACAGGCGCGCTTTTTGTCGAGCAGTGCCCAGGCGCCGGTCCGCTCGAGGACGGTGACGGACCCGGTCGCGATCGCCGAGACGCGAAGCGCGTAGTCGTCGGTGGCCGGCGGTGCGGGTCGCTTCGCCGCGTCGACGACCGTGATGCGCAGCCGCTCACCCTGCTCTGTACGTGACAGCAATGCCGCCGTCGCGAGACCCGCGAGGCCGGCGCCGACGATGGCCACCCGGAAGTCGCGTTTCATCCCAATCGAATGCCGCGCGCCAGCCGCGGCAGCCGCCCGGTGAGGCCCATCGTGTGTCTCGCGAACTGGCGGCGCACGCCGGGCACCAGGTCGAACGCCAGCATGCCGGCGTCGCGCAGGATGCGCGCCGCCGGATTGGAGCGCCCGAACAGGCGCACGAGCCCGTCGGTGAAGCGCACGAGCTTGCGCTGGTCGCTTCGGCGCCAGTCCGCATAGCGGTCGAGCACGGCGGGCGTCCCGATGTCAGCGGGGCGTCCCGCATCGCTTGCCGCCGCAAGTTCGTCGGCAATGCAATCGGCCAGTGCGGCGACGTCGCGCAGGCCCAGGTTGAAGCCCTGCGCTGCGACCGGGTGCAGTCCGTGCGCGGCATTGCCGACCAGGACTGCGCGCGGCGCCGTGATTCGCGCGGCGCGCGTCAGCGCGAGCGGATAGGAGGCCCGGGCACCGACCGTCGAAAAGGTGCCGAGACGATACCCGAAAGCCGCCTGCAGCTCTGCGAGGAACGCATCGTCGGCCAGCGCTGCGACGCGCGCGGCCTCGCCGTTGTCCAGTGTCCACACGAAAGCCGAGCGCCCCTCGGTCAGCGGCAGCAGCGCAAGCGGGCCCGCCTCGGTGAAGCGTTCGTAGGCACACTCGCCGATCGGTTTCTCCGTCAGCAGGTTGCCGATCACGGCCGTCTGGCCGTACTCGGTGCGGCGGACATCGATCCCGAGCATGTCGCGGACGGCCGAACCGGCACCGTCGGCCGCGACCAGCAGGCGAGTGGAAACGCGGGTCGCCCGACCGTCGCTGTCCTCGATCGTGACCGTGGCTGCCGCGCCGTCGGCCGCGACGGCGGCGACCCGGGCCGGGCAGTGGACCGTTACGCCCGGCGTTTTCGCGAGCGCCGCATCGAGCACCTGGCCGAGCACCCGGTTGACGACGACGTGGCCGAGCGCCTCGACGCGCTGCTCCGCCGCATCGATGTGCGAAAACCCGAAGCGACCGCGATCCGAAACGTGGACGCGCGTAATCCGGACGGCGTCGCGCGCGATGCCGGGCCAGAGGCCGAGCGCCTCGAAAATGCGCTGCGTGCTGCGCGACAGCGCCGTGGACCGATCGTCGAAACTCGGCTGTGCCGGCGCACCGCGCTCTACCGGTTCCACCACGGCGATCGACAGCCCGAGCGGGGCGACGGCAAGCGCCAGGCTCGTGCCGATCATGCCGCCGCCCGCGACGAGGAGGTCGTAGTCGGGATTTTGCCGGATAGCGCCCATCAGTGCTGCATCAGGGACTCGATCGCATCGGGTTCGCGCGGCAGGTTCTTGCTCAGCACGTCGGGCCCCGTGTTCGTCACGGCAACGTCGTCCTCGATGCGGATACCGATGCCGCGCCAGCGCGCGGGAATCTTCCTGTTTGCGGGGATGTAGATACCGGGCTCCACCGTCGTGACCATGCCCGGCTCGAGCAGGCGCCATTCGTCGCCGACCTTGTAATCGCCGACGTCGTGCACGTCCATGCCGAGCCAGTGGCCGGTCTTGTGCATGAAGAACGGCTTGTAGGCCTGGTCCCTGATCAGTCTCGGCAGGCTCCCGTCGAGGAGTTTGAGTTTCCTGAGGCCCTTCGTGATCACCCGGACCGCCGCGTCGTGGGGTTCGTCCCAGTGATTGTCCTTGCGCACCTTGTTGATCGCCGCGAGCTGTGCCTCGAGCACGATCTCGTAGACCGCGCGCTGCTCCGGGCTGAAGCGACCGCTTACGGGAAAGGTGCGCGTGATGTCTGACGCGTAGTAGTCGAGCTCGCACCCGGCATCGATCAGCAACAGGTCACCGTCCTCGAGCCGGGCGTTGTTCTCTACGTAATGCAGCGTGCAGGCGTTCGCGCCGGTCGCGACGATCGGGCTGTAGGACGGCCAGGCGTTGTTGCGCCGGAATTCGTGCAGGAATTCTGCCTCGACCTCGTATTCGTACATGCCGGGCCGGACCGCGCGCATCGCCTGCTTGTGCGCCGCGACGGCTACCTTTGCAGCGCGGCGCATGGCGGAAATCTCGGCGCGGCTCTTGTACAGCCGCATGTCATGCAGGATATGGTCCAGCGCGACGAATTCCTGCGGCGTGTGCACGCCCTTCGACTCACGCGAGCGCAGGGAGTTGACCCAGTCCGCGATGCGCGCGTCGAACTCGGGGTAGACGCCCATCGTGTAATACACCCGCGTGCACGACTCCATGATGCCGGGCAGGATGTCGTCGATGTCGTCGATCGGGAAAGCGTCGTCGGCACCGTAGTCTTCCACTGCGCCCTCCGGCCCAGCACGGCGCCCGTCCCAGATCTCTTTCTCGGGATCCCGCTCGCGGCAGAACAGCAGGTACTCGCCGGTGTCGCGGCCAGGCGCGAGGACGGCGACTGCATCGGGTTCGGCGAAACCGGTCAGGTAGTAGAAGTCGCTGTCCTGGCGATAGCGGTACTCGACGTCCCGCGTGCGCATCCGCACGGGCGCGGCCGGCAGGATTACGATGCCGCCGGGTCCGACCATGCGCGAAAGCTGTCGCCGGCGCCGGCTGAATTCATTGCTGTTCATCTTGCTCCCAATGTCCTGTCCCGTGCATCCGGCGAGGGGATGCCGACAGGGCGCTAGTGTATCGCGTCCGCTTCCGGCTCCCCCGGCCCGGCTGGATGGCGGAGCGCCGCGAGTTCTTCATAGGCCAGCTGGGCCGCGACCCGGAGATACTCGACGATCTCGGCGTATGCCTGTTCGTCGCTCTCGTCGTCGGCCGTCTCCTCCGCGGTCGCGCGCGTGAACTGCAGCACGTCGCGGATGATCTCGGCCAGCGGATCTGCCGCCAGCTTTTTCTTGAGCGCCTCGTCGTGCCCGCCGGACACGAGCCCGTGCAGGAAGCCCTCACACCAGTGCGCGATCGACGCGGCACGATCAGCCCTGGCCGCGCTGTCGTCCGGCAGCAGCAGCTCGAACTCCGACTGCCGCTCGGCCAGCTGGCGGTAGGTCTGTTCGAACACGTCGCGCAAAAGGCCCTCGCATTCGGCGCGCAGCGCATCGTTCTCGGCCGTCCCTTCCAGTACCTGCCCCAGCCAGTCGAACCCGGCATCGACGCCGATGCTCGCGAGTCGACCGACGAGCAGACCGTGCGCCTGGGACGCGTTCCATGTTGCGCCGCAACGCCCGAGGGCTGCCTCGAGCGTGCCGTGATCGATTGTCCTGTCCATTTGCCCCGCACCCGGACCACCGCCGGGGCGCAATGATCCCACGGATGCCGGCGGCAGGTCACCTGCCGCGGCAGGACGCGGGTTCCCGATTGATTCTCCCCCGGACCGTGACTATATTGGGCCCATGGCCGGCGACCGGACATCGACCTTCGAAGAGGAGCTGAAGCGGCTCGAAAAGCGAGTCGATGCCCTCGTGCAAGTATGCGATCAACTCCAGGACGAGAACCGTTCGCTCAAGCAGCGCCAGGATGCGTTGACGGCGGAACGCGCCACGCTCCTGCAGAAGAACGAGCAGGTCCGGGCGCGGGTCGAGGCCATGATCGGCAGGCTCAAGGCAATGGAACAGGGATCCTGAAATGTCGGAACAATTTGCACAGGTCAGTGTCCGTATCCTCGACAAGGAGTACCAGGTCGCCTGCCCGGTCAGCGAGCGGACCGACCTGCTCGACTGCGCGGAAATCCTGAATGCCAAGATGCGGGAGATTCGCGACACCGGACGGGTCGTCGGGCTCGACCGAATCGCCGTGATGGCTGCGCTCAACATGGCGAACGACCTGCTCCACGCGCAGGCCAGGGACCGCGAGATCGAAGGAGATCTCAGCCAGCGCCTGCGCCATATCTCCGATCGCGTCGAAAGTGCGCTGGGCGCGTCGCAGCAGCTGGATCTCTGATCGGCGCACTGACAATTCGATTTGGCGCCTCCTGCGGTGTTCGACGCCGACCTGGATACCTTTCGACCCTAAATTACCACCTCGGGGTCGTGGTCTGTCGGCAACATTTGAGCAGGGCCG
>JAWWBD010000162.1:0-6266 GCA_033721115.1 Woeseiaceae bacterium | reverse complement strand
CGCCGGCGACGCGACAGAACCTCGAGTCGATGTTCGAGCGGCCCGGTGCGCCGCTCTCGGCGGACGCCTTCCGGGACTACGTGGCGGAGACCCAGCCCGTCGTCTTCGTGGGCCCGTACGAGCATCACTCGAACGAAATTTCGTGGCGGCATTCGCTGGCGACGACGATCGAGGTGCGACTCGACGCGCACGGGCACGTCGATCTCGATCACCTCGAAGCGCTGCTCGAGGACCCGCGCTTCCAGGGCCGGCTCCGGATCGGCTCGTTTTCCGCTGCCTCGAATGTCACCGGCATCCGCACCGACGTGCACCGGATCGCGGCGCTGCTGCACCGGCACGGTGCGATCGCCTGCTTCGACTACGCGGCCTGCGCGCCCTATGTCGACATCGACATGAACCCGGCACCGTCCGCACCGGGCGAGGATTCGAGCCTCGACGCGATTTTCATCTCGCCGCACAAGTTCCTCGGCGGGCCCGGCGCGAGCGGCGTGCTCGTCTTCAACCAGCGTATCTACCATCCGGAATTGCCGCCGAGCGTCAGCGCGGGCGGGACGGTCGACTACGTCGGCATGCAGGACGAGGATTTCATCCAGCAGATCGAGGAACGGGAAAAAGCCGGGACGCCGGGCGTGCTGCAGACGCTCAAGGCAGGTCTCGTGTTCCAGATCAAGGACCGCGTCGGTGTCGACGTCATCGAGGCGCGCGAACTCGAGCTCACGAAGCGTGCGATGGAGAGCTGGGCGGCGGACGACAACATCGAGATACTCGGCAACCCGGACCCGGCGAGCCGGGTCGGGATCATTTCCTTCAACGTGCGCGATGCGAACGGCAAGTACCTGCACCACAAGTTCGTGACGGCACTGCTGAACGACCTGTTCGGCATCCAGTCGCGCGCTGGCTGCTCCTGTGCAGGGCCCTACGGCCACCGGCTGCTCAAGATCGACGAACCCACGTCGGAACGCTACCGCGTTGCCGTGCAGGGTGGTCATTGCGGCATCAAGCCGGGCTGGTGCAGGGTCGGCCTGCACTGGGTCATGGACGACGCCGAGGCGGATTACGTCATCCGCGCCGTGCATTTCATCGCGCGCGAGGGACACCGTTTCCTCGCACTGTACGACTTCGATCTCTGCAGCGGCACCTGGAAGCACCGGCAGGTCGATTGCGCGCTGCCGCGATTCTCGCTCGACGCCGCGCTCGCGAACCCGCAAGGCGAGCCGGCGGTCCTGTCGCTCGAGATCAGGAAGCAGCTCTACGATCACTACATGACCGAGGCCGGGCGCTGGGCCGCGCGCCTGAAGACCGGGCGGCCCGTGAAGGCCGCACTGCTCGAAGGCGACCTCGCCGAACTCCAGTTCTTCACGCTGCCGGAGCGCGACGAACCGCGGCACTGAGGAGGGCGGCGTCCACGCCCCGGACTACAGCAGGGCCTCGATGCCCGGCAGCCAGCGCGACCAGTACCGGAGCATCGAATCGAGATCCTGCCGCGCCGCTTCCGGCGAGCGCCTGAGAAACCGCACGTGGCCACCCGGCCGGAGCTGGCCGATCAGGTGCCGGTCGACGCGGGCGACCTGCGCGATGCGCGGGTAGCCGCCCGTGGTCTGGGCGTCGATCCCGAGCAGGAACGGGCGTCCGTCACCGGGGCACTGCAGCGTCCCGGGAAAGACCGGCGCCGTCTCGAGGCGGCCGGCGACCGTCGTCTCGAAACGTGCGCCGTCGAGCTGCAGGCCCATGCGGTCGGCCCGCGCCCCGACCGTGAAGTTGCAGTCGAACAGACGGTGCCGGGCCTCGTCGTCGAGCAGCCCCGACTCCGCGCTTTCGCACGCGCGCAGTGCGATGGCCCGGCCCGTCGGCGGGCGGAATTCCTCCGGCGTCGTCACCGGAGCGGGTCTGCCGGGCGGGTCGCAGATCTGCAGCCGGTCGCCGCCGCGGAGCGCGCGCCCGGAATAGCCCCCGAGTTCCGCCGGCAGGTAGGTGGCTGCCGACCCGAGCACGGTGTCCGCCGCGATACCGCCTGCGACGGCGAGGTAAGTGCGTGCGCCGGCCGTCGCCGGGCCGATGTCGAGTTGCTGGCCTGCCCTGGCGAGGATCGTCGCGTGCGTATCGACACGCCGGCCGTCGCGGCGGACCTCGCAGGGCGCGCCGGCGATGCCGATCAGGGCATCCGTATCGAAGGCGAAGGCGGCGCCCCACAGCGTAATCTCGAGCCCGGCTGCGTCGAGCGCGTTGCCGGCCAGGCGATTCGCGAGCGCGAAGGAGAGCGGGTCGGCCGGGCCGCTCGCCGGCACGCCGAGGTGCCTGAGCCCGCTGCGCGGCCGGGCCTGCACGGTCGTCTGCACGCCGGATTTGACGACGCGGATCGTCATTGCCCGGCGCGGTCCTCGAATTCGTCCGGCGCCATTGCGCGGAACCGGACCGCGACGCCCGGGGCCAGCCGGAAAGGGTCGCGGGCTTCCGGCAGGAACAGCCGCTCGGGCGTGCGACCGACGATATGCCAGCCGCCGGGTCCGGGCAGTGCGTAGAGCCCGGTCCTGCCGTTCGCGATGCCCACGGCGCCGGCCGCGACGCGCGGGCGCGGTTCGGCCCGGCGCGGGACGTCGAAGTCCGGGTGTGCATCGAGGTAGGCGAAACCCGGCGTGAAGCCGAGCAGGTCGACGCGGTGCACTGCGGCAGTGTGCCGGGCGACGAACGCCGCTTCGCTCAGGCCGGTGAGTTCGCAGACATGGGCGAGGTCCGGGCCGTATTCACCGCCGTAGACGACCGAAATCTCGATCGCCTCCCCGGCCGGGCGAGGGCGGGCCGGCATCCCGGCCGCGGCGTCCCGCAGGCGGTCCGCCGCGGTCCCGGCGTCGACGGCCTGCGGATCGAACTGGGCGACAACCGAAGCCATGCCGGCGACCGCCTCGAGCCAGTCACCGGTTGCGCGCAGGCGCGCCGCGAGGGCCTGGGCAAGCACGACGTCGGCAACGGCGACGGCAAGCAGGTCGTCGCCGGCGCGGCGGACCGGGCCGACGCGGGGATCGTCAGGGCCGGGGTGCACGGATCTTCACACCGCACGCTTCGAGCGCCGCGCGGACGGCGGCGGCGAGCCGGTCGGCGCCCGGCGTGTCGCCGTGCAGGCACAGCGTGTCGGCCGCGATAGCGATCGTTTGCCCGCCCGGCGTTTGTACGCGGCCGCGGGTCGCGAGACTGACGGCTTGCGCCGTCACGACATCGGTGTCGCCGTGCACCGCCCCGGGTTCAGCGCGCGGCACCAGGCGGCCCGACGGCAGGTAGGCGCGGTCGACGAAGGCTTCGGCGACGAACTCCAGGCCGGCGTCCCGCGCCGCGTCCGCGTGGGCGCTCGCCGGCAGGCCCACGAGCGCTGGCGGCCCCGGCAGGGCACGCAGCGCCTCGACGAGCGTAGCCGCGAGCTCCGGGTCATCGGCCGAGTCGTTGTAGAGCGCCCCGTGCGGCTTGACGTGTGCGATGGCGACGTCCGCGTCGGCGGCGACCGCCGCCAGCGCTTCGAGCTGGGCGACGAGCGAGTCGCGAAGCGCTGCGCCGTGCATGAAACGGGCCCGCCGGCCGCGGCCCTCCCGGTCCGGGTAGCCGGGATGGGCCCCGATCGTCACGCCGTTCGCGACCGCCGCGGCCAGCGTCCGCGCCATCGTTCCCGTATCGCCGGCATGCCCGCCGCACGCGATGTTGCAGCTCGAGACGACGCGGAGCAGCGCTTCGTCGTACGCGTCACCCTCGCCGAGATCTGCGTTGAGATCGATCGTCTTTGTCATATTTCGCTCGTCGTGTTCAGCAAATCTTCAGCAACGTTTGCCGAAACTGCAAGGACCCTGACAGGAATCCGAGGAGCAGACGATGAAAAGCAGCATCCGTACGACCCTTCTTGCGCTGGCCCTGGCCGGCACACCGTTGCCGGTGCTTGCCGACAGCGGTTTCTTCGTAAGCGGCAGCATCGGTTCGTCCACCTTCGAGGACGACATCGAGAATTTCCGGCTCGACACCGACACGACGGCCTACCGCCTGACGGCGGGTCTGCAGATCGGCAACTACCTCGGCGTCGAGGGCGGCTACCACAGCTTCGGGAAGTACGACGAGTCCTTCGACATCGGTGACGGTGTCACCGACATCTCGCTGCAGGCAGACGGCTGGACGCTGGGGCTCGTGGCCGGCATCCCGGTCAGCGAGAGTTTCTCGCTGTTCGGCCGCGGCGGTGCGTTTTTCTGGGATGCCGATGCCAGGATCGATGACGTCGTCATCGGCTTCCCGGAGGACACGGACTGGTACTGGGGCGGCGGCGCGGACGTCCGGGTCACCGAGCGCCTGTCGCTGCTGGGCGACTGGACCCGCTATGAATTCGAGGGGGCGAAGAGCGACGTGATCTCGATCGGCTTCAAGTTCGTCTTCTGATGTGATGCCCGGCCCGGCCGGCGCGGCGCCGGCCGGGCCCGAATCTGCTAACCTAGCAATCTGCCCGGTGCTCCGTGCCAGGCAGGAAATCGGGATTACACCGATAGGAGAGGCATCATGGGAACGGCATGGATCAAGGTCTTCGTGCTGACGCTGAGCGAGTGCATCGCGCCGCCGGGCAAGACCGTCTGCCAGGAGAACCAGTTCGAACTCGAGTTCCTGACCCGCGCAGACTGCGAGGCGGCGCTCGAGGAACTCGTGGCACTGAAGGAAGCGTCGCCCGACGTTATCGTCGACAAGGCGGACACGATGTGCCGTGCGTCGGCTCGCGAGCGGGAAGTCTTTGCGACACTCGCCGAGGTCAGCGGTTCGGTGGACGACAAAGCGAACTGGCGCGAGCCGCCCGCCGGACAACAGGACACGATCGACCTCCGGGAGCGCTACGAGGAGCGCCTCGCCGGGCTCAGGACCTGCGAGGAAACCGGCGGCGCCGCGCCCTGCAAGATGGGCCAGATCATCCTCGAAGGTGCGACCGGCGAGCCTGTCGAAGTCTGGCGCAGCCGGAACTGAGACACGCCGCACGCAGTTTGCGCAAATCGCGGCGCGCCTGCGGCGGGCGGTCCTCGCACTTCACTTGAAGTTTCGGGGGGAAGTGGATCATTCCCCTGTCCCCCGCATTTCACGCCGTGCAGGTTGCAGACGAAAGCGTTGACTTCCCACTGGCGCGGACTACATTCGATGCTGAGGCGAAAGCCTCACGCGCCAACAAGTTCGCTTGTTGACAACCGCCCTGCTGGAAGAGGTCCGAGCCTCGACAAGTGTCGGGGGCGGTGGACGCGAGAAGCGGAGCCCGAGGTGCAGGCGAGAAGCGCAAGCGGATCGCGGCGATCCCGGGGACGACCGGCAGAACTCGGAAAGCTGCCGTACCGTTACGCTGCAAGGTAGCCCGATACCAAGAGCGTTTTCGGGTCTGACGCTGGCAACGGTCGCAAGACCGGAGACGGTGTGAGAGACGGGAGCGCGACAAAGCAGAACTACCATCGCGTCCTCTCATTCTGCACGGCCCGCCCGATTCCTGGCGGGCCGTTTTTATTTCTCGGGCGCTTGCGTTACAGCAGCCAGGGAATCAGCGCGCGTCGCCCGGCCGGGTAGTCCGGGAATTCGCGCCGGTACCAGCGATGGTGCGCAACCGCTCTCGGTACCAGGTTGGCGGCCGTAAACAGCGCAAACGCGAATCCGGCCAGCGACCAGCTCGCGATCGCCCATCCGCACCACTCGATGATTTCGCCGAGATAATTCGGACAGGACACGCGTTCGAACAGCCCGCCGCGCGGCACCCGGTAGCCGGTGCCGCCGTCGGCGCGGAGTCGCTGCAGCGCGCGGTCCGCCCGGCGGTTGATGAGCCAGCCCGTGACAAACAACAGGCCGCCGGCAACGAATGCAGAACTCCCGAGCCAACCCGGTGCATAGTCGCCGAGGTGCGAAATCCAGCGGGCATTGAGATACGCATTGAGCGTGTTGAACCCGAACGCCATGGCGACGATGGCGACCGGCAATCGTGCGGCCGGCCTGAGGCGCAACGGAAAGACGAACGTGCGCTCGACGTAGTGAAACTGCCAGAGAGCCAGCAGGACGAGGGGCGCTGGCTCCCAGGCATTCTCACCGGCGGCATAAATCGCGAGGAACATCACGACGGCCGGACTTTCCATGACGACCCAGCCCAGCCGGGCATCGATCGCCGGGCCCCAGCCCGGGCGCAAATGCCGGCCGTAGGGCGCGGTCGTCATGAACAGTGCGGCTGCCGTCGGCACCGCGGCCAGCGCGAGCCCGAGAGCGAGAACGTGATGCAGGCCGGCTTCTGT
>JAWWBD010000161.1:0-6286 GCA_033721115.1 Woeseiaceae bacterium | reverse complement strand
GATGTAGAGCTGGTGCGCGATCTCGAGCATCGGCACGAACGCGGCGCGGTCCGCGGCGGTCGCGAACAGGATGTCCTCGCCGTCGCGGTAGACGTGCGGGAGGTAGAGACCGGCGCCCGAGTCGTCGACGATGATGCCGTCGATGACGGGCTTGCCGTCCGTCCCGGTGTTCGCGCCGGTCCGGTAGTGGTTGTAGTTGACGAGCTTGCCGAGTCGCGCGCCGCCCGAATGGCCGTACCAGTAGGTGTAGTCCGGCGCGCGGCCGAGGCGGTCGGCGAGCACGCGCTGCGCCACCTCGGCGTAGCCGATGATCAGCTCGGGATTGTCGGCCGGGTTGCGGTCCATCAGCACGGTGCCGTCGTCGAGGAGGACCGTGTAGTCGCCGTCCCCGGGCTGGCGGTTCAGGTGGTTGCGCCGGGTCATCGCGACCGCGTAACCGCGCGCGAGCATGACCTTGTGGTACTTGCTGAGGTCGCCGACCGGGTCGGCCGGGTCGTAATTGCGATCCCAGGTCTTGCTCGTGCCGGCGCGGTAGGAACCCATGCCCGGCAGCGTGACGAACAGCCGGCCGTTCCAGCTGCCGTCCTCGGGGAAGATGAGCGACATGCTGGCGCCGCGCTGCATCGTGTAGCGCAGCGTCCCGGGCTCCGCCGCGGTCGTGTTGCCGGCCTGCACGAAGACGAATTCCGGAGCCGAGGTGAACGTCACGATCCGTGGCCCCGAGCGGACGGCATAGCCGCGCAGCGTGCCCGTGAGACCGATCTCGATCCGGCGGTAGGCTTTGCCCTGCGGCGTGCCGAGTACCTCGGCGACCTCGGGCCAGCTCGTGTCGCGGATGACGACCTCGCGCAGCCTGCAGTCTTCGTGGCCGATCGTGCGGCCGTCGACGGTCCGGGCTTCGCTCAGGAACGCCTTGCAGGAGGCCGCCGGCGACAGTTCGGCCGCGGGTGCCGCAGGGGCTGCTGCCAGGCCAGCAAGAATGCATGTCGGCATCAGTCGTCGGTGCAGTCGCATCGGGTGTCTCCCGGTCGGCATGTCTCCGGACTATATGCCGGGGCTGGCGCGGGTCAACCGATCGTTACCGCAGTATCAGTTCGGTGGCGCGGCGGAATAGAGCTGCAGCACGAACGCGATGTGCCCGATCGAATGCGCGATGATGACGATCCAGAGGTTGCGGCCGCACAGCAAAAAGCCCGCGCCCCAGACGGCGCCCATGATTGTCGTCACGAAGATGCCGCCCGGCCCCCACTGGAAATGGATCAGGCCGAAGATCAGTGCCTGGCCGGCGACGGCCGACCAGGCGCCGCCCAGCACGCGTTCGAGGCGCGCGATCAGGAAACCCCGGTACACGACCTCCTCGGGAATCGACGCGGTCAGCGGCAGCGCCAGCATCAGGGCGATCGCGAGTGGCAGGTTGCTGCGCACGGCGTCGTAGCGCGACAGGTCGGGCTGCGGCAGCTCGTAGAACGGCTGCATCGCGAGCGGCGCGAGATTCTGGGCGACGATGAACGCCACGAGGATGCCGAGGGCCTGAAGGATTGCCGTCGGCCACCGCGGGGGGCGCCGGAAACCGAGGTCGGCGAACGTACCGCCGCGCGTGCGGGTGAGGGCGATCGCCACCAGCGCGGCGGCTAGCACCGCGAGGACGCCGCGGCCTTCGTCGCCCCAGGGCAGCCGGTCGGCGACGGCAACTTCCCCGAACCAGGCGACCAGGGTGACCGCGACGACGATCGCAACGTCGACGAGGGCTCCCTGCCGGTGTCGTTGCTTGCCGTCGGCCCGGCCGGTCGGCTGCGTCTTGCTCGATTCCATACCCGATCCTAACCTGACGCGGCCGCCCAGACGGCATCGAGCAGGCGCTGGGTCCGCTCGCTGGCCGTCATCCAGTGCTCGCGCAGGGAAGGTTCGCGCACCGCTGCCGCGAAATCGTCGAACATCAGCGCCGGGCCCGGCAGGTCCGAGGCGACCCGGACCGTGGTACCGGCTTCGCCGCGCTCATGCAGCCGGTAGGCGGCCGAGCCGTCCTCGTCCTGGCCCAGGAAATCGTCGACCCGGATCACGCCCGCCGGGCCCGCGAGCCGCAGTTCGATGACGGCGGCCCCCGTGTCGAAACCGCAGGTCCAGGTCGAGGTCGAGCCGTCGTCGAATTCGAGCACGCCGGCGCCGGCGATCGCGGCCCCGGACTCCGGATCGCGCCGCAGGCGGGCATCGACCGCGTGCGCTGTTGCATCCGGCGGCCGGTATTCGAGCGCGGCGCGCACGCTGTACCAGCCGAGATCGCCGATGGCGCCCATCGGTTCGAGCGCCGGATCGTAACGAATGTCGCCCCGATCAGGCAGGTCGATCAGGAATGCCGAATCGACGGTCGCAGGCCAGCCGAAGTCGCCGGCGAGCCGCGCGCGGATCGCCGCGGTGCGCGGATGATGCACGAAATGGGTCGCATCCATGAAGGCGACGCCCGCCTCCCGGCAGGCGGCGGTGATGCGCCCGAGCGAGTCACAGCTGGCAAAGGGTTTCTCGCCCAGCACGTGCTTGCCCGCGCGCGCCGCCGCGATACCGATTTCCTCGCGCAGCGCGGTCGGTGTCGCGATGTAGACGGCGTCGACGTCGTCCGCGGCGCAGAGCGCGGCCCAGTCGTCGAAGGCCAGCTTCGCGCCGAAGCGCTCGGCGAATGCGCCGGCGCTTTCCCGGCTGCGGCTCGCGACGGCGACGAGCTCGGCGGACTCGAGCCGGCCCACGCAATCCGCCATCCAGCTTGCGATCGACCCGGTGCCGACGAAGCCCCAGCGCAGGGCCGGCGCCCCCGGTTTCCGCGACCTGTTTTCCTGTCCCTGCATGCGCAACCCGACTCCCCCCGGAGATCCGCGCCGCAGACGATTTCGCCTGAACGCGAATTCGCGGCATCACTTTCCGTCGGGCATATTAGCAGCGCGAAAATCCATAGTGCCCGTAATATGTCCCGGTCTCTCATCGCCCGCGCGGTCGTCGTCGTGCTGCTGCTCGGTCCGGTCCTGCCGGCCGCGATTCCGGCTGCCCTTGCGCAGGAGGAGACCGAAGCGCTGGAACGGGATCTCGTCCGCTACCCGGCCCGGTTTTTCGAACGCTTCCGGCCGGTGACGGCGCTCGACATGGTGAACCAGGTGCCCGGGTTCCGGCTCGAGGAAGATACCGGCGACGTGCGCGGCTTCGCGAGTTCCGGCGGCAACGTGCTGATCGACGACCGGCGGCCCAGTACCAAGCGCGATTCACTCACCGACATCCTGTCCCGCATCCCCGCGGCGACCGTACTGCGCATCGAGCTGATCAGGGGCCAGGTCCGCAACATCGACCTGCGCGGCCAGTCGGAGGTCGTCAACCTCGTGCTGCGCGAGGGCATCCCGGCGATCGTGCAGTGGCGGCTGGCGGGCCGCAAGACCTTCGGTTTCGGGCCGGTGTCGCCGGACGGCAGCATCTCGGTCGCGGACACGCTGAAGGGTGTCGACGTCAGCGCCGGCCTGAATGCGCGGCAGGCGGCCATCGGGCGCCAGGGTATCGAGACAATCCTCGCTGCGGCCGGCGAACCCGTCGAAAGCCGGTTCGAGGAGCGCAACAACCGCAACAAGTTCTACTCGGCGTCGCTCAATGCGTCGGCCTGGGCGGGCGAGACCTTCTGGCAGGTCAATACGAACCTGCGCTACGAAGACCGCAGGTCGGTGACGGACTCGGAGCGGACGGACGACAGCACCGGCGCACGCACCGACGTATTTTTCGAGGACATCGAAGACACGCCGTCTTTCGAGACGGGCCTCGATCTCGAGCGCCAGCTGTCGGCTGACTGGCGGGCCAAGGGAATCCTGCTGTCCGGTGGTGCGAACGCGGACTTCACGAGTGCGCAGATCGAGACCGAAGCAGACGGGGCGAGGACGCTGGAACGCGTCGCGACCGGGGAACTCGATTCGCGCGAGATCATTGCGCGGCTCGAATTCGACTTCACGCGCTTCGCGAATCACCAGCTGCAGTTCAACCTGGAGCGCGCGGTCAACGTGCTCGACAGCAACCTGACCCAGACCGACGACACCGGCGACGGCCCGGTCGTCATCGACATTCCCGGCGCGGACTCCCGCGTCGAAGAAGTGCGCTGGGACTTTCTCGCCGAGGACACCTGGCTGCTGGGCCGCTACGAGCTCAACTTCGGGATCGGCGCGGAGGCCTCGACCATCCGGCAGACCGGCGACGCCGTGCTCGAGCGGGATTTCTTTTTTTTGAAACCGCAGTTCGTCCTGACCTATTCCGCGGCGAACGCGGATCTCACGCGGGTGCGCCTCGCGCGCGAGGTTGCGCAGCTCGACCTCGAGGACTTCGTCAGCGCGACCGAGTTCCTCGACGACGATATCGCGCTCGGTAATCCCAACATCGAGCCGGACTCGACCTGGAAGCTCGAGCTCACGCAGGAAAAGCGTCTCGGCACGTCCGGAGTGGTCAAGCTGACCGCATTTCATCACTGGATTTCGGACGTGCTCGACCTCCTGCCGTTGTCCGAGTCCTTCGAGGCGCCGGGCAACATCGGCGACGGGCGGCGCTGGGGACTCCTGTTCGAATCGACGCTGCCGCTCGACCGGATCGGCCTCGCAAATGCCAAGCTGGATGCGAAAATACGCTGGCAGGATTCGAGCGTGGCGGATCCGGTGACGGGCGAGGACCGTGTGCTGTCGGTCGGTAACATCTCCGGCGGACCCGTGGTCTTCGACATCGAGAACGAGTACGCGGTGATCCTGGACTTCCGGCAGGACTTCCGGGCGGCCCGGGCCGCCTGGGGCTTCAGCCTCTGGGAACGCGGCCGCCAGCTCCAGTTCAAGGTGAACGAGCTCGAGGTCTACGACGAGGGCGCGGAATTCCGTGTATTCGTCGAAACGACGCGCTGGCGCGGCATCAGGGTCCGGCTCGACGCCGAAAATCTCCTCGATTTCGCCGACGAGCGCCGGCGCCTGATCTATGCGGGCCTGCGCGGCACGACGCCGGTCGAGACCCGGCAGTTCCGCGACCGCTCGCGCGGCCGGCGCCTCGAGCTGTCGTTCAGCGGGAGTTTCTGAGCAACCGGTCCCGCCCGGCGTTTGTCGTCGCCCCGGACGCGGCCTATCATGATCGGCCGACACGGCCACCGACCAGGAACGCCCCGGACCATGCCGACCCCGACACTGTTGACGTCTGCGCTCTGCCCGTGAGCCAGGCCTCGGAAGATACCGGCACGCTCGAGGTCGCCATGCGGCATGCCGTCGGTTTGCTGCAAACGGACCCGGCGCTGGCCGCGCAGCAGGCGCAGGAGATACTGCGCGTGATACCGGATCACCCGCCCGCAGTGCTCCTGCTCGCGAGCGCGAGCCGCCGGGCCGGCAACGTGGACGCGGCGCTCAACCTGCTCGACGAACTGATCCGCCGCCAGCCGCAGTGGGCGTCCCCGCACTACGAGCGCGCGCTCGCGCTCGGGGCCGCCGGGCGCGGCAATGACGCGATCGAGGCGCTCAGGCGCACCGTGCAGCTCAAGCCCGGGCATACGGAAGCCTGGCGCGTCCTGGCCGACCACCTGCTGGCAATCGGGGACACGGCCGGCGGGGATGCGGCGTATGCCCGTCACGTGCAGAACTCGACCCGGGATCCGGTATTGCAGCAGTCGGCCGGCGCCATGGTCAAAAACGACGTCGCGACGGCGGAGCGGCTGCTCAAGGATTACCTGAAGGGCGCGCCGACGGACGTCGCGGCCATTCGCATGCTCGCGGAGGTCGCGATCCGCTGCGGCCGCAACAAGGATGCATTGCACCTGCTCGAGCGTTGCCTCGAGCTGGCGCCCGGGTTCACGGCGGCGCGCTGTAACTATGCGCTGCTCCTGCACCGTGGCAACGATTCGCCCGCTGCCTTGCCACATATCGAGCAATGCCTCGCGGCCGACCCGAAGAGCCCGAACTACAGGAATCTCGCGGCCGTCATCCTGAGCCGCGTCGGCGAGTACGAACGATCGAGCGCGATCTATGCGGAACTGCTGGACGAATACCCGGGCAACGCCAAGGTCTGGCTCAGTTACGGCCACGTGCTGAAGACCGAGGGCCGCACGGACGAGTGCGTCGACGCCTACCGGAAGAGCATCGACCTGAACCCGGGTTTCGGCGAAGCCTACTGGAGCCTCGCGAACCTGAAGACGTTCCGCTTCACGGCCGACGATCTCACCGCCATGCGACGGGAACTCGATCGGCCGGACCTCGCAGCGGAGGATCGGTGGCACCTGCACTTCGCGCTCGGCAAGGCTGCGGAGGAT
>JAWWBD010000160.1:0-6367 GCA_033721115.1 Woeseiaceae bacterium | reverse complement strand
GGGTGCTCGGCCTGACGTTCAAGCGCATCCAGTTCACGAGCGACCTGCTGCCTGCCGACATCATCGGCGTCTCGGTGTTCCGCCAGGAGACCGGCGACTTCCAGTTCCAGCCGGGGCCGATTTTCTCGCAGCTGATTCTCGCCGACGAGGTGAACCGGGCGACGCCCAAGGCCCAGAGCGCGCTGCTCGAGTCGATGGAGGAATACCAGGTCTCGGTCGACGGCACGACGCGGCCCCTGCCCGAACCCTTTTTCGTGGTCGCGACCCAGAACCCCGCGGACCAGATCGGCACGTTTCCGCTGCCCGAATCCCAGCTCGACCGGTTCCTGATGCGCCTCGAACTCGGTTATCCCAACGAGGACAATGAGCGCCAGCTCATCATGGGCGAGGATCGCCGCACCATGCTCGCCGGCATCGAACCGGTGACGTCGCCCGACGTGCTGCTCGACCTGCAGCAGGCGGCAGGGCGCATGGTCATGAGCGACCCGCTCGTCGACTACATCCAGGCCCTCGTCCGGCAGACCCGGGAGTCGCCCGAGATCGAGATCGGCCTGTCGCCGCGCGGTGCCCTGGCGCTGGTCGCCGCGGCCAGGGCACACGCGTTCGTCGAGCGCCATTCCGGCGTTTACCCGGACGACATCCAGGCCGTGTTCGCTGCCGTTGCCGGGCATCGCCTCAAGCCGGCCGGCAAGACGACCCACCGCTCGGCCGCCGAACTGTGCCAGCATGTCCTCGATACAGTGGCCATTCCCTAAACCCCGATTCGTCCTGGCGCTGTCCGCATCGCTGAACCGGCGCGTCCGGCGCTGGGCAGAGAAGCGCCAGGGACCCGATCCGGAAGTCACGACGCTCAGGCCCGGGCGCGTCTACATCCTGCCGACCGGCGTCGGCCTCGTGTTCGCACTGATGACGTTCGCGATGCTGATGGGCTCGATGAATTACAACAACAACCTGTCGTTCGTGCTGACGTTCCTGCTCGCCGGACTCGGGTTCGTCTCGATGCACCAGTGCCAGCGTAATCTCGTCGGCCTGGAACTCGCCTTCGCGGGTGTCGAAGCCGTTTTCGCCGGCCAGGCGGCGCTGTTCCGGGTCGCGATCACGAACCATTCGAAGAGCCCGCGCCACGGCATCATGCTCTACACCGATTCGGACACGAGCGCGATCGAGAATCTCGCGCCCGGCGAAAGCAAGGTGCTGGAACTCGCTGTACCGACAGGGCGACGCGGCTACGTCCGACTGCCGCGCTTCGGCATCCGGACGCTGTTCCCTTTCGAGCTGTTCCGTGCCTGGGCCTGGTTGCACATGGACCTGGAGGGACTCGTCTATCCCGCCCCGGCGGAAGAAGCGCCCGAACCGCCCCCGTCCAGGACCGCGCACGGTCATCGCCACGACGACGCGCGCGGCGAGGAAGATTTCGCGGGCCTGCGCAAGTTCCATACCGGCGATTCGCCGCGGCATGTCGCGTGGAAAGCGTATGCGCGAAGCGGGCAGCTGTTGTCCAAGCGCTTCGCCGGCGCCGATACCAGCAGCCAGTGGTTCGACTTCGACGAGATCGCGGGCGCCGACACCGAACTGAAGCTGTCCGTCCTGACCCGCTGGATCGTCGACACCGACCGCACGCGCGCCGATTACGGGCTGCGCCTCAAGGGCGACGAGTTCCCGCCCTCGCACGGCGATGCACAGCGCCGGCGCTGTCTGGAGGCTCTCGCGACCTTCGGGCTTACCGGCAGCGCGCCGGCGGTGGCCGCCGATGGCTAAGCCGCGCGGCACCGACGGCTCTTTGCTAGCGAGCCTGCCGTGGACGCTCGCGGCGCTGGTCTTCGCGCTGATGCCGCATCTCACCTTCCTGCCGGCCTGGATCACGGGCGCGTTTCTCGTCTGCGCAATGTGGCGGCTCGTTGCCGAGAGCCGGCGCCGGCCGTTGCCGCCGACCTGGTTCCGGGCGGTCGTCGCGCTGGGCTGTTTCCTCGGTGTCTTCGCGACCTATTCGACGATCTCGGGCGTGGGTCCCGGTTCGGCGCTGCTCGCCGTGATGGCCGCGCTGAAGCTGCTCGAAACCCGCAAACGCCGCGACCAGTTCGTGCTGCTCTTCATCGCGATCTTTCTCGTCATGTCGTCGCTGCTCCGGGAGCAGTACATCTGGTCGCTGCCATATCTCGTCGTCGCGCTGCTTCTGATCATGAGCGCCTGGCTGCGGGTTGCCGCCGCTGCCATCGAATCGCCCCGGCAAACGCTTGCGACCGGCGGGCGGCTGGTGCTGTACGCGGCACCGCTCGCCGTCGCGATGTGGATCTTCTTCCCGCGGATCGCAACGCCGTTCTGGGCGGTGCCGATGTATACCGGCACGGCGACTTCGGGCCTGAGCGACTCGATGAGCCCGGGCGACATCAGCTCGCTGTCGCTGTCGAACGCCGTTGCGTTCCGCGTGCGCTTCGAGGACGAGATTCCCGAGCCCCGGGACCGTTACTGGCGCGGCCTCGTCCTGACGATCTTCAACGGCCGGTCCTGGAGCCAGAACGACCCCTTCGAGGGGCCGCGCGTGCACGAGCAGGTCCGTGGCACCGGCAACCCGGTCCGTTACCAGATCACGCTCGAGCCCACGCGCCAGCAGTGGGTGTTCGCGCTCGACATGCCGTGGGAATGGTCGCTGTCGCGCACGTTCATGGGGCCACAGCAGCAGCTTGCGCGATCGCGCACGATCGACCAGCGCGTCGCCTACGAGGTGCTCTCCTACCTCGATTACCGGACCGAGGTCGAGCTGACCGAGCGGGCGCAGCACTTTTACGAACGGCTGCCCGAGGGAAGCAATCCCCGCGCGCGTGCGCTCGCCGAGCGCATGCGAATCGCGGCCGGTTCCGACAGCGCTTACATCGAAGCCGTGCTCTCGATGTTCCACCAGCAGGA
The DNA here is from genome assembly GCA_033721115.1 of Woeseiaceae bacterium. Taxonomy (GTDB): domain Bacteria; phylum Pseudomonadota; class Gammaproteobacteria; order Steroidobacterales; family Woeseiaceae; genus UBA1847. The sequence continues at coordinate 3,463 of JAWWBD010000160.1, read as the reverse complement.
TTATTTCTACACGCTGGAGCCGCCGCCGCTCGGCAGCGATCCGGTCGACCGCTTCCTGTTCGATACGAGGCGCGGCTTCTGCGAGCACTACGCATCCGCATTCGCGGTACTGATGCGCGCCGCCGGCATCCCGGCACGCATCGTGCTGGGCTACCAGGGCGGCGAGCTCAACCCCATGGGCGGTCACATGATCGTGCGCCAGTCCGACGCGCATGCCTGGAACGAGGTGTGGCTGCCGGAGACCGGCTGGTACCGGGTCGACCCGACCGCGGCCGTCGCTCCCGACCGCATCGATGCCGGCGTCAGCGGCGCACTGCTCGAGGGCGCGGCCGCGGCCTGGGGCCTGTCGGCACCGTCTGCGCTGATCCACCGCCTGACGCTGACCTGGGACGCGATGAATGCGAAATGGAACGAGTGGATCCTGGGCTACGGCCCGGAAAACCAGGATCGCTTCATGCGCCTGCTCGGCATGGACGACCCGAACTGGCGCAAGATGATGCTGACACTGGTCTTTCTCGTCACCGGGCTGGTCATGCTGATCAGTTTGCTTTTGATGCTGCGGTACCGGGCGCCGCGCCGCGACCGCGCGGCACGGCTGTACGCCCGCTTCATCCGGCGCACGGGACTCGTCCCCGCGACCGGCGAGACGCCCCTCGCGTTCGCCGCGCGCGCCGGTGCCGAATCGCGGCTGCCCGCCGCAGCGATCGAGGCCGTGACGGCCGCCTACCTGGCGGCGCGCTACGGACCGCCCGACCGCGCCGCCCTGGACCGGCTCGCCGCAGCCGTCAGCGCGGCGCGACCCTGACCCGCGTCAAGAGCGCGAGGCCGCTCACGAAAAGCGGCACCAGGACCAGCAGCACGACCTGCGGCGCGTCCGAGGCCATGGCCGCCAGCCCGACCAGCAGCGGACCGACCACGTGCGCCGCCTTGGTCGTCATGTTGTAGAAGCCGAAGAACTCGCCCGAACGCTCCGGCGGGATCAGCGCAGCGTACAGCGACCGGCTCAGGCCCTGGACCCCGCCCTGCACGCAACCGACGATCACGGCCATGACGTAGAACTGGTAGACCTCGGTCATGAAGACGGCCCAGAGGGACACGACGATGTAGACCGTGAGCGCGAAATAGATGCCCGGCCGCGGACCGAAGCGATGGCTCACGAATCCGTAGATCAGCGTTGCCGGAAAGCCGGCGAAGTTGGTCACGAGGAAAGCGATGACGAGATCCTGGTCGTCGAATCCGAGCCGCTGGCCGTAGTTCGCGGCCATCGAGATCACCGTGAACACGCCACCCAGGTAGAGCCAGTAGGCCGCGAGGAACACGACGATGTTGCGGTATTGCCCGATCCGCGCCATCGTCGCCCGCAGCTCCGCGTAGGCGGCGCTGACGACGCTGCCGGCAGCCGCGAGACGTCGCTTCGTCTCCGGCACGAGAACGACGAGCGGGAGCGAGAACAGCGCCCACCACGCCCCGACCGTGACGAACGCGGTGCGGATCGCCGCGACCGGGCCCGCGAGCCCGAACGTGTCCGGTGCCACGAGCATCCAGACGTGCAGACCGAGCAGCAGCGCCCCGCCCAGGTAGCCCAGCGCGAAACCGAGCGCCGACACGAAGTCGTAATGCCGCTTGCCGGTGACGTCGACCAGGAGCGAGTCGTAGAACAAAGTCGAGCTGTAGAAACCGACCGAGGCGATCGCGTAGAGGGCGAGTGCCCAGGGCCACGCGCCTTCGCCCACGAGCCCGAGGCCGGCCGTCGCGGCGGCACCGAGCCCGGCCAGGACGACGAGGAAGCGCTTCCGGTAGCCGCCCTTGTCGGCGATCGTGCCGAATACCGGTGCCAGCACGGCGACGACGAGGTTCGCACCCGCAATGATGAAGCCGAGCCGGGTCGACACGACGGCACCGCTCTCGCCGGCGCTCCAGTAGCTGCCGAGAAAGAGCGGGAACAGCACGGCCAGAACGCTCAGCGCAAACGCCGAGTTCGCCCAGTCGTACAGGGCCCAGGCGATGACTGTCCGGTTGAGCTTCAATGCTCCCGCGTCGCGCGGAACCGGATGTCCGGCCAGCGCTCCTCGGTCAGGTTGAGGTTCACCTTCGTCGGCGCGACGTAGACGAGCTGCTCGCCGTGATCCAGCGCGAGATTGTCGTGCGCCTTGCGTTCGAAGTCGGCCAGCAGTTTCGGGTCGTCGCAGTCGACCCAGCGCGCGGTCGCGACGTTGACGGCCTCGAACTGGCACTCGACGTTGTATTCGTCGCGCAGCCGGTGCGCAACGACGTCGAACTGCAGGGGCCCGACCGCGCCGAGTATCAGGTCGTTGTTCCTGAGCGGCCGGAACAGCTGCGTCGCCCCCTCCTCGCAGAGCTGACCGAGACCCTTGCTCAGGGCCTTGAGCCTGAGCGGGTCTTTCAGGACCGCGCGCCGGAAGATCTCGGGCGCAAAATTCGGGATGCCGGTGAAGCGGAGGGTCTCCCCCTGCGAAAAACTGTCGCCGATGTTGATCGTGCCGTGATTGTGCAGGCCGATGATGTCTCCCGCGTACGCCGTGTCTGCGTGCTGCCGGTCGGCGGCAAGGAAGGTAATCGCGTCCGCGATCTTGAGCTCCTTGCCCGTGCGCACGTGGTGCAGGCGGATGCCCGGCCGATATTCGCCGGAACAGATGCGCAGGAACGCGATGCGGTCGCGGTGGCCCGGGTCCATGTTCGCCTGGATCTTGAACACGAAACCGGTCAGGGCTTCTTCGCCGGGCGCGACGACGCGTTCCTCGGTCTCGCGCGGCAGCGGCGCCGGCGCCAGCCTGACGAACTCGTCGAGCAGTTCCGTCACGCCGAAATTCGCGAGCGCCGAACCGAAGAAAACGGGTGACTGCCGCGCGCCCAGGTAAGCCCCGGTATCGAGCGCCGGGCAGGCACCCTGCACGAGCTCGATTTCTTCCCGGAACGCGGCCGCATCGGCGCCGAGTTCCGCTTCGGCTTCGGGTGAATTCAGCCCGTCGATGATGCGTCGCGTTGCCGCCTTTTCCCGGCCCGAGCTGTCGTAGAGGACGATCTTGTCCTCGAGCAGGTGATAGACGCCCTTGAGCGAACGTCCCATGCCGATCGGCCAGGTGACGGGCGAACACTGGATGCCGAGCACGGACTCGATCTCGTCGAGCAGCTCGATCGGCTCGCGCCCGTCCCGATCGAGCTTGTTGATGAAGGTCATGATCGGCGTGTCGCGCAGCCGGCAGACTTCCATCAGCTTGATCGTGCGTTCCTCGACGCCCTTGGCGCAGTCGATGACCATCAGCGCGGAGTCCACTGCGGTCAGCGTGCGGTAGGTGTCCTCCGAGAAGTCCTCGTGGCCCGGCGTGTCGAGCAGGTTCACGACCTTGCCGGCGTACGGGAACTGCATGACCGAGGACGTCACCGAGATGCCGCGCTGCTGCTCGAGCGCCATCCAGTCGGACGTCGCGTGCCGCCGCGCCTT
>JAWWBD010000159.1:0-6447 GCA_033721115.1 Woeseiaceae bacterium | reverse complement strand
GTCTCGTCGAGGTCCGGGTGCCGGAGCATGATGAAGCCGTCCGAGACGAGCGTCTGCTTCCAGTCCCGCCGCGGCGTGCCGATCGGCAGCAGCGTGTTCCAGACGACGTGTTCGCCGAAGCGGCGCTGCAGCGAGTCCGCGCCTTCGACACCGGAGATGCGGCCGATCCCGCGGGCGCGCTTGTAGATCGTCGCGACGTTGTAGCGCCGCTCGATTTCGAAGTCGAACTCCCCGGTCGTGACGGCGGAGGCCCAGGCCCGGAAGACGTCGAAGTCGCAGGCCCATTTCATCTGGTCGACGTGATGCGCGCCGGGCGGCCGCGCCCCGATCTCGCCGAACACGACCTCGCCGTCGCTTTTCCGGTACCACTCCATGTGCGTGAAGCCGGTGGGGTAGTCGAGCGCGTCGATCACGGCGTGGCCCATCGCGACGCCGCCGGCGAGACCGGGATCGTCGACGTCCCGGAGCGCGATGATCTGCGGGCTGATCCATTCGTTCGAGCGTGCGATCAGCGGGCGCGGTCGGTACCAGGTCACGTTGAAATAGGCGATCCGGCCGTCGATCGTGATCGTGTCGAACGTGTATTCCTCGCCGTCGACGAATTCCTCGACGCTGACCTGCGGTACGTGCCGGAGCCGCGGCAGCACGGCGCGCAGCTGGTCCGCATCGTCGACGCGGTAGGTATCGGCCGACCCGGCGCCCGCGATCGGCTTCAGGATCAGCGGAAAACCGATCATTTCCGCCGCTTCCCAGCAGCCGGCGACACTGTCGACGGCCACGTGACGCGGCGTCCTGATGCCGGCGGCGTCGAGCGCGACCTTCATCGCTTCCTTGTCGCGGAAGCGGTGCGCCTGCTCGACGGACAGGCCCGGCACCCCGAAATGCCGGCGCAGCTCGGCGGCCAGGCCGACGCCGGGTTCCCACAGGCATTCGATGCGGTCGAACGCGACGCCGCGAGCCTGCCGGCCGAGCTCGGCGATGACGTGGTCGCGGTCCCAGAGCGAGCGCACGTGCACGTAGTCCGACAGCGAGCGGCGCACGAGTTCCGGCAGAGCCCCCGGAGGCTGGTCGCCGACGCCGGTGACACGTGCGCCGCACTCGGCAAGACCGCGGGTGAACTCGGGCATGTCGGCCGGGTAGCCGGGGGACAGGATCAGTACGTTCAATGCAGTTCTCTTCGCGGGTCCGGCGTCGTCCTGCGCCGGCTGCGTTAGAATAGCACCAAAGAACAAACAGCCCGGGCCTCCAGTGGCCGAAAAACCCCTGAAAATCTGCCTCGCGAGCTCCGAGCTCGCGCCGCTCGCCAAGACCGGCGGCCTCGCCGACGTGTCGGCCGCGCTCGCGAAGTACTTCGACGAGGCCGGGCACGACGTGCGCGTGCTGATTCCGCGCTATGCGCGGATCGACCGCGCGGGGATCGAGTCCGAGCCGGTGCCGGGGCTGGATAACCTTGCACTGCGCATCGCCGGTCGCGAAGTCCGCTACGCGATCGACGTGACGACGCTGCCCGGCACGCGGACCAGGATCTACCTCCTGCGCTGCCCGGAATTCTACGGCCGCGACAGCATCTATACCGACGACGGCGACGAGTACCTGCGTTTCGTCATGCTGTCGCGCGCTGCGATCGAGATGTGCCAGCAGCAGGGTTTCGCGCCGGATGTTTTTCACTGCCACGACTGGCAGACATCGCTGATCCCGCTGTACCTCAAAACGGTCTACGCCTGGGATCGACTGTTCGCGAAGACGAAGTCGGTGCTGACGATCCACAACATCGGCTACCAGGGCATGTTCCCGGCCTGGGCCCTCGACCAGCTGTACCTCCGGGGTGCCGAGCAGCACCTGCACCAGGACGACCTGAAAGCCGGGGTCATCAATTTCCTGAAGACCGGCATTCTCTATGCGGACCTGATCACGACCGTCAGTCCCACCTACGCGCGCGAAATCCTGGGCGACGAGTACGGGATGGGGCTCAATCACCTGCTGCGCGGTCGTGCCGACGCGCTCGTCGGGATCCTGAACGGCGTCGATTACAGTGAATGGGATCCCGCGACCGACCCGCTGATCCCGATGAACTACACGGCGGACGACCTGCGCGGCAAGGTGGAATGCAAGCGCGAGCTGATGCGCGAACTGGGTCTCAGGCTCGAGGGGAACGCGCCGGTGATCGGCCTCGTCAGCCGGCTCGTCGGCCAGAAAGGCATAGACCTCATCGAGGAGGTCGTGCCGGCGCTGCTCGCGCGCCGCAATTTCGCGCTCGCGGTGCTCGGCAGCGGCGCCGCGCGCTACGAGCAGTTCTTCGAATGGCTGCAGGGGCAGTTTCGCGACCGTGTCTGCTACTACCGGGGTTACAACAACGAACTGGCGCACTGGATCGAGGCCGGCGCCGACATGTTCCTCATGCCGTCGCGTTACGAGCCCTGCGGCCTCAACCAGATGTACAGCCTGCGCTACGGCACGGTGCCGATCGTGCGGGAGACGGGCGGGCTGGCCGATTCCGTAGCGCAGATCGACCCGGCCACGGGGACCGGTACCGGCATCCTGTTCCGGGACTACGATGCCAACGGTCTGGCCTGGGCCCTCGATACGGCGCTCGGCCTCTATCGCAATCGAGCGCTTTGGCTCAGAATCATGGCCAACGGCATGGCCATGGACTTTTCGTGGGCGCGGCAGGGTGCCCGCTACATCGAGCTGTTCCGCCAGCTGGGAAAACCGCAATGAACGTGATCTTCATCGAGCCCTCCTTCCCCTACAACCAGCGCGAATTCGTGCGCGGGCTCGCGAACGTCGGGGCCAACGTCATCGGTATCGGGGAGCGGCCCGTTTCGTCATTGTCCGGCGAACTGAAGAACTGGCTCGGTGACTACGTGCAGGTCGGCTCGGTCGTGCACGAGCCGACACTGCTCGAGGCCGTCAAGGCGGTGCAGGGCAAGCTCTGGGTGGATCGCCTGGAGGCGACGGTCGAAGCGCACATACTGCCGGCTGCGCACGTCCGCGAAGCCACCGGCATTCCGGGCACGTCGGCAAAGACGGCCTACCTCTGCCGCGACAAGCCGGCGATGAAGGAGGTGCTGCGTGATGCGGGCATTCCCTGCGCGCAGTCGACGCGCGCGGAGTCCGCGGAGGATGCGCGCGAGTTCGCAGCGGCGGTAGGCTTCCCCCTGATCATCAAGCCGCCTTCCGGTGCCGGCGCCTCCGGCACCTACCGCGTGCGCGACGCCGACGGGCTCGAGCGCGTCATCAGGCAGTGCGGCCTCGAGCACGGGCAGCACGTGGCCGTCGAGGAATTCATCGAGGGTCACGAAGGCTACATCGACACGCTGACGATCGGCGGCAGGGTCGCCCACGAGTTCATCACGCATTACTACCCGAACGTGCTCGAGGCGATGCGCGAGCGCTGGATTTCGCCGCAGATGGTGACGACCAATCGCATCGATGCGCCCGGCTATGTCGAGGTCCGCGAGATGACGCGGCGAGTGATCGAGATCCTCGAGATCGGGACCTCGGCCACGCACATGGAATGGTTCTTCGGGCCCAAGGGGCTCAAGTTTTCCGAGATCGGCTGCCGGCCGCCCGGGGTCGGCCAGTGGGACGTCTACAACGCGGCGAACGAATTCGATCTCTATACCGAATGGGCGTCGGCGATCGTGAATGGCAAGATCCGTTCTAAGCCGTCGCGGCGCTACGCTGCGGGCATGATCGCGCTCCGCCCCGATCGTGATGGCCGGATCACGGGCTACAGCGGTCTCGACGAGATCGGGCGCAAGTACGACGACTGCATCGTCGCCGCACACCTGCCGGACCCCGGTACGCCGACGCAGCCCGTCGAGGCGGGTTACATGGCGAACGCCTGGATGCGCGTGCGGCATCCGGATTACGACGCGCTGCGCGGGATCCTCGACGAGATTGGCGAGACCGTGCACGTGCACGCGGCCTGATCGCACGGCCAGCGCATGACGGAAGACACCGAACAGTTCCGGGCCCTGAAGTCGCGCCTGCCGCGCATCTGGACCGCGCTCGCCGAGGACTCGGATTACGAGCACACGTCGGTCATCGTGCCGTCGCTCTCCGTCAACCAGGAGGAGCTCAACAAGGTGCTCGGCGCGGCGTACTACGAGGAGCGACTGCTGTTCGCGCTGATCCGGCTCCGCAATCCCCGCGCCCGACTGATCTACGTGACCAGCCAGCCCGTGCACCCCGACATCATCGAGTATTACCTCGACCTGCTCGAGGGCGTGCCGATGCGCCACGCCCGGGAACGGCTGCACGTGCTGTCGGTCTGCGACTCGAGCCCGCGGCCCCTGACCGAGAAAGTGCTCGAACGGCCACGCTTCCTGCGTCGCCTGCGCGGGCTGATCGACGATCCCGAGCATGCCTATCTCACCTGCTACAACTCGACCAGGCTCGAGCGCCGGCTCGCCGTCGCACTCGGCATCCCGCTGAACGGGCTCGATCCGGACCTCCTGCCGCTGGGCACCAAGTCCGGCAACCGGCAGGTCTTCGCGGAGGCCGGCGTCCGGTATCCGCGCGGCTACGAAGATCTCGCGACAGAGGCCGATATCGTGGCGAGCCTGATCGAACTGGGGCGCCAGGATCCCGCGCCCGCGCGGGCCGTCGTCAAGCTCAACGAGGGCTTCGGCGGGGAAGGCAACGGTGTCTTCACCTATCCCGCCGAGCGGCACGACGCCGACGCGATCCGCGAGGCGCTCACGCATCTCGCCTGGACCTCGGGCAACGAGACCCTGACCACGTTCCTGCGCAAGTTCGCCGCGATGGGCGGCATCGTCGAGGAACTGGTGTCCGCCACCGAGATCCGGTCCCCCAGCGTGCAGATGCGCATCACGCCGGACGGCCGGCCCGCGTTCGTGTCGAGTCACGAGCAGGTCCTGGGCGGTGCGACCGGGCAGTCCTACCTGGGCTGCCGGTTCCCGGCCGACGACGACTACCGGCTCATGCTGATGCAAGAGGCGGGCAAGGTGGGGCAGGTGCTGGCGGAGAAGGGTGTCATCGGCCTGTTCGCCATCGATTTCCTCGTCGGGCGCGATCCCGGGGGGCACTGGCAGAGCTGGGCCATCGAGATCAACCTGCGCATGGGCGGCACGACGCCGCCGTTCCACGCGCTCGAGTTCCTGACCGGCGGGCGGCTGGATCCCGACACGGGCCTCTTCCTCACGCCGTCCGGACACCCGAAATTCTACGCGGCGACCGACAACCTGAAGTCCCGCTCCTACCGCGGGCTCCTGCCCGAGGACCTGTTCCAGATCATCGCGCGGCACGGCATCGGCTACCGGCATACGACCGGCACGGGCGCACTGTTCCACATGATCGGCGCGCTGTCGCAGTACGGAAAAGTCGGCACGACCTGCATCGCCGACAGTCCCGCGGCGGCAGAGGAGCTGTTCGAGGAGACGACGCGCATTCTCGACATCGAGGCGGAGGGCGGCGGGCACGGGGTGCAGGCGCCATTGCTCGACCGCTACCTGAGCATGGAGTAAAAACGGATGGCGACCGACAAACGCAACTACCTTTTCGTTTCGCTCGACGCGCTGATCAGCGACATCGCCTGGCAGGTGAGTCGCGAAGGGCACGACGTCCGCTACTACATCGGCAGCGAAGCCGAGCGCGAAATCGGCGACGGCTTCGTGCCGAAGGTCGACGACTGGGAGTCGCACGTCGACTGGGCGGACGTCATCGTATTCGATGACGTCATGGGGCAGGGTGAGAAGGCCGCGGCCCTGCGGGCGGCGGGCAAGCACGTCGTCGGCGGCACGGCCTACACCGACCGGCTCGAGGACGACCGCACCTTCGGCCAGCAGGAACTGAAAAAGCACGGCGTCTCGATCATCCCGTTCGAGGAGTTCACCGATTTCGATGCGGCGATCGCCCACGTGCGCGCGAAGCCGGGCGCCTACGTGATCAAGCCCAGCGGCGAGGCGCAGAACATCAAGCGGCTCCTGTTCGTCGGCCAGGAAGACGACGGCATGGACGTCATCCACGTGCTCCAGTCCTACAAGGCCGTGTACTCGGATACCGTCAAGGTCTTTCAGCTGCAGCGCCGCATGCGCGGCGTCGAGGTCGCCGTCGGCGCTTTCTTCAACGGCACGGATTTCATGCTGCCGATCAATATCAACTTCGAGCACAAGCCTCTCTTCCCCGGCAACATCGGGCCCGCGACCGGCGAAATGGGTACCTGCATGTACTGGAGCGAGCCCAATCGCCTGTTCGCGGCGACGCTCGCGAAGCTCAGGGACAAGCTGGCCGAGGAAGGCTACGTGGGTTACATCGACGTCAACTGCATCGTCAACGGGCAGGGCATCTATCCGCTCGAATTCACGGCGCGCTTCGGCTACCCGACGATCAGCATCCAGGCCGACGGTATCTCGATGCCGGTCGCCGATTTTCTATACGGCATGGCGAGCGGGGAACTGAAGGAGTTCAAGACGAAGAAAG
>JAWWBD010000158.1:0-6578 GCA_033721115.1 Woeseiaceae bacterium | reverse complement strand
CGCGCGCCGCCCCCGCCAGGGTAGCGTGCAACCGTCGCGATCACGCGCTCGCCCTTCGGCCAGTACAGGAGCCGCTCCGGCTCGCGCGGATGCCCGGGCGTCATGCCGATGAAACGCAGCGCAGTGAGGAGGTCTTCGGTCCGCGCCGTGCTTTTCGCCAGGTAGCGATCCACGGCGCTGTCTGCTCCCGCGACCAGTACTTCGAGGGGCAGCTCCGGCTCCGCGGCGCCCGCCGTCGCCAGCAGGTCGAGCTGCCCGAGCTTGCGGTCGGCGACGATGCCGCGCAGTACGAGCGTATCCGCGTCGCCGGCATGGCGGTCGAGCGCCGCGCGTTGCGCCTCGGCAACCCAGTCGACGGATGCGTCGGTATCGGCGCCCGGGCCGCAGCCCGCGACCAGCCACGCGACGCAGACCGCCGTACGGCGCATCACGGCCGGACGCCGTGGAGCTGCCCGGCGAATACCGCCGGATCGGCCGTCGGCAGGTCGCAGATACCGTGCTCGCAGACGAACGCCGTCGTCCGGCCGCCGATGGCGCGTTTGCCCTCGAGCAGCGGTGCGACGCGCGCGTGTGCGTCGAGGTCCGGCCCCTCGGGGACGACACTCAGTACGTGCCAGGGATGGAACCTGCCACGCAGCACCTCGAGGAACGGTTCCGCATCGGACCGGCTTCCCGGCGTCACGAGCACGACCATCTGCACCGTCCGGGCATGGAACAGCAGCGCCTGCAGCAGGTCCGGAACCGCCGCCGGCGCGGCCGAGACCACGCGCTCCAGAGATTCGAGCGACGCCTCGGCACGTTCGAGAAACCGGGCCTCGGTCGTCAGCTCGTAGAGTCGCAGCAGGTTAAGCACCGCCACCGCGTTGGCGGACGGCAGCGCATCGTCGAATGCAGGTTTGTCGCGCGCCGGCAGGCCATCCGCCGCCTGCGCCGCATAGAAATAGCCGCCACCGCTGGCATCGTAAAATTCGGCGTCCATCACGGCCTGCAGGGCGAGGGCCCGTTCGAGCCAGGCCAGTTCGCCATCGGCTTCGTACAGGTCGATGAACGCCTGGATCGTGTAGGCATAGTCATCGGCGAACGCGACGCCGCCGGCACGGCCGTCGCTCCAGGCCCTGCCGAGCCGGCCGTCGCGCATCAGCTCGGTCACGACGAAGCGCGCGGCCCTGGCGGACGCGCGCAGGTATCCATCGTCCCCGAAAACCCGCCCGGCCCGGGCGAATGCCGAGATCATGAGCCCGTTCCATGCCGTCAGGATGCGTTGGTCGCGAAACGGCGCCGGCCGCGCGCTGCGGTGCCGGTACAGCTTGGTTCGTGCGTGTTCGAGGCGCCGGCCGGCCTCGGCGGTCGACAGGCCGAGCGCTTGCGCCACGGCGTCCAGCGGTTCGGCGACATAGAGAACGTTGCGGCCGCCGAGGTCGCCCGCTGCCGTCACGCCGAAGTGCCGCCGGACGATTTCGAATTCGTCCGGCGCCAGGATGCGCTCGAGCTCGGTCTCGGGCCAGGTGTAGTACCAGCCCTCGACGGCGCCGGCGGGCCCGCTGTCGGCGTCGCTCGCCGTGTAGAACGCGCCCGAATCCGCGGTCATTTCGCGCTCGACGTAGCGCAGCGTGGCGCGGGCGACGGCGGCAAGGCCCGAATCGCCTGTCGCCTCGAACGCCTCGAGGTAGGCCGTCGCGAGCAGCGCGTTGTCGTAGAGCATTTTCTCGAAATGCGGTATCGCCCAGGCCGCGTCCGTCGCGTAGCGATGGAATCCGCCGCCGACATGGTCATTGAGCCCGCCGTCGGCCATGGCCGCGAGCGTCGTGACCGCCATGTCGAGCGCCGCCGCATCGCCGGCGTATACGTAATAGCGCAGCAGGAACCGGACCGGCAGGTGGCTCGGGAACTTGGGTGCGCCCGCCAGGCCGCCGTTGACAGCATCGTAGGCCGCGCGATATTCGGCGAAGGCCCGGTCCACCGCGGTCACCGCCGGCACCGCACTGCCCGCGGCCGGCTCCAGCCGCGCCTGCACCGCCGTCACCAGCTGATCCGCGATGCGGACGACGTCGTCGGGCCGGTCCGCCCAGGCGGCCCTGAGCAGCTCGAGCGTGCTGGAAAAGCCACGCTCGATGCCACGGTCGCCGTCGTAGGGCGGCAGGTAGGTACTGGCATAGAACGGCTGACCATCGGGTGTCAGCCAGAGTGTCGCGGGCCACCCGCCCCGGCCGGCGTAGGTTTCGACGGCCGCCATGAAGACGCGATCGATGTCCGGGCGCTCCTCGCGATCGACCTTGATCGCGATGTAATGGCGATTGATGTAGGTGGCGATCTCGACGTTGTCGAAGGATTCGGCTTCCATGACGTGGCACCAGTGACACGTTGAATAGCCGATGCTGAGCAGGATGGGCTTGTTCTGCGCGACCGCAGCGGCGAAGGCTTCCTCGCCCCACGGGTACCAGTCGACCGGATTGTGAGCGTGCTGCTGCAGGTACGGGCTTTTCTCGAGCAGCAGGCGATTCGTGAATCGCGGCGCCCCGTCCGCGTCCAGGTGCCGGGTCCGCGGTGCCTGTTCGCTCGCGGCCAGCGCGCCCGTCACCCTGTCGACGAGGCGCTTTGGCCACGGCGGCGCGCCGGGCAGGTCGCCGACACCCGCCGCCACCGGTGCGGCCATAAGCAGGGCCAGCAAAGCGCCGATGCGGAGGACGGAGGACATCGCCGGCCGGCCGGTCAGTCCCCCCGGGCGGTGACGCGCAGCGCCACGGCGGATCCTTCGGGGGGAAGCAGTGCCTCATTGCCCGTAATGCTGCCGTACGCGCCGATACCGGCGCCGTGCTCGTGCTCGATGACGCTCAGCGGGTCGTGCACGAAACCGATCAGCGTGCCGCCGATCTCGGCCATGAACTGCTTGCCATCGTGCGACATTTCCGAACCCGTGTAGGCCCAGCGGTCATCGTCGAAGGTCTCGTCGCCGTTGGCCAGCGCATTGGCGGCCGGGATCGTGACGGTCTTGCCGTCCTGCTCGAAAATCACGGCGATATCCACCGCAGGGCCCTTGACCGGTGTCTGGTCGAACTGATACTCGGGACGCACGACGTTCTTGTTGTCGAGTCCGATCAGGATACAGGCCAGGTTGAAGTCGCGCGGTGACGTCTCGAGCTCGAGCAGGCTTTCGTACGCTTTCATGCCAGCGGCCGAAACCGCGAGGTACTCGAGCGGTTCATCCAGGTGCAGGATCTTGCCCGGCACCGTGAACGTCTTCGCCTTGCGGTCGACGACGATCGAACCGATCCGATAGCGTTCGTCGCCGATACGCTCCATGGCAGAGTCGCCGCTCTCGTCGGCGGCGACGGGTGCGAGTGCAGCCAGCACGAGTAGGCCGGGCAACCAGTATCGGCATCGGGCATTCATCGTTTGCTCCCGGACACCACGCGGTGCGGCATCGGTGGTGGAAAGGGTGTGCGCTCGACGGCGTGGAAACCGGCTTCGGTCAGCCAGTCCGCGACGTCCGCGTCCGCATGCACGCCGCCGTCGGGCGCCGTGAGCAGCATGTTGAGTCCGAACAGCGTCGCGAACTCGGGCCCGGCGCCCCCGGCGTCCGCGAACACATCGCTGACGACGAGCAGGCCGCCGGCATCGAGGCAAGCGTGCGCCTTGGCGATGAGCGCGCGACAGCTCGCCTCCGACTCGCGGTGGAACATCCCCGACATCAGCACGACGTCGTAGCCGGAACCGAACTCCGTCGCATGGTAGTCACCGGTCCGCATCGTGACGCGTTCGCCCGCGCCCATGGATTCGAGGATCTCCCGGGCGATTGCGGCGACTCCCTCCAGCTCCAGCACGTCCGCCGCGAGCCCGTCGAAGCGCGCGGTCAGAAGCGCGGAATAGGTGCCGGGACCGCCACCGACGTCGAGCAGGCGCCTGCGGCCGTCGAGGTCGACCAGTCCGGTCAGCGCCCGCCCGATGCCGAGCGCCCGGTCGTGCATGCCGTAAACGAAATGCCGCGTCCGATCCGGATCGCCACCGAGATACGCTTCGGGCGGCATCGGCGGTGCCCCGGTCCGGACCGCCTTCTCGAGCTCGCCCCAGGTGGCATACAGGTCGTCGCTGTAGCGAATCGCATTGGCCAGTGACGCCGGGCTGTCCGGCGTGAGAAAGGTCGCGCTCGCGTCGCTGTTGCAATAGCGTCCCCCGCCGTCCTTTTCGAGCAGGCCGAGAGCGGTACAGGCGTCGAGCAGGAGCCGCGCGCCGCGCTCATCGAGTGCGAGCGACGCGGCGAGCTCGGCCGCCGTCGCGCCCTTGTCGGCCAGCGCCGCGAACACGCCGAGGCGGTTGGCCGTCAGTAACGCCTGCGATGCCCAGTACCCGGTGGCGAGCGCCATGATCCGCCCCGGGTCGGACCCTGCCGCGCTGTTCGCACCTTGCGCCACCATCGTTCCGGATCAGGCGGCCGCCCGATCCATGTCGCATTCGAGCTGCATGTAGGCGCAGCGATGGCACATGAATCCGTCCCACAACCTGAGTTCGCGTCTCAGGCGGATGTCGCGATACTCGACGGCCAGTGTTTCGAAGAAATTGCGCAGGCGGGACTGGTAGTCCGGGCGTTCCTTGCCGCCGGTCGGCCAGTACAGCGAGTAGACGGGGATGATGCCGCGCGCGGTGAGATCATCGGCGCCCTCGACGGCCAGACGCGCCGCGTCCTCCCAGCCCATGCCGTGCTCGGGCTCGAGCTCCACGCCGGCGACCATCGCACTGTAGACGCGCCCCGTGCCGAAACGACGCACGGCGTGTTCGAGTGCGCCGATCCAGCCGTCGTAACCGACGTAGGTGTTCTTGCCCGGGCACACCCGGGCGAAGAGCGCTTCGGACCAGACCTCGAGGTTGAAGCAGACCGCGTCGACGAGCCGTTCGCGATGGAACTCGTCGATCATGTCCGCCGGCAACGCGCCGGACCCGAGGCAGACGGGGATGCCGGCGGGGTTTGCTTCCCGGACCGCGCGCGCGAGCGCGAGGAACCGCCGGCCTTCTTCCCGCGGCTCCGTCAGCGATCCGCCGACGAGATAGATGTGCCGGATCTCCGTTTCGGCGAGCACCGCGGCGATCGCTTCCCTGAGCCGCGAGAGCGTCAGGTCCGGGATCTCCACCTGGCCCGCCACCTGCCCGAGGTGCTTCGTGCGCTCGTCGGGCGCGCCGTAGGAACAGAACGTGCAGCGCATCGAGCGGCCGTTCTCCTTGCGCAGGAAATACTCGCAGCCCGGCGCCACGTTGACGATCAGCATGTCGCCGTGCGTGCTGACGCCGGCGCGCGCGACCGGGAAACCGTCGCTGGTCTCGGCGCCCAGCCAGGCGTGGCGCGGTTCGAAGCGGATGTCGATCTCGCGCGCATCGTCGTGCCGCAATCGGTACCCGGACTCCGGTTCCCCGTCGACGAACCAGGGCGAGTCGCCGTTGCCCATGATGCGCATCATGGTCTCGTCCGGCGTCTGCATCAGGTACGGGATCGTCGCCTTGCCCGTGCCGGTCGGATCGTGCTCGCCGTCCCGGAACCGGTACGGATAGTAGTTCGGCAACGCGTGTTCGGCAGCCGCACCGAGCGCCGGCGTGTAGCGGACCCCTTCGAACATGAGCTCGGTCTTGAGCGCGGGCGAGGCCTCCAGTGCTGGTGCGGGCATTGTTGTTCCTCTTGCAGCGTCTGGCGTCTTTTCGCGTTGCGCCGGCGGCGACTGCTACACTCTTTCGCTCATCGCCCACGCATCGCCGTGCCTCTCATGACACGTGGAATCGTCGTTCGCCAGCTGATCGTCATTATAACGGCACTGCTCATACCCGTCGTACCCTTTGTCATAATCGGCGAGCTGCCCGGCGACCGGTGGTTGAGCGCATTCGACGAACACGCATTGCTGTTCGCGCTGACCGGCGGCGGCCTGCTGGCGCTCGACATCCTGCTGCCCGTGCCGTCGAGCATCCTCGGCACGCTTTTGGGCGCCCGCCTCGGACTCTGGCCCGGTTTTTTCGCCACCTGGCTCGGGCTCTGCATCGGGAATGCGGCCGGCTTCGGCCTCGCCCGGTTCGCATCGGCCGGGCTCAGGGACTGGCTGCCGCCCTTTCCGAAGACGACGACCCAGGTCCTCGTCTTCCTGAGCCGGCCGGTGCCGGTTTTCGCCGAGGCCGTCGCGCTCGCCGCCGGGGCGACCCGGATGCCGCCCGGGCATTTCCTGCTCGCAATCGCGAGCGGCAACGCACTCTATGCGCTCGTCCTCGCCGGCAACGGGGCCGCGCTCCTGCCCGGGTCGATCGCGGGACCGGGCCTCGTCGTGCCGATGTTGTTACCCGTCGTCGCCTGGCTCGCCTGGCGGCGTCTGGCGCGACCCGCCGCGCCATGAAGCCGGCCCGACGCATCTATCTCCGCCTGATCGCGCCGCTCGGACTCGCGTTGCTCGTCGCGATGCTTGCGACCTGGGCTATCGCCGTCAAGCTCTTCACCGACACGATCGACGAGCGCCTCGACGAGCAACTCGAACATGCCACCGCAATCCTGGCAGACGGGGAATTCCCGTTCAGTCCCGAGCTGCTCGCGCGCCTGGACCGGCTGCTGGAGG
>JAWWBD010000157.1:0-6742 GCA_033721115.1 Woeseiaceae bacterium | reverse complement strand
CGTCGGGGGAATTCCGAATGCCAGCCGTTAGACACCTTTGCCGTTGCGGCCTCGCCGCCGTTGCACTCACCGCCCTTGCAGCGGGCGCGCTGGCCGACGCTCCCGGCAACGTCACCGAAGCCCGCCTCAAAGCCACCCTCACCGACGGCACCGACTGGCCGGTCAAGGGCGGCAACGCGCTCGGCCAGCACTACAGCGTGCTGGACGACATCAACGCGGAAAACGTCTCGGAACTGGGTCTCGCCTGGTCCGCGGACATCCCGGTGCCGGACGGCATCGCGGCGACGCCCATCGCGGTCGACGGCGTTATCTATCTCTCCGCGGCCTGGTCGCACGTTTTCGCGTTCGACGCCGTAACCGGCAAACAGCTCTGGCACTACGACCCGCAGGTGCTGGAACGGATCGCGAATCGCCCGGGCCGATCCTGGACCGCGCGCGCGAGTCGCGGCATCGCCGTCTGGGGCGGCAGGGTCTTCGCGACGACGGCCGACTGCCGGCTGATTGCGCTCGACGCCGGCACCGGCAAGGCACTCTGGACGGTCAGCAACTGCGACTTCGAGGCCGGCTTCAGCCTCTCGGACTCGCCCTACGTCGGCGGCGGCAAGGTCTTCGTCGGCACCAGCGGCTCGGAGGCGGGGATGGGCCAGCGCGGCTACGTGTCCGCCTACTCGCCGGCGGATGGCAAGCTGCTGTGGCGTTTCTACACGGCGCCGAGCGCGAATCCGGAAGAGAACGACACGCCGGCGATGAAGATGGCCTACGCCACCTGGTCGGGCGACACGCTCGAGAAGTTTGGCGGCGGCGGGCATCCGTGGAACGAGATGACCTACGACCCGGAGACGGGGCTCCTGTTTTTCGGCACGTCGGGCGCGGTGCCCTACGTGCACGCACTCCGCGCGCCCGAGGGCGGCGACAACCTGTTCATGTCCTCCGTCGTCGCCGTCGACGCGGACACGGGCGAGTACGCCTGGCACTACCAGACGGTGCCGAAGGACAGCTGGGACTACAACGCGACGATGAACATCGCCCTGGGCGAGTTCGCCATCGGCGGGCGCGAGCGCAAGACGCTGATGATCGCGCCCAAGAACGGCTTCCACTACGTGCTCGACCGGCTGACCGGCGAGCTGCTCGCGGCCGACAAGTTCGCGAAGGTGAACTGGGCCTCGCACGTCAACCTCGAGACCGGCCGCCCCGTCTACCTGCCGGACGCAGAATTCTGGACCGACGATGCAGCCGCCGAGGTCCCCGTCTGGCCCAACATGTGGGGTGCGCACAACTGGCAGCCGATGGCCTGGCACCCGGGGCTCCAGCTCGCCTACATCCCGGTCATCGACGTGCCGAGCCTCGTCAGCGGCTACGACGACGGCGACTTCACGGACACGATCGAACTCGTCACCGAGGTCGACGGCCGGCCGCACAGCCCGGGCAAGCTCGTCGCCTTCGACCCGCTCGCGGGCAAGGCGCGCTGGACCGTCGACCACAAGCTGCCCTTCAACGGCGGCGTCATGGCCACCGCCGGCAACCTTGTCTTCCAGGGCGACGCCGAGGGGCGGTTTTCGGCCTACGCCGCGGACACCGGCGCCGGGCTCTGGTCGGTCAGCACGGGCTCGCCGATCTCGGCGGCGCCCGCGACCTATGCCGTCGGTGGCACGCAGTACGTCGTGATCCCCGTCGGTGCCGGCGGCGGGGTGCAGTTCGCCTATCCCGAGCTGCACGCACCCCCGGAATTCGCGGGCCCGACGCGGCTCATGGCCTTCACGCTGGAGGGCGACGCGCGGCTGCCGGCGCCTGCGCAAACGGCGCGACGCCTGCCGCCGCAGCCACCGCTCGAGGCGACGGCCGGGCAGATCGAGGCCGGGCAGAAGCTCTACGCGGGCGAATGCTACGGCTGCCACGGCAGCCACGCGGTGGCGCGCGTCGGGGGCACGCCGCCGGATCTCCGCTATGCCGACGAGGTCACCCACGCGCAGTGGCACGGCATCGTCATCGGCGGTGCGCGGGCGGCCCGGGGCATGCCGGCTTTCGAGCTCACGCCCGAGGAGTCGGAAACGATCCGGGTGTACGTGCTGTCGCGCGCGCAGGAACTCAGGGCAGCCGCCGGCAACTAGCCGTGCGACGGGTGCCGGCCTTCAGCGGTGCCGGTCGAGAAACTCCCCGAACAGCTTGAACTCCTCGACGCGGTTCGACCCCTTGCGCCAGGCAAGGCCGATGCTCCTGTAGCTGCTCTCGGCGAGCGGGTAGAGCTTCACGTGGGTGTTGCGTAACAGCACCGAGTCCTCGGCCATCGCCGGCAGGAACGTGATACCGAGGTCCGCGTCCACCATCTCGACCAGCGTCAGCAGGCTGCTCGCGGCGAAGCGCCGCACTTTCTCCGAGTCGCGGATCTTGCAGGCGGCCAGTGCGTGGTCGCGCAGGCAATGGCCGTCCTCGAGCAGCAGGATGCTGTCGGCATCCAGGCGGCTGAAGCGGTAGTTCTCGGGATCGACCCGCCGCGTGTGCTCGTGACAAGCGAGCCGGAACGGGTCGCGGTAGAGGTTCTGCACCTCCACCGAGCGCAGGTCCCAGGGCAGCGCGAGCAGCAGCAGGTCCAGTTCGCCGTCCATCAGGCGCTCGTAGATCCGGTCCGTCTGGTCTTCGGTCAGGTACAGCATGAGTTCCGGGTATTCGCGCCGCAGGATCGGCAGCACCTTCGGCAACAGAAAGGGCGCGATGGTCGGGATCACGCCCAGCCGGAGCTCGCCCGTCAGCGGCTGCTTCTCCCCGGCGGCCAGGTCGACGAGGCTCTCGATGTCCTGCAGGACCAGGCGTGCCTGCGACGCGATGTCCTGGCCGATGCTCGTAATCGTCACCTGCCGGTTCGTCCGGTCGACCAGTTGGGTCTCGAGCGTGTTCTCGAGCTCCTTGATGGCACTCGAAAAGGCCGACTGGGACACGTGGCAGGCCTCGGCCGCATTGCCGAAATGCTCGTGCTCGACCAGGGCCACGAAGTACTGGAGCTGCTTGGTGCTGGGAAGGCGCATGGCTGCCCGGATAGTTGATTCAAAAAACCGAATACAGTGAAAGAATTAAACCATTTTATTTATAGATCGGCAATTCCTATCATTACAGACATGAAAAAGGAGGGCTCCACCATGGAACTCGACATCGGCATCAATGCCGAGCAACGGCAGGAGATCGCCAAAGGCCTCTCCCGGCTGCTAGCGGACAGCTACACGCTGTACCTGAAGACACACAATTACCACTGGAACGTCACCGGACCGATGTTCAACACCCTGCACCTGATGTTCGAGGAGCAGTACACGGAACTTGCGGCCGCGGTCGACGAGATCGCAGAGCGCATCCGTGCCCTGGGCGTCAAGGCGCCGGGCTCGTACTCCGCATTCGAGAAACTCACGTCGATCAGCGAAGGCACCGGTGACGAAAGCGCCGAGGAGATGATCCGCCAGCTCGTCATCGGGCAGGAGACCGTCGCGCGCACTGCGCGCGAGGCCTTCCCGGCGGCCGAAAACGCGAACGACGAGCCGACCGCGGATCTCCTGACGCAGCGCATGCAGATTCACGAGAAGAACGCGTGGATGCTGCGCAGCATGCTCGGCTGAACGACAGACCGTTTTTACAATTCACTACAAACACAGTTAAGGAGAGTGTCTTAATGTTCAAGTCAATCGAAGGGAAGCGCGTACCGGACGTCACGTTCAAGACCCGTCGCGATCACGAGTGGGTCGACCTGACGTCGGACGACGTTTTCGCGGGCAAGACCGTCGTGGTCTTCTCGCTGCCCGGCGCGTTCACGCCGACCTGCTCGTCGTCGCACGTGCCCCGCTACAACCAGCTCGCGCCGCTCTTGAAGTCGCGCGGCGTGGACGACATCGTCTGCATCTCGGTCAACGACGCGTTCGTCATGGACGAGTGGAAGCGCGCCCAGAACGCCGATCGCGTGACGTTCCTGCCGGACGGCAACGGCGACTTCACGGACGGCATGGGGCTCCTGGTGGGCAAGGAAGACCTGGGCTTCGGCAAGCGCTCGTGGCGCTACTCGATGCTGGTCAAGGACGGCATCATCGAGAAGATGTTCATTGAGCCGGAGAAGCCGGGCGACCCGTTCCAGGTGTCCGACGCCGACACGATGCTCAACTACATCGACCCCGATGCGCAGCGTCCGCATGACGTCACCGTTTTCGCGCGCGCCGGATGCGTCTTCTGCGCCCGGGCCAAGGGCATGCTGAACGACGCCGGCATCGAGTTCGAGGAGCTGATGCTGAACCGCGACTACACGGACCGCACGCTGCGCGCCGTCGCCGACGCGACGACCTATCCGCAGGTCTTCATCGACGGCGAGCACATCGGCGGCTCCGACGACCTCGAGAAATGGCTCGAGGGCAAGAACCGCAAGGCAGCCTGATCAACCCCCGATCACTGTCTGCGAAGGCGGCCTGATTCCCCCCAATCACCGCCACTTTGAGCGGCCCGCTGGCGCACCGCGCCGGTGGGCCGCTTTTTTTCCTATACTACCCAGCCCAGCCACAGCCAACCGGGAGCACCTGGCATGGACATCAAGGACAAAGACCTCTTTCGCACCCAGGCCTACATCGACGGCGAATGGGTCGACGCCGACAGCGGCGAGACCTTCGAGGTAACGAACCCGGCCAACGGCGAAACGATAGCGGAAGTCGCGAAATGCGGCACGGGCGAGACGCGGCGGGCCATCGACGCCGCCGCGAAAGCCTGGCCGGCGTGGCGCGAGAAGCCCGCGGGTGAGCGGGCGAACATCCTGCGCGAGTGGTTCCGGCTGATGATGGACGCGCAGGAGGACCTCGCGCGCATCATGACCATCGAGCAGGGCAAGCCGCTCGCCGAGTCGCGGGGCGAGATCGCCTACGGCGCGAGCTACATCGAGTGGTTCGCCGAGGAGGCGAAGCGCGTCTACGGCGACACGATCCCCGCGCCGGCCAACGACAAGCGCATCGTCGTGATCAAGCAGCCGGTCGGCGTCGTCGCCTGCATTACGCCCTGGAACTTTCCGAACGCGATGCTCGCGCGCAAGATCGCGCCGGCGCTCGCGGCCGGCTGCACGGTCGTCTGCAAGTCCGCGAACGAGACGCCGCTCTCGGCGCTGGCCATGGCGGTGCTCGCCGAGCGGGCCGGCGTGCCGGCGGGTGTCATCAACCTGGTCAACGGCATCACGAAGGAGATCGGCGCCGAGCTGACGGGCAATGCCACGATCCGGAAGCTGACGTTCACGGGCTCGACGCAGGTCGGCAAGCTCCTGATCGAGCAGTGCGCGGCCACGGTCAAGCGCACGTCGATGGAGCTCGGCGGCAACGCGCCGTTCATCGTCTTCGACGACGCGGACCTAGAGGCGGCCATCAAGGGCGCCATCATCTGCAAGTTCCGGAACGCCGGCCAGACCTGCGTCTGCGCGAACCGGATTCTCGTCCAGGACGGCATCTACGACGCGTTCGCCGAGGGCCTGGGCAAGGCGCTCGGCGATCTCAAGCTCGGCAACGGGCTCGAGGAAGGCGTCACGATCGGGCCGCTGATCAACGAGAAGGCGGCGAACGACGTGCTCGCCTTCGTCGAGGATGCGGTCGAAAAGGGCGCGCACGTGGTCGCCGGCGGCGGCCGCTCCGACCTCGGCGCCTGCTTCGTCGAGCCGACCGTGCTGACGGACGTCAACGACGGCATGCGGGTCTTCAGCGAAGAGATCTTCGGGCCGGTCGCGCCGCTCTTCCGTTTCAAGACCGAGGAGGAGGCGATCGAAATGGCGAACGACACCGAGTTCGGGCTCGCGAGCTATTTCTACTCGCGCGACATCGGCCGCATCTGGCGCGTCGCCGAGGGCCTGGAGTACGGCATCGTCGGCATCAACGAGGGCATCATCTCGAACCCGGCGGCGCCGTTCGGCGGCGTCAAGGAGTCGGGCCAGGGCCGCGAGGGCTCGAAGTACGGGCTCGACGACTACCTCGAGATCAAGTACCTGTGCATGGGCGGGCTCGACCGCTGAGGCCGTCGGAATAGAGGTCCGATTCCGGCCAGTCCGGCCGGGCCGCCGGCGTATACTGCCGGCATGGACCAGCAGGCGATATTCGAACGGGCACGGCTGTCGCGCGACGCGCGCTTCGACGGCCGTTTCTACGTCGGCGTGCGCACCACCGGCGTCTACTGCCGGCCCGTCTGCCCGGCCGTCGCGCCGAGGTCCGAGAACGTCACGTTTTTCCCGAGCGCCGCGGCGGCGGGCGAGGCGGGCTACCGGCCCTGCCTGCGCTGCCGGCCCGAGTGCGCGCCCGGCACGCCGGCCTGGAACGGCACGTCGACGACGGTCCGGCGGGGCCTCAAGCTGATCGCCGGCGGGGCGCTCGACGAGGGGACGGTCGACGACCTCGCCACGCGCCTCGGCATGACCAGCCGCCATCTGCGGCGCCTGTTCGTCCGCCACCTGGGGGCGTCGCCGCTCGCGGTCGCGCACACGCAGCGGCTGCATCTCGCGAAGCGGCTGATCGACGAGACGGACCTGCCGCTCGGGCGCATCGCGATCGCCGCGGGCTTCGGCAGCGTGCGGCGCTTCAACGACGCGTTCGCGAAAACCTACGGCCGGCCGCCCGGCGAGCTGCGCCGGCCGTCACGGGCACGCGCGGCCGCCGGCGAGGCGCTGACCGTGCGGCTGCCGTGGCGGGCGCCGTTCGACTGGGCGGCACTGAGCGCGTTCCTCGGTGCACGGGCAACGGCCGGCGTCGAGCAGGTG
>JAWWBD010000156.1:0-6817 GCA_033721115.1 Woeseiaceae bacterium | reverse complement strand
CCCTGTGTCCTTTTTCACCTTCGTCGCGATTCTCTTTACATCCGGGCTCGACGTCGGCCTGATCATGTTCCCGCTCGTCGACTTCGGCGTCTATGCCACCGAGCAGGACTACGCTTTCGCCAATCCGCTCGCGATCGAGTTCGGGTTCTGGGGCTTCCTGGTGTGGGTGTTCTATTTCCTGACGACGTTCTACTTCTGCGTCGTCGAGCCGAAGCTCAGGCTCTTCGAGATCCCGCTGATCCGGATGACCAACAACGTCGTCATCATCGGCACCTGCGCGTTCACGGCCTACCTGTTCCTGCTCTACCTGCCGGACTATATCGAGGGTATCTCCGCGCCGCTGCGCTACGGGCTGGTCGGTGTCGTGATCCTGTTCGCCGCGGTCTCGAGCACCGACATCCGCTTCGTCAAGGTGCTGAGCGTGTCGTCGACCTGGCTCTTTTTCCTGCTGATCGGCGGCGTCTGGCTGACGTCGGGCATGGGGCTCGGAGGCCTCGCCGGCTCCATGGCCGGGCTGACGGACTACTTTGCGAACATCCATCGCTTCGTCTCGCCGATCACCGAGTACCACCAGTTCTACCTGTACTGGTGGTTTGCCTGGAGCATCATGATCGGCCAGTTCGTTGCCCGATTCGCGAACGGCCTCAAGGCCTGGCAGCTCCTGCCGGCGCTCGTTGTCGTGCCGTCGATCCCGATCGCGATCTGGTTCTCGGTGCTGTACTACTATTTTGCGAACGGCCTCGAGGTCGGACCGCACTGGCGCCTCGCGATGGTCGTCGTCGGCGTCATCTTCGTGATCAACTCGCTCGATTCCCTGATCCGCCTGTACACGCAGAACCTGGATGTGACGCCGGAGCGATTCGGCCGCGCCGTCTACGTCATCGGCAACTGGGTCGCGCTGGCGGCGCTCGTCGGCTTCTACCGGTTCACGCCGCTCAAAATCGAGTGGATCGGGCTCGTCGTCGTCGCGATCTACGCAGCCGTCTACTGGCTGGTCTTCCGGCACCGCGCCCGGCTGGCCTGAAGCCCGGGCGCCTTATTCGATGATCGCGGCGTGCACCAGCGCGTTGACGACCGGGATGTGCTCCTTGCGATAGCGCGGGGGGATCAGCTGCCCCTGCATGATCACGACCAGTCCGGCTGCCGGGTCCACGAAGAAATAGCCGTTGGCGACGCCGCCGTGGCTGAATTCGCCGGCGTGGGTCGGGTAATTGACCAGCGACGGATCGGTGACGACCGAGACATTGAGGCCATGACCCTGGCCCGGCGCCCAGTAGCGATCACGAACCGCCTGCGGATAGCGCTGTGAGGTCATGAAGCGCACCGTCGACGGTGCCAGGATCCGTTTACCGTCGAACTCGCCGCCGTCGAGCAGCATCTGGGCGAAACGGAAATAGTCGCCCGGCGAAGAGACGAGCTGGAAACCCCCGCCGAACGTGACGGGCTCGACGACCGCATGGTCGAAGGGGCGGGCGGGATTCCAGTCGTTTGGGAGCAGCGTGAGCGAACCGTCCTCGGCGTAGCCGTGAATCGGCATCAGCCGCGCAGCTGCGGCCGGCGGCACCCAGGCGTAGGTGCCCTTCATCCCCAGCGGGCCGAACAGCCGGTCGTCCAGGAAGCTGCCCAGGTCCTGGCCGGCAATGATCTCGACGATGAAACCGAGGATGTCGGCCGAGTAGCTGTACATGTATTCGGTGCCGGGCTGGTAGGCGAGCGGGATGCGGGCGAGTCGCTCGATCGTCTGCTGGCGCGTCGCGTCCGCGGCGAACGGCTTCAGTTCGCGATAGAGCGCATTGACGGGCGACTCGTTGTAGCCGCCGCCGTAGGTGAAGCCCGCCGTGTGCGTCATCAGTTCGTGCATCGTCGGCGGATGCCGGGCCGGTTCGACCGTGAGCGCACCATTCGCGTCGAGGCCGGCGAAGACCTCGAGATCAGCGAACGCCGGGATGAACTTCGCGATCGGGTCGTCCATCGAAAACCGGCCTTCCTCGTAGAGGATCATCGCCGCTGCGGTGGTCACGGGCTTGGTCAGCGACATGATGCGGAACAGCGTGTCGAAGGTCAGCGGCTCCTGCGTCTCGACGTTGCGATAGCCGAAATTCTCGTGCAGGACCACCTTGCCGTGCCGCGCGACGAGGACCTGCATGCCCGGCTCGAGCCCGGAATCGACCTGGCCCCGGAAGTAGTCGCGCAGCACCTCCAGTCGTTCCGCCGACATTCCCACGCTCCCGGGCCGGCTGAGCGACAGGCGCTCCGCGAGCGCCGGCAGCGCGAGGAGAATGACGACGGCCGTGCAAGCAAAGCGAAAGCGCTTCGGGTTCATCGTCGCGGCACCGTTGCTCAGTAGGTCCTCGGCACGTCGCCGAGATTCGTGTAGATCGTCTTGACCTGCGTGTAGTGCTCGACGGCCTCGAGGCCGTTCTCGCGGCCGATGCCCGACTGCTTGTAACCGCCGAACGGCACCTCGGGCGGCGTCACGTTGTAGTCGTTGATCCAGACGATGCCCGCTTCGAGCGCGTTCGCGACCCGGTGTGCGCGCCTGAGCGACTCCGAGAAAACGGCGGCGGAGAGCCCGAAGTGCGTCGCGTTGGCCCGGCGCAGCGCTTCGTCCTCGGTTTCGAAGCGGAGCACGGCCATCAGCGGCCCGAAGACTTCTTCCCGGACAAAGTCCATGCCGTCGTCGCAGTCCGCGAACACGGCCGGCGTCACGTAGTAACCGTCCGCGAGCGCGCCGTCGGTGATCGCGGCGCCGCCCGTGACGTGACGCGCCTGGCTCGCTTTTGCGGCCTCGAGGTAGCCGAGCACCTTGTCCCTGTGCTCCCGCGAGACCAGCGGGCCCATCTGTGTCGCCGCGTCGAACGGGTCGCCGACCCTGATTGCCGTCGTGCGTTCGGCGAGCGCGGCGACGAACTCGTCGTAGCATCCCTTCTGCACGAACACGCGCGTGCCGTTGGAGCACACCTGGCCGGTCGAGAAGAAGTTGCCCGCCAGCGCGGCATTCAGCGCATTGTCGAAATCGGCATCGTCGAAGACGAGGATCGGTGACTTGCCGCCAAGCTCCAGCGTGACTTTCTTGAGCGTCGCGGCGGCCGCCGCCATGACGCGCTTGCCGGTCTCGACCGAGCCGGTCAGCGTGACCTTGGCAACGCCGGGATGCGCGACCAGCGCGGCGCCCGTTTCACCGGCGCCCTGGACGACGTTG
This sequence comes from Woeseiaceae bacterium, assembly GCA_033721115.1. Taxonomy (GTDB): domain Bacteria; phylum Pseudomonadota; class Gammaproteobacteria; order Steroidobacterales; family Woeseiaceae; genus UBA1847. The sequence goes on along the minus strand of JAWWBD010000156.1, from coordinate 3,615 downwards.
AAGACACCCGGCGGCACGCCGGCTTCTGCGTAGATCTCGGCGAGCCGGAGCGCGGTCAGCGGCGTTTGCTCGGCGGGCTTGAAGACCATCGTATTGCCGCAGGCCAGCGCCGGTCCGGACTTCCACATCGCGATCTGCATCGGATAGTTCCAGGCGCCGATACCGGCGCAGACACCGAGCGGCTCGCGGCGCAGCAGCGCGAACGCCGCCGGCGGCAGGTCGACGTGCCGCCCGCCGAGCGTTTGCACGAGGCTTGCGAAGTACTCGATGACGTCCGCCCCGGTTGCGATGTCGACGGCCCGCGTCTCGGCAAGCGGCTTGCCCGTATCGAGGGTCTCGAGCGCCGCGAGTTCGTCGTTTCGCTGCCGCAGGAGCCTGCCCGCCCGGCGCAGGATCGCGCCGCGCTCGGCTGCCGGCATCGCGGCCCAGGCCGGGAATGCGTCCGCCGCGGCCGTCACCGCCAGATCGACCTCGCGCGCGCCGGCGATCTCGACCTCGCAGATCACGCGGTCGTTGCCGGGGTGCCGGGTCTCGAAAGTGCCGCCGTCGCTGCTCGCGACGAACTCGCCGCCGATGAAGCTCTGCTGCCGGGGCAGGGTGGTCGTCGCGTTGCAGGCAGGAATATTCATTCGATGAAGGTACTCCCGTCGAGTGCGGCGACGATGGGATCCGGGACGCCGATGCCGAGATGGGCCGCGATCGACGGCAGGATGTCGACGATGGCGGGCTCGTCCGCGAAGCGCCCGTTCAGCCGCCGGCTGTTGGTGGCGATCCAGGTCGTGCGTTCGCGTGGACTGTGCCCGCCGTGATCGCGTCCGGTCTCCGCGTCGCGGCCGTGATCCGTGGTCACGATGACCAGCCAGTCTTCGTCGAAGTGTGCCTGCCGCTCGCTTACGGCTGCCCGGATGGCGGCGACCAGTGCGTCCATTTCGCGCACCGCGGCCGCAAGCTCCGGCCCGTCCCCGAATTCGTGCGCGACGTCGTCGGTGTGTTGCAGGTAGACCCAGGACAGGTCCGGTCCCTCGGCCCGGATGTAGCGCGCGGCTTCCGCGGCGACGCGCCGGTCGATGGCGCGGATGAATTCGATCTCTTCCTCGACGCTGTGTTCGGTCGCGCCGAGCTCGAGTCCGTCGAAGGCGTAGTCGAGTTTCTTGCCGCCCGCTGCCTCCAGGCCGTCGCCCAGGAGCTTGGTCCGGTTGTCGGTCCAGGTCGAGAACAGTGCGGTGCGCAGTGCCGGGTCATTTGCTTTCGCGATGCGGAAAATGTCCCAGTAGCGGTAGTCGGGCGCCTCGACGGCGTTGTCGACGACGTTGTGCTTGTGCGCCCAGGTTCCGGTCAGGAGGCTCATGTAGCCGACCGCCGATACGGTCGGGCTCTCGGACTCCCCGCCGATCTCGCCGCCGACGTACGCCCGGGTGTAGCCGCCTTCGGCCGCAATGGCGTCAATGCCGGGCGTAGCAACCGACTCGATCACGTCGGCCGGGATGCCGTCGACGAGGATGAACACGGCTTTGGGCACCGGCGCCGGATCCTGCGCGCAGGCCGCGAGGAGTGCCGCACAGGCGCCAGGCAACCAGCCTGCAAGTGCGTGTTCCGTGCGGATTATCGTCATCGGCTCCCCTGCCGCGCGCGGCGAACGTTCCGTGCGCATCGTAGCGGTCCCGTCTTCGGCGAGACACGGAGCCGAGTGTGACAAAAAACCGGCTGCGCGGCCAAGGGGGCGCAGCCGGTTCGCACGGGTTTCGCGGCGCCTTCAGGCGGCCCGCAGCACCCGCAGCCTGCTTTCGAACTCGGCGCGGTTGATATAGCAGCCGGCGAACACCCGCTTGCCGACGTAGCCCATCCGGCCGTGCAGGTTGCGCCAGTTGTCGAAGATCAGCGCGAGGCCCGGACGCAGCGGGATCTTGAGCCAGTTGTCCTGGTCCATGACGTGCGCGTGGAACAGCCGGTAGGCGCGGTAGAAGCGCTGCATCTCGGCCGCCGGGAGGTGGAACGGGGCGCGGTCGTAGTTGTTGAACGTAACCTGCACCAGCTGACCGCGTGCGTCGAGGCGCAGCGGCGGCCGCTCGGCCCTCAAGTGCACGCCCGGCTCGAGGTAGCGGGCCGGCACGCTGACTTCGGTCAGCGTCCGGTAAGCCTCGGGATCCTCCTTGCGGATGCGCTCCGCGATGGCGAATCCGTCGACCTGCACGCTTTCGCCGCCCTTGCCCGCGAAAGCCAGGCAGTTGAAGAGTTGCAGCCCCGGCGCGTCGTGGTAGTAGCTAGAGTCAGTGTGGGGCTCGAGGTACTGGGTGGAATAGGCGGTGTCACCGTGATCCTTGAGTTCGGCCGACAGCGTCCACAGGCCGCCGAAGATCGTTTCCTCGATGCGGCCGATGCGCTCCGCGAGCACGCGCGTCGCGTCCTCGGTGGACGGCACGCCTTTGACCAGCGAGAAGCCGTAAACGACGATGTTACGCAGCCAGTCGTGCAGGGCCGCGTCGCTCGTGATGACGGCATCGTAGGCGACGGCGGGCAGCTCGGTCAGCGGTGCGTGCCGGCCCCAGAGCCGACGCTCGCGGTCCGAGGCCAGTGGCCGGGCTTCGGCCGTGAGTCCCGCTGCTTCCGCGAGGACGCGACCGGTGATCCGCGTCGGTGGCGCGTCGGGCCATTCGATCTCGACGCGGTCGGCTTCGGCCTCGATCCGCACGGCGGTTGGCGCGACATCATCGGCCATTGCAAAGGTGTCGACGCGGCGCTGCAGCGTGTCCGGGTCGAGGCTCGCCTCGTCGACGCCGTGATCGCGGAGCCAGAACCAGGAGAAGGCGGCGGCAGGGCCGCCGGGGAAAGTCACCTCGAGACCGTCCTCGGTCTCGACGATCCGCTCGAGGTAGCGGGTCTTGCTGTCAATTGCCGGGTCGATCAGTGCCAGGTTGCTCATGGTTCGGCTCCTTGCCGTGGTTTGTGCAATGGGCTTATTGTACGAAAGTATAATAAGGGCTGTCCAGTTATTGCGCATATGTATAATAAGCGCCTCGACCCCGTTGGACAGGAACGACGACGCTGGCCAGGCAAGCACAACCCGCCTATCGCCGGCTGGCAGAGGGCGAACGCCGCCAGCTGCTGGTCGACGCGACGATTGCCGTGCTGTCCGAGTACGGCCTGAGCGGCACGACGGTCCGCCGGATCGCGGCCCAGGCGGGCGTCACGCCGGGGCTGGTGACGCACCATTTCCGCGGCAAGGACGCGCTCGTGAGCGCCGCCTACCGGAGCCTCGCCGACCGTCTGCACGAGGACTACGTGGCTGCGACCGAGGCGGCGGGTGCCGATCCCGTGGAGCGCCTCAGGGCTTACGTCGGCTGCGCGTTCGAGCCGGCCACGCTCGACAGGAACCTGCTCCGCGTCTGGACCAGTTTCTGGACCTCGGCGCTGACCGACCCCGCATCGGAACCGGCGAAGGTCCACTACGAAACCGCGGCGCGCTCGCGCGACTACCTCGAGGGCCTGCTGGCGGACGTCCTCGCGGCGACGGGCCCGCAAGCGGATGCGCGGACGATAGACGAGCTCTCGATCGTCGTGACCAGCCTGGTCGACGGCCTGTGGCTGACCTGGGGTCTCGATCCCGGCCTGTTCGAT
>JAWWBD010000155.1:0-7009 GCA_033721115.1 Woeseiaceae bacterium | reverse complement strand
TTGCCGCGATCGAGAAAGGGAAGTACTCGCCGTCGCTCGAAGCCGCGTTCCGGATCGCCCGCGTGTTCGGTGAACCGCTCGAGGCCGTGTTCCGCTACGCGCCTCCGGAATGAAAAGGGCCGGGCACGCAACCGTGCCCGGCCCCGGATGGTAACGGCTGCGTCAGAGCGACTGCAGCGCCGCGATGCGCTCGGGGATCGGCGGATGGCTCATGAACAGCTTCATCATCAGGCTGCGCTGTCCGCCCCGGATACCGAAGGCTTCGAGCGACTCGGGGAGCTGCGCGGGCATGCCCTGCTCGAGGCGCGCGAGCGCGTTGATCATGGGTTGACGGCCGTTGAGTTTCGCGGAGCCGGCGTCGGCGCGGAATTCGCGCCAGCGCGACACCCACATGACGATGATGCTGGCCAGGATGCCGAGCACGAGCTGTGCGGCGATCACCGACAGGAAGTAGCCGATGCCGTAACCGCGCTCGTTTTTGAGGATCACCCGGTCGACGAAGTGCCCGATGACGCGCGACAGGAAGATCACGAAGGTGTTGACCACGCCCTGGACGAGTGCGAGCGTCACCATGTCGCCGTTCGCGACGTGCGACACCTCGTGCGCGAGCACGGCCTCCACTTCGTCTTTCGGCATGCTGCGCAGGAGCCCGCTGCTGACCGCGACGAGAGCGGCATTCCGCCGCGCCCCGGTCGCGAACGCATTCATGTCCGGCGAGTCGTAGATCGCCACCTCGGGCATCTCGATGCCCGCGGCGCGCGCCTGGCGCTGGACCGTCGCGACGAGCCAGGACTCGGTGGCATTGGCCGGCTGCTCGATGACCCGGGCGCCCGTCGCACGCTTCGCCATCCACTTGGACATCGCGAGCGAAATGAACGAGCCGCCGAACCCGATGACCAGCGACAGGATCAGGATTGCCTCGTAGTTGATCCCGGCACCCGACTGCTCGAGCATGCGGTCGACGCCCAAAAGCCTCAGGACGACGCTCAGCACCAGCACGATGGCCAGGTTCGTGGCCAGGAACAATGCGACACGTTTGAACATTCAGCCTACTCCGAAAAAACCTTGCAAGAGAACCGGATATGGCGGCGCAAGCGGCCGGATTCAAGTCGGCGTGAGAGCGGGCAGGCCGCGCTCCCGCAGCCGGTGCCAGAGCCGCGAACCCAGGAGCACGGTCAGGATGAGCGCGTAGACGAGGGGCTCGAACGTGTCGAGCTTGACCTGCCACCAGAAGTGCCAGACGCCGAGCACGCCCACCGCGTAGGCGCCGTTGTGCAAAGTCTGCCAGCGCCTGCCGAGGCGTCGCCGCATGCCGTTCGTCGAGGTCACGGCCATCGCGCTCAGTATGACGAGAGCGGTGAAACCGATCGTGATGAACGGCCGCACGACGAGGTCTTCGGCGATGGCCGGCCCGTAGAGGCCCTGGTCGAGGACGAGCCAGGTCAAAAAGTGCATCAGCACGTAGAAAAACGCGAACAGGCCCAGCATGCGCCGGAAGCGGGTCAGCCAGTTCCAGCCGGTCAGCCGCCGGAGCGGCGTCACGGCGAGCGCGATCATGACGAACCTCAGGCCCCAGTTGCCGAAGCGGTCGAGGATGGCCTCGACCGGGTTCGCGCCGAGGGTGCCCGTGATCTCGAACAGGTCGGTGACGATCCATACGGCCGGCAGCAGGCAGGCCGCAAAGACCAGCGGTTTGCCGACGTAGCGGACCCGGGCGAGCGTGTTCACGGCCTCAGAAGTTTTTCCTGAGGTCCAGCCCCTCGTACAGGTGCGCGACGTGCTCGCCGTAACCGTTCCACATCAGGGTCGGCTGCTTGCTCGCGAACAGTCCCGCCCCGATCCGGCGCTCGCGCGCCTGGCTCCAGCGCGGGTGATCGACGTTCGGGTTCACGTTGGCATAGAAACCGTACTCGTGCGGCGCCGCCATGTTCCAGCTCGTCCGCGGCTCTTTTTCGACGAAGCGGATCCGCACGATGCCCTTGATGCCCTTGAACCCGTACTTCCAGGGCACGACGAGCCGGATCGGCGCCCCGTTCTGGTTGGGCAACACCTCGCCGTACAGGCCGACGGCGAGGATCGGCAGCGGGTTCGTCGCTTCCGCGATCGTGAGTCCCTCGCGATAGGGCCAGTCGAGCACGCGCCGGCGCTGCCCCGGCATGCGGACGGGGTCGTGCAGGGTCTCGAAAGCGACGTATTTCGCATTCGAGGTCGGTTCCAGCCACTTCACCACGTCGGCCAGGGGGATGCCGACCCAGGGAATGACCATCGACCAGGCCTCGACGCAGCGCATCCGGTAGATGCGTTCCTCGAGCGCGAACGGTTTGATGAAATCGTCGAAGTGGAACGTGCCGGTCTTCGCCGCGTGGCCTTCGACCGTGACGGACCAGGGCCGCGGCTCGAAATTCTGCGCGTTCTCGTGAGGATCGGCCTTGCCGGTGCCGAACTCGTAATAGTTGTTGTAGGTCGTGATGTCCTCGTAGCTGTTCGGCTGCTCGTCGGTACTGTAGGGACTCTCGCCCACGTCGGCGAGCTCGGCGCGTGCCCGGTCCGGCACCACGGCACCGAGTGCCGGGGCGGCCAGCGCGATGCCGCCTGCGATACCGCCGGCGCGGATGAAGTCACGGCGCCTGAGATAATTCTCCCGGCTCGTGATTTCCGAGGGCCTGACGTCTGCAGGCTTCCTGATCAGCAATGGACTCTCCCGTCTTCAGCACACCCGTAATAGACCTGCCGGGCAGGCAAAATATTGCACGAATCGGCGCCCCCGTGGCCGCCGGGCTACAAATAGTTACGAAGGAGGGCACTGCTGCGCGGCTTGAAACGCTGTGGCGAAGACCGCATTTCCTGAAAAGTTCCGCAGGTTTCGAAAAACTTCTCCGGCAGGCGGCGCTCTAAACAGATATGAGTACAATCGCAAACAACATCGTGACGACGGCTCGCCCGGGGCTCCGGCAGGGCGCGCTGCAGGTCGAGGTCATTGCCGACCTCGTCTGCCCGTTCTGCTACCTCGGTAAACGCCGTCTCGATACCGCGCTCGAGGCCGTGCGCGGGCCGCGCGAGATCAGCTGGTATCCCTACCAGCTCAACCCGGACATGCCGGTCGGCGGCATGGCGTTCGATGCCTATCTCGCGCAGCGTTTCGGTAACGCGGCCAATATCCAGCCGGTGCTGGACGGGCTCGCCCGCGAGGGCCGGGCCGAGGGCATCGAGTTCCGCTTCGACCGGCTGCGGCACGTGCCGAACACCCTGGCCGCGCACCAGCTGATGCAGCTTGCGGGTACCGAACACCGCGACCAGACGGCGCTCGCCGAGGCCCTGATGCGGGCCTTCTTCGAGCAGGGCGAGGATATCGGCGACCACGAGTTCCTGGTGGATGTCGCGTCGCGCTACGCGCTGGCGGCCGACAGCGTCCGGGCGGCGCTCGACGACGCGGACGTCCGGCAGAACGTGCTGTCGCGCGAGGCGCAGGTGCGCGCGAGCGGCATGTCCGGCGTGCCGGGCTACCTGCTCAACCGCCGCCTGCTCGTCGTCGGTGCCCAGCCGGCCGACACGATGATCAATGCGTTCGACCAGGCCATGTTCGGCGAGGGTGACGACGCGCTCGAACCCGCCAGCCTGCACTGAACGTGCGCCGGGCCTTGTGTTTTGGGGCCGGCGACGCTAGTTTGCACCCGAGACGTCGACGGGGACGAGTAGGCAGGGGTCACTGGCCCCAGCGACCGGGGGAGGGTGCGAGCCCCGGGCCACACCACTGCCGAAGATCACCCCTGAGTCGCTGCCCGAACGCAGGTCCTGCCCGCCAGTAGACGCAGCCGGCCGACCGCCGATACCGGTCCCGGGTCAATGACCCATCGAGGCAGCCGTCGCGAGACGGCTGCGAAACCGGGTGGTACCGCGACCAGATCCGATCGCCCCGGACGCAATAATTGCGTCCGGGGTTTTTTTATGGTCGGGAGGAACGGTTTTGACGTTCAGGGAAGTCTCCAGCCGGTATGACGGGCCGGCACTCGAGGAACAGGTGCTCGCGTTCTGGCGCGAGCAGGACACGTTCGGGCAAACCCTCGCACAGTCCGAGGGCAGGCCGCGGTTCAGCTTCAATGAAGGTCCGCCGACGGCCAACGGACGCCCGGGTATCCACCACGTACTGGCGCGCGCGTTCAAGGACGTCTTTCCGCGCTACAAGACGATGCGCGGCTTCCACGCGCCGCGCAAGGCGGGCTGGGACACGCACGGTCTGCCGGTCGAGCACGAGGTCGAAAAGCACCTCAAGCGCGAAGGTCTCATCGACAGCTACGACAAGACCGAGATCGAGGAGAAGGTCGGCATCGCGGAGTTCACACGCCTGTGCCGCGAGTCCGTCATGCGCTACATCGGCGACTGGGAAAAGATGACCGAGCGCATGGGTTTCTGGGTACACCTGGATGAGGCCTACTACACGCTCGACAACAGCTTCATCGAGTCGGTCTGGTACCTGCTGAAGACGATCTGGGATCGGGACCTGATTTACCAGGGCTACAAGGTCGTGCCCTACGATCCGCGGATCGGCGCCACGCTGTCGTCGCACGAGCTGGCCCTCGGCTACCGGGAAACCGAGGATCCGTCCATCACGGTGCGCTTCCGCGTGCGCGGGGAACAGGACACGTCGTTCCTCGTCTGGACCACAACGCCGTGGACGCTGCCGTCGAACCTCGCGCTCGCGGTCGGGCCGGATATCGACTACAGCTACTGCAGGGCGAATGGCGAGACGCTGATCGTCGCCGAGGCGCTGCGCGAGGCGGTGCTCCGCGAGCTCAAGCACGAGGTCGTGAAGACGGTGAAGGGTACCGAGCTCGTCGGCCTTCGTTACGAGCGACTGTTCGACTACCTGGAGGTCGATACCGACGAGGCATTCCGGGTACTCCCGGCGGACTTCGTCAGCACCGAGGACGGCACCGGCATCGTGCACACGGCGCCGGCCTACGGCATCGACGATCTCGCGCTCGGCCAGGCGCACGGCCTGCCCGTCGTGCACGGGGTCGGGCTCGACGGGCACTTCCTGCCCGAGGTCGAGCCGGTCGCTGGCCTGTTTTTCAAGGACGCAGACAAGCCGCTGATCCGCATCCTGAAGGAGCGCGGCCTGATGTTCCGGGCGGAGCGCTACACGCACAATTACCCTTTTGGCTGGCGGACCGGCGACCCGATCATCTACTACGCGAAGAACGCCTGGTACATCCGGACGTCCGAGTTCCGCGACCGGATGGCGGAACTGAACCGGACGATCAAGTGGGTGCCCGAACACATCCGCGACGGGCGCTTCGGCAACTGGCTCGAGAACAACGTGGACTGGGCCCTGTCCCGCGAGCGGTTCTGGGGAACGCCTCTCCCGGTCTGGACCGACGGTCAGGGCGGCTACGTCTGTGTTGGTTCGGTAGACGAGCTGAAAGAATTGACCGGCCGCGACCTGAGCGCGCTGGACCTGCACCGCCCCGCGGTCGACGACGTCACCTTCGAGAAAGACGGCCGGACCTGGCGCCGGGTGCCCGAAGTCATCGACTGCTGGTTCGACTCGGGCGCGATGTCGTACGCGCAGTGGCATTACCCGTTCGAGAACCGGGAGGTATTCGAAGAGCACTTTCCGGCCGACTTCATCTGCGAAGCGATCGACCAGACGCGGGGCTGGTTCTATACGCTGCACGCGATCGCGACGCTGGTGTCCGACAGCGTCGCGTACAAAAACTGCATCTGCCTGAGCCACATCGTCGACAAGGACGGCAAGAAGATGTCCAAGTCGCTCGGCAACATCGTCGATCCCTACGAAGTCTTCGACACGGTCGGAGCCGACGCGCTGCGCTGGTATTTTCTCGCCCGGCTGTCGCCGGACGTGCAGAAGCGGATCTCGGTCGACATCGTCGCAGACGTCGCGAGTTCGTTCATCAACACGTTCTGGAACACTTACGGGTTCTTCGTGCTGTACGCGCGGCTGGATGACGTCGATCTCGGGCGCGACATCCCGCCGGCCGAGCGGCCGGAGATCGACCGCTGGGCGCTCGCGCTCGCGCACGAAACGATCGTGACGGCGACCAGCGCGCTCGACGACTACGACACGAAGACGGCGGGCGAGGCGATCGAGTCGTTCGTGGACCAGCTCTCGAACTGGTACGTGCGGCGCAACCGCCGGCGCTTCTGGAAGTCGACGGACCTCGAAGACAAGCAGGCGGCGTACCTGACGCTTTATGAATGCCTCGGGGTCGCGACGAAACTCATGGCCCCGTTCGTCCCGTTCCTCGCCGAGGCGGTCTACCAGAATCTCGTGAGGCACGTGGACCCGGAGGCACCGGACAGCGTGCACATGGTTGCATGGCCGGAGGCGGTCCCCGCCTGGCGCGATGATTCGCTGCTGGCGGACGTGGGCGTCGTGCAACGGGTCGTTGGCCTCGGTCGTGCAGCCCGGGGTCAGTCGGGCGTGCGCACGCGCCAGCCGCTTGCGCGGGTGCTCGTCCGGGCGCCGTCCGAGTCGGCGCGGGCAGCGCTCGAGTCCCACAGCGACCAGGTGCTCGAGGAACTCAACGTCAAGACGATCGAATTCATCGCGAGCGATGCGAGCCACGTGACCTACCGGTACAAGCCGAAAACACCCCTGCTCGGCAAGCGCGGCCGCGGTAAGGAAATTCCCGAAATCAAGGCGGCGCTCGCTGGGATTACCGACTCGGAAATCGCGGGCAACGTCGAACGCGGGCAGGCAAGTGCCATTCCCGTCAGATCCGGATCGATCCGCCTCGAGGCTGACGAAGTCATCGTCGAAACCGAAGCCGCCGAGGGCTTTGCCTGCGCCGAGGAAGCGGGCTACCTGGTGGAGCTCGACACGACGCTGGACGATGCGCTCGTGGCCGAAGGCCTGGCGCGCGAGGTCGTGCGGTCGATCCAGGACTCGCGCAAGCAGGCGGGTCTCGAGGTGTCGGACCGCATCGTGCTGGGCGTCTCGGGCTCGGCCGGGGTCGAACGGGCGGTTGCGACGCATCGCGACTACGTC
>JAWWBD010000154.1:0-7096 GCA_033721115.1 Woeseiaceae bacterium | reverse complement strand
CGCATCGGACCGGCCACGGGCGGCCGACGCGATCACCGAGGGTGTCGAGACGATCGAGGAGCAGCAGGTCGAGGCCCGCCTCGCCGTTGCAGCGGCCTATATCGAACAGGGCCAGGGCGTCTACGTGGCCTCGAGCGAAAGTGCGGTCACCGAGGCGCTGCGCGCGCTGCGTCGCGATCTCGAGCGCGCCAGCGAGCTCGTGGCGGGCGCGGGCGGTACGGACCCGTCGACCACGCGGGATGCGCTCGATACGGCGCTGGCCGAAACGCGGGAGCTCCGGCGGGCGCTGCAACGCATGGCCGGTGAAGCGCAGTCCGGGGGCGCGGAGGCGGCGCCCGGGGCAGCGTCCGACGGCGAACCGCCTGCCGGCAGCGAAGTCGAACGGCGCGTGGCCGACTTCGCGGGCGGCATCGGCGGCCTGCTCCGGGAACTCGGGGAACGGGGCATCGATCCCGGCGAGCTCGATGCGCTACGTGCCCTGACCGTTGCGCTCGGCGATGCACGGTTCACGGACACGCCAGAACTGCTCGACCGCGAAGCGCGCCACGCACTCGCGCTCGTCGAGCAGCTCGAGCTGGCGCTCGCGCGTTCCGCGCGGCGCGACGCCGGCGGCATCCGGGTCGGGACGGAGGCAGAGATCCCGGAGGCCTACCGGGACATCGTGGCCGACTATTACCGCCGGCTCGGCGCTACCGACCAGGGCGACTGACGCCGCGCCGGTTGCTGTCAGACACCGCCCTGCTTCGTCGGTGACGGGTGCGGCGCGTCGTCGACGGCACCGAGCTCGTGCAAGGCCCGGAGGACGAGATCGAGGGTCGCGCTCGGCCCGGTCGCCGGCAACGCCTCTTCCTCCATGACCATCAGTTCACGGGCGTCATACTCCCAGCGCCTAAGGATCTCGATCTTCTGCCGGTCCGTCAGGCCGACCTGGTCGAGGACGGCTTGCGGCGCCGGGAACACGCTCGCGGGATCGGTCAACGCCATTTGCAAGTCTTCGGCACTGAGTTCTTTCTGCATCGCGTCGTCCTCATCTCAGTTCGTTTGCGTCGCGCAGCCCGAAGCGGGATTTCGGGCCACGCGAGACCCAACCATAACAAACCAGCCTGCGCCAGCGAGCCTGACGCTTTCGATTCGGGTCCAAAACCTGCGCGTTATCTTCTAGAATGCGGCGCTCGTACCCGTGCCGCGACGGCCGCACATCATGCCGAAACTATTTCAGACGTTATCGATCGTGCTCGCGACCTGCGCCGCGGTGGCCGCCGCAGTGGCCGGTGAGGGGCCGGCCGGGCATGCACACGACGAGCCGGCCGGCGGTCACGCGCACGGCGAACCGGCAACCGGGCATGCGCATGCCGCGATGGCTGTCGCGGAAGATGCAATCGAGCGAAACGCGACACCCTTCCCGGTGACGACCGAGGGCCTGCCGGAGGCGCGGCCAACCGCCACCGTCGAACTCCGTGACGGCGACCGGTACCGCTTGACGGCCGCCTACGTGAAAAAGACCGTCGGTGGCCGCACCCTCCGGATGCTGGCCTTCAACGGCTCGGTCCCGGGCCCGTTCATCCGCGCCGCCGAGGGCGCCGAGGTCACGATCGACTTCGAGAACTTAACGGACCTCGACCTGACCATCCACTCGCACGGGCTCAGGCTCGACAACCGCTTCGACGGCGTGCCCGGCATTACGCAGGACCCGGTCGGTCCCGGTGAGCAATTCAGCTACGTGATCCGGTTCCCCGACGCGGGCGTATTCTGGTATCACCCGCATACGCGGGAAGACTACGGCCAGGAACTCGGCCTGTACGGCAACTACCTCGTCGAGTCGGCGCTGCCCGGCTACTGGAACCCGGTCAATCGCGAGGTACCGCTCGTCCTCGACGACATACTCATCGAGGACCAACGCATCGCGAAGTTCTACAGGGAGTTCACGAACTTCGCGCTGATCGGCCGCTTCGGCAGCGATTTCCTCGTTAACGGTGAACAGGACTACGCGTTCGAGGTCGAGAAAGGCGAGGTCATCCGTTTCTTCCTGACCAACGTATCGAATGTCAGGACCTTCAACCTGTCGCTGCCGGGTGTGAAGACCAAGCTCGTGGGCGCAGACCTCGGCCGGCTCGAGCACGAGACCTTCGTCGGCAACGTGCTCATTTCGCCCGCCGAACGGCTCGTCGTCGAGGCTTATTTTCCGACCGCCGGCACGTACCAGCTGATCCACACGCAGCCGGACGGTCGCGTTCGCCTCGCAAGCATCACGGTGACGGATGGCCCGGGGCCTGCGGAGAGTTTTCTGAAAGCCTTCGCGCGCGAGCGCCACAACGAAACCGTGATGGCCGAGTTCGACGAGCTCAGGCATTACGTCGAAGCCGAGCCCGACAAGCGCCTGCTGCTGACGATCGACCTCGGCGAGCAAACCGTCGATCACAGCATGCACGCGCACATGCACAGCGACGACGGCGCCCACGACCACGGCGAACACATCGCACTGGCGACGTCGCTGCCGTCCGACTACCAGCCGCTCACGCCGACTGCCGAGGCGCTGGCCAGTTTGCAGTGGGCCGACCCGCAGCAGGCAGACCGCACGCACCGCACGCCCGAGATCCGCTGGCAACTCGTCGACGAGGACACGGGCAAGGTGAGCGAAGCCATCGACGACTGGACATTCCGCCAGGGCGAGATCGTCAAGATCCGGCTCACCAACGACCCTGAGGCCGACCACGTCATGCAGCACCCGATGCACCTGCACGGCCAGCAGTTCGCGGTGCTTGCCGTCGACGGCCTGTTCAACAGCAACATGGTCTGGAAAGACACGGTGCTCGTGCCGCCGGACCAGACCGTGGACATTCTCGTCCGGATGACGAACCCGGGCGTCTGGATGGCGCACTGCCACATCGCCGAACACCTGCACGCCGGCATGGCGCTGACCTTTCGCGTCGAGGACGCGGACGGCAACGCGCCGGGCGACGATTACCGCGGGGACCGATCGGCTGCGCATCGTCACTAGGCATCGAATTCGATCGAAACTGTTTCACCGGTAGCTTGTCCTTGCGTCGGAAGATTGGCGGTCGCAAGCTGTAAGCGGGCGCTGCATGCCCGGGCCGCGACACCTTCGCGGCCGCAAAAAATCAATACGAAGTCGCAAGAGGGGAATTGCAATGATCTCGAGATCGACCGCAAGGCGCGGCACGGGGAACGGCCTGTTGACCGCATCGGCCGTGATCCTTTTTTCAGTGCTACTCGGCGGAGTCGCGGAGGCCCAGGGCGTCACCGTCCTCCGGGGCGGCACGCTGCTCGACGTCGAAAGCGGTGAGCTGAAGGCCGACACGACCATTGTCGTCGAAGGCAACCGGATCCGCTCGGTCGGTTCTGCCAGGATTCCCCGCGGCGCCAATGTCGTGGACGTTTCGGGCAAATACATCGTTCCCGGCCTGTGGGACAAGCACCTGCACTACAAGGACTGGTTCGGCGAGATGCTGGTGACCAACGGCATCACCTCGGCTTTCGTACAGTCCGGCGGCGGCGCGAACTGGCTGCATGCGCAGAATGAAGGCGTGCACAAGGGCAAGATCCTGGGCCCGCGCATGTTCTTCCGCGAGCGCTCATTCGATGTCTTCGACAGCGTCGAGGCGGCCCGCGCAGCGGCGCGCAAAGCCATCGTCGAACTGAAGCCGTCGTTCATCAAGGCCTACACCGGACTCACCGCCGAGCAGCTGAAGGCGGTCGCGGAGGAAGCACATGCTGCCGGCCTGCACATCGAAGGACACCTGGGCATCAGCGCCCGCGACGCGATCGAGGCCGGCATCGACGGGCTCACGCACGCCTCCGGCATCGCGCTGTCCGTGGTCCGCGAGGAAGATCTCGAGAAGGTGCCCGACATGCGCGTCTTCGACACGGGCCGGCGCCGCGTCATCTTCCCCGAGATCGAGACCTGGAACGAATCGAAGACCGGCAGCCCGAACCCGGACCTGACCGAATACTGGCTGTTTCTCGAGGATCCCCGCCGCGCCATGATGTTCGGCATGATGGACCGTGACCTGGCCCAGGAGCTGATCGACCTGATGGTCGCCGAGGACGTCTTCATCGAGTCAAACCTGACCTACATGTTCCGGCACCAGCACGACCGCGTCGAGCAGTACCGGATGGAAGATCACCTCTTCCTGAACCGGACCGAGCTCGGCTACGTACCCGAGCGCATTCGCGTCAACGTCCTCGACTACACGCTGCTCGACTGGGCAACCGAGGAAGAGCTCGCCCTGATGCAGAAGGGTTATCGCAACTTCCAGTGGTTCACCAAGACCTTCGTCGACGCCGGCGGCAAGCTTCTGCTGGGCCCGGACACGACGTCGCTGAACCACGCGACCATGCTGCCCGGCATCACCACGATTCGCGAGATGGAACTGCTCGTCGACACGGGGCTCACACCGCTGCAGGCGATCCAGGCCGGCACGATATGGCCTTCCCAGCGCCTCGGCAAGTACGACGAACTGGGCTCCGTCGAAGAAGGCAAGCTCGCCGATCTGCTGGTCCTGTCCGGCAATCCGCTCGAGGACATCACGGTTTACAAGGACATCGAGATGGTGATGCAGAACGGACGCTTCATCGATATCGGCTATCACTACGATCACCGCAATCCGATCCCCTGGCCGCCGGGCATGCAGATCGAATATCCGGGCTTCGGGCCGGTCAGCGAGATCCCCGCGATCATCTCGTCGCTCGCCCCGGCCGTGGTCGCCGAAGGCGGCGGCGACGTCATACTGACCGTGAAAGGCGGCGAGTTCCTGTCGACCTCGACGATCCGGTTCGGCGACAACCTGCTGGAGACCGAACTCGTGAGCGGCAGCGAGATTCGCGCCATCGTGCCGGCGAGACTGGTCCAGAACGTCGGCAGCTACCCGGTCACCGTGATCCACCGGGCCCCCGGCGCCGGAGCAACCAACACGCGGTACTTCATCGTGAAGTTCAGGTAGAGCGCCAGGCAAACCGTAGACGCGGCGCCGTCCAGGCTCCCGCGGCGGACACGAGCCGCGCGGGTGCAGCCGGCGCCGTTTTTCAGTGCAGCCACCGAGGACAAGAGCACCATTCATGATGCAACGAGCAGGATTTCCACTTGCCGGACCGAGGCAGTCGAAGAGAACAGCGCTGGCACACGCAGTCACCTGCGCCTGTGCCGGCGCCGTCGCAACCCTCACGATCCCGGTGAATGCCGCGTATGCGGACACGCACACGCGCCGCGCGGCCGATGAATCTCTCGACGAGGTCGTGGTCGTCGCTCGCCAGCGTGACTTCACGCGCAACGACGTGTCGATCTCCAAGCTGACGGAACCGCTCCTGAACACGCCACAGTCCATTGCCACGCTCTCGGCAGAGCTGTTGCGGGAGCGCGGCGTCGACTCGCTCAATGCGGCGCTGCGTACGGTGCCGGGGATCACGCTGGGGGCGGGCGAATTCAGCTGGCAGGGCAACAATCCCAGCATCCGCGGTTTCTCGTCACGCAATGACATGTTCCTGGACGGGATTCGCGACTTCGGCAGCTACCCGCGCGACCCGTTCAACCTGCAGAGCATCGAGGTGTTGATGGGTCCCTCCTCGATGCTGTTCGGCCGGGGTTCCACGGGCGGAGTCATCAACCAGGTATCGAAGACGCCGACCCGCGAAGCCCGCACGGCCCTGAACGTCAATATCGGCAGCGCGTCCACCCTGCGCGGCACGGTCGACGCCAACCGGCCTCTCGGCGAGGCCGCGGCGCTGCGCGTGAACCTGATGGCCCACCGTGCCGAGGTGGCGGATCGGGACGCCGTCGAAACCGAAAAATACGGCTTCGCGACGAGCCTCGCGCTCGGCCTGGGCTCCGCCACCCGGCTGACGCTCTCCTACATGCACCAGGCCGCAGACAACGTACCCGACTACGGCCTGCCCTGGTTCGGCAGCAAGCCGGCCGCCGTCCCGCGCGACAACTTCTACGGCTTCGGCAGCGATTATCTCGATACCGCGGCGGATATACTGACCGCGAACCTCACCCACGCGGCGAGCGAATCCGTCGACTTCAGCGGCCAGTTTCGCTACGCGAGGTACAGGCGGGACTCGAGGCTCACCGAGCCGCTCATCCCCGCATCGGTGCCTGCGGATACGCCGCCGGAGGACATCACGATCGACCGCCACGTTTTCATCGGCGACAGCGACGAAGCGATGCTGTTCGCGCAGGGCAACGCGACGATCAGGTTTGCGGCGGGCGGGGTCGAGCACGCGCTCGTTGCCGGCCTGGAAGCGGGCCGGGAATCCTCCGAACCGACCTTCGGCATCGGCATTGGCGTGCCGGGCACGAACCTGCTCGACCCGGTGTGGGACACCGCCTTCTCGGCCGACAGTGTCGCCCCTCGTGTCAGTGCCGACACGGTATCTACCAGTGCCGGCGTCTACCTGCTCGACACCCTGAAGCTGAACAATCGCTGGCAGCTCGTCGCCGGGCTCCGCTGGGACCGTTTCGACACCGACTACGATGCCGAGCGCTTCGACGGGCCGGCGACACCGTTTTCCGGCCCGAGCGAGGCCGGCACCGAAGCCATCGACCAGGTCGACAACGTACTGAGTTATCGCACGGCCGTCGTCTACAAGCCCGCCGAGAACGGCACCGTGTACCTGTCCTGGGGCACGTCCTTCAACCCGTCTGCCGAGGGGCTGTCCTTCATAACGACCGGCCGCGCGCTCGGCCTCGGTAACCAGGGGCTGGACCCGGAGGAAAACGAAAGCGTGGAAATCGGGACGAAATGGGCCCTTGCCGAAGACCGGCTGAAGGTGAGTGCCGCGCTGTTCCAGATCACGAAGGAGAATGCCCGGGTGCCGGATCCGGACAATACCGGCCTCAATGTACTGGCCGGCGAGCAACGCATACGCGGCCTTTCCTTCGATGTGTCCGGCTATCTCGCGGACAACTGGCAGCTTATGGCCGGCTATACGCATCTCGACGGCGAGGTCGTCGATGCCGCGACCGGCGCCGCGCCCGAGGGCAGCAGCCTGAACGATGCGCCCCGGCACAACCTGTCCTTCTGGACGACCTACCAGGTTCGCGAACGATTGCTGATCGGAGGCGGTGCCGGCTACCTCG